>DATIWU010000090.1:0-37670 GCA_035519195.1 Gemmatimonadales bacterium
GAACGTCACGGAGATTCCCTACGCCTCCACCGGGACCATCTATTTCGAGATCGCGAACGGCTTGGTTGCGGGAGTGGCATTCCCGCCGACGTTCCACGTGGATCCCCTGTGCGCACCGACGTTCCTCAATCCGGCCGGGAAGGGCGATTCCACGCTCGTGCCGTTCCCGTTCGGCCTGCAGCTCATTGCCGCGGCGGCGGCGGGCGCGAGCGACACGCTGTACTGCACCGAGCCGTCCACTGTGTCGCCGGCCGAGCTGCGGAAGCTCGTGTCCACCCTGCTGCAGTACAACGCGTTCATCTCGTCGGCGGCCAGCGCCAACAGCTGGGCCTATCTCGATCCCAATCCGACGCTCGACTCGCTGCGTCAGATTCCGTCGCAGGTCGCGCCATTCCCGAATGTCGGCTCGCCCGCGTCGCCGACGCCGTGCTCCGGTTCTCCCTTCGGGCTCGCGTTCTCGTGCGACGGGGTTCATCCGACCGCATCCACGCACGTCTTGATCACGCGACATCTGGCCCAGGTGATCAACGCGAAATTCTCGACGAACATCCCGTTACCGTGAGCCACGCCATCTGACCCCTCTCCGCGCTGCGGAGAGCAGGTACGGTGATTAAGATTCGCTGCGCATGATCTCGAATCGCATGAACGGCATCCGTCGGCTGGCGGGTGCCGTTCTGGTATTGGTAAGCCTGGCCCCCGCCAGGGGCGCCCGCGCGCAAACCATCGAGCGCACCGATACCCCGCGCAAGGGCGACGTGCGCGTGAGCTTCGAGCCGCGTATCGACACCTGGGACCAGCTCTTTACGAGCAACGGCGAGCGGACGCTCGGCTCTCCGTTCACCACCGATAGCGTCGGCCCGGCCCAGATCCCGATGCTCGGGAGGCTCGAACAGGACGTGCGGACCGCGAGCGGCATCGGCAATTACGTGCCGACGCTCGGGGCGGGCACGCTCACGGTGTACCAGGAGAAGCGCGTCACGCCGCTCGGCATCGAAGTGGGTCTTTCCAACCGATTTTCATTCTCCGTCAACGTGCCGATCGTGCGCGTGTCGACCCGCAGCAACATCGCGCTCGCGCAGGGGTCGGCCAATCTCGGGGCCAACCCCCTCGCCACGAGCGCCGGCTCGGTGCAGCAGTACGCCACGTTCTTCGGCCAGTTCAACGCGGCGCTCACCACCCTCCAGAACAACATCAACGCGGGCATGTACGGATGCGCCTCGAATCCCGGCTGTGCGGCGAACGCGACGCTCGCCCAGGGCCGTGCGGTCCGCGACGCGCTGGAGCGCACGATCTACGGAGTCGGTGCCGTGCAGAACCCGTTCGTGCCGCTCTCGAGATCGCCGGCCGGCATGGCGATCGACACGTCGATCGCCCATCTCCAGCAACAGCTCTCGGCCGCCTACAACGTGCCGGGGTTCAGCGCGACGCTGCTGCTTCCCGACGACACACTGGCTCCGCCAGCCGCTTTCGATGCGTTCGTCGGTGAGGTGGTCGGGCAAAACAGCGCGATTTTCGGCTTCGGCTACAATCCGCTCGGCTATAACTGGCACTACGGGCTTGGCAACATCGAGCTCGAGGCCAAATACCGGTTCGTGGAGGGGCCGCACTACGCCCTCGCCGTGGCGGGAATCGGCCGGCTACCCACCGCCACCCGCGATACGACGCTCGACTTTCTGGGCATTCCGGTCGCCGATTTCGAGCCGGGATTCGAGGGGCGCGTGCTCCAGGAGCTGATCGTGGCGAAGCATCTCTGGCTCAATCTGGCGCTGCGCGGCGGCGTGCAGCTCCCCGGCACGGCATCCCGGCGCGTGGCGCCGTTCGACGCGTTGTTCGTCCCGTACCAGGCGACGACCACGCTCAACTGGGACCCGGGGGATTACGTCGGCGTCGATTTCGCCCCGCTGTACCGGTTCACGCCGCATTTTGGCGTGGGGGTGACCACGGCGTTTTGGTCGCGCGGCGCGGATCACTACAGCTACCGCACCGCGCAAGATTCGGTGGCCCTGGCGGCGGCGCAGGGCTTCGCGACGCCGGCGGCGATTCTCGATGCGGGCACCTCACAGCAGTGGGTGCGCGTGGGATTCGCCATGACCTACGCCGGCCCGGTGGTCGAGGGGGGATTTACGGTCGAGGAGACGGTGAGTGGGTCGGGGGAAGTGGTCCCCGCGGCGATTGTGTATCGCCTGCGGCTGCGGATTTCGCATAAGCTTTTTTGAGCAGCTCCGCGGCATGCCGCAGCGCCGTCGTCATGTCAGGATCGCCCAGCATTCGCGCCACCTCACGGCGCCGTTCCTCGCCCGTCACCGCCGCTACATCGCTGGTCGCAATGCCCCCGCGCGCGCCCTTGGCAACCACGAGGTGATGGTCCGCGCACGCCGCAATTTGCGGTAGATGCGTGATCACGAGCGCCTGGCGCTCGGACCCGCGCGCCACGGTTTGGAGCGCCTCTCCCACGCGGGCACCGGCCTCGCCGCCGATGCCCTGATCGATCTCATCGAAGATGAGCGTCGGCACGGCGTCGTGTCGCGCCAGCACGACTTTCAACGCCAGCATCAGGCGGGAGAGCTCGCCCCCCGAGGTAACGCGAGCGAGGGGACGGGGTTCGAGTCCGGCATTGAGGGCGACGTCGAAGGCCACGTCCTCGGCTCCGGAGGCGTTCGCGGCCTTGCGCGGAGCCAGCCGGGCCGAGAACCGGCCCCCGGCCATGCCGAGCGCCGGCAGCAGCTTGTTCACCTCTCCGCCAAGTCGCAGGGCGGCCGCGCCGCGCTTCGCGCTCAGGGCGC
This sequence comes from Gemmatimonadales bacterium, assembly GCA_035519195.1. Lineage (GTDB taxonomy): Bacteria > Gemmatimonadota > Gemmatimonadetes > Gemmatimonadales > GWC2-71-9 > AG25. The sequence continues at coordinate 2,784 of DATIWU010000090.1, forward strand.
TCGCGGCGGCGGCGAAGTCCGCCTCCGCTTTGCCGCGCTCATCGGCGAGCTGGCGCAGGTCCAGATCCGCCGTGTCGAGCAGCTCGAGCTCCCGCGCCGCAGCGTCCCGCGCCGCCAGCACGTCGGGGATGGTCGGTCCGTACTTCTGCGTGAGGCGGTACAGCACGTCGCGCCGCGCTTCGACCGCGGCCAGCCGACCGGGATCGCTATCGATTCCCGAGGCATACTCGCGTACCGTGCGCGCCAGCTCCTCGAGATTGGCGCACGCCGCTTCCAGCAGCTCGCGCCAGCCTCCCGCCTGCGGATCGAGCCGCTCGATCTGTCCGACGAGCTTGCCCGCGCGGCCCACGGCCATGCCGTCGACCGTGGCCTCGAGCTCGCGCGCCAGAGCCCCGAGCTCTGCGGCATGCCCGAGGCGGCTCGCCTCGCCCGCGAGCGACTCGTCTTCCCCCACCGTTGGCTTCGCCTTGCCAATCTCATCCATCACGTGACGGAGATAGTCGGCTTTCCGCCGCACGTCCTCCTGGCGTGACGTGATGGTGGTTTCGCGTTCCGCGATAGCCTGCCAGCGGTCGTACGCGTCGCGCACCCCGTTCCGCTCGACCACCGCCCCGCCAAACGCGTCGAGGATATCCCGCTGCGCGTCGGGCCGGAGCAATGACTGCGTTTCGTGCTGCCCATGCAAGTCGACGAGCAGCGCGCCGATTTCGGCAAGCACCCCGATCGTCGTCGCGCTGCCGTTGACCCACGCGCGGGAACGGCCGTCCTTGGAGATGTCGCGCTTCAGGATGAGCATGCCGTCCTCGGGCTCAACGCCAAGGGCGGTCAAAGGCGGTCGCAGGCGGTCGAGGGCGGTCGCCGACAACTCAAACACCCCCTCGATCACCGTCTTCTGCGCCCCGGCGCGAACCACGTCCGCGGAAGCGCGTTCGCCGAGCAAGAGGGAGAGCGCGTCAACCAGCATGGATTTGCCGGCCCCGGTTTCCCCCGTCAGCACGTTGAGCCCGGGCCGGAGCGGCAGGGTCACGTCTTCGATGACCGCGAGGTCGCGCACCCTGAGCTCGGTCAGCATTACTTGCCTTCCCGATCCATGGGCTCACCCCACTGGAGTTTTCGGCCCATCCGCGCGAAGAACCCTTCGGGTCCGAGGCGCACGAGAAACACCGGATGCTCGGCGCGGCGGACCAGCAGTCGCTCGCCGGGCTGCATCGTCGTCCCGACCTGGCCGTCGAACGAGACCAGGATCTGATCGGTCCATGGCGGCACGGGCTCGATCGACACGGTCGAGTTGGGCGGCACCACCAACGGCCGGATGCCCAACGTGTGCGGGCAAATCGCGGTCACGATGATCGCATCGACGCTCGGCAGGACCACCGGGCCGCCCGCAGAGAGCGAGTAGGCGGTCGACCCGGTTGGTGTCGCGACGATGATGCCGTCCGCCGAGTACCGCCCGACTTCTTCGTCATCGACCGAGAGGCGCATGCGAACCACGCGCGCGACGCCGCCTTTGTGGACCACCGCATCGTTCAGCACCATCGGCTCGGGCCGTGACTTGCCTTCCCGCTCGAGAATCGCGGGCAGGAGGGCGAGGCGTGATTCCGTCACGAAGCTCCGGCGCACCAGCGCCTCGAGCGCGGCCTCGATCGTCTGAGACGTCGCGGTGGTCAGGAAGCCCACGCGACCGAGATTGATGCCGAGGATCGGCGTCGTCGCCCCGTTCAACGAGCGAGCGGCGCGAAGCAGCGTCCCGTCGCCGCCCAGGGTCATCAGGAAATCCAGCTTTGGGGCGGCATCGAGCAGTCGCGGAGCCCTTCCGGGCCACACGTGCGCGAGGCTCGGCTCGGCATACAGCGCGAGACGCAGGCGCGGCGCGGTCTCAGTGAGACGGGCGAGAACGCTTTGCAAGTCGCGGTAACTGGGGTTACCAACGACTCCGATGTTCATGAGGGCGTGAGCGATTCCTCGGCCGCGAGCGCGCGAATGCGGGCGGCGATACCGGACCCCGTGAGCCCAACGGCGGCGAGCTGCACCGCCCGAGGCGCATGCTCGTATGTCCGATCGGGCACGCCGAGCGGCACGACCCGGACCTCCGGAGCGGTCGTTTGAACCACCGCCGCCAGGTGGGCGCCGAAGCCGTTCACGACCACGCCATCCTCGACGGTCACGAGAAGACGGTGATCGTGCATCAACGCATCGAGCGTCACGCGGTCGAGCGGCTTCAGGAACCGGCAGTTCAGGACCGTTACGGAAAGCCCGTCCGCGGCCAGGATGTCGGCGGCTTCGAGCGCGGACTGACACATTGCCCCCACCGCGAGAATCGCGCAGTGCTTTCCTGTGCGGAGCAGCTCCCAGGTCCCATACGGCACGGGCGCCACTTCCGCCGCCGGCGGGGCTTCGCCGGGCGCCTTATCCCGCGGATACCGGATCGCAAACGGTCCGTCGGTGTGCCCGAGCGCGCTCCGCAGGAGGCCGATCAGCTCCGCGCCGTCCTTTGGAGCCGTCACCGTCATGTGGGGCACGGCAAGCAGGTAGGCGATGTCGTACAGCCCCATGTGGGTCTGGCCGTCTTCGCCGACCATCCCCGCGCGATCCATGCAGAAGATGACGGGGAGCTTCTGGATCGCGACGTCGTGGATAACGCTGTCGTAGGCCCGCTGCAAGAACGTCGAATAGATCGCGACGACCGGCCGCAGGCCCTGGGCCGCGAGGCCGCCGGCAAATGTCACCGCGTGAGCCTCCGCGATTCCCACGTCAAAAAATCGCTCGGGCCATTTCTTCTGAAACACGTTTGTCCCCGTGCCCGATGCCATCGCCGCGGTCACGGCGACGAGATCGTGATACTCGGCTCCGAGCTCCGCCAGGGCGTCGCCGAAGATGCGAGTCCAGGAGGGCGGCCCGGGGTGGATCGGCTTCAAGTGTCCGGTCACGGGGTCGAACGGCGCACGGGCGTGGAATTTCTCGAGGTCGGGCTCGGGGAGCGGGAAGCCGCGCCCTTTTTCGGTGATCACGTGCACCACGCGCGGGCCCTTGAGCTGCTTCACGAGCTGGAACGTGTGCACCAGCTGCTCGATGTTGTGCCCGTCGATCGGCCCGAAATAGCGGAACCCCAGCTCTTCGAACAGCATGCCGGGAGACCAGAGGTTCTTGACGCTCTCTTCGAGATTTTTGGCGAACTCGACGAGCCGGGTGCCGCCGACAACGTGCGAGGTTTTCTCGATCACGGCCTTGACCCGCTCGCGCACGCGCACCGTCACCGGGCTCGCGATGATCGAACCGAGATACTTGTTGATGGCGCCGACATTCGGCGCGATGGACATGCCGTTGTCGTTCAGCACCATGATGATGTCGCGGTCCGAGTGGCCCGCATTGTTCATGGCCTCGTAGGCAAGGCCGCAGGTCAGCGCCCCGTCGCCCACGACCGCCACCACCTTGTGGTGCTGACCCTTCAGATCACGTGCGGTCGCGAGTCCCAAGGCCGCGGACAGCCCCGTGCCGGCGTGTCCGGCCCCGAACTGGTCGTGGGGGCTCTCCGACCGGCTCAGGAACCCCGCGAGCCCGCCTTCCTGCCGCAGCGTCGGAAGCCGCTCGTTCCGGCCGGTGAGAATCTTCCAGGGATATCCCTGGTGCCCCACGTCCCAGACGATCTTGTCGCGCGGCGAGTCGAACGAGTAGCACAGCGCCACCGTCAGCTCGACCACACCCAGTCCGGCGCCGATGTGGCCGCCGGTCTGCGACACGACGTCGATCAGCCGCCGCCGCACCTCTTCCGCAAGGAGCGGCAACTGCCCGCGCGAGAGGCGGCGGACATCCTGGGGGCCGTGGATGCGTTTAAGCAGCGGCATGGAGAGACAGGATGAGGTATCTCACCGTGAGCGGTTCACCACGTATGACGCCAGGCCTTCGAGTATCGGAGAAGCTAACCCCCCCACCCGCAGCCGGTCCACCGCTTGCGTGGAGAGGCGGAAAGCTTCACGACGTGCGGCATCGATGCCGTGCAGCGCAACGAAGGTCCACTTTTCTCGCGCCGCGTCCTTCCCCGCGGTCTTGCCGAGCTCCGCCGAGGTTCCCGTTGCGTCGAGCACGTCGTCCGCGATCTGAAACGCCAGGCCGATCGCCTGACCGTACTGGCGCAGCGCGTCGAGCGCGGCGCCCGCTGCGCCCCCGGCAAGCCCGCCGATCAGGCACGACGCTCCGATCAGTGCGCCGGTCTTGCGGCGATGAATTTCCTCGAGGTGCTGCCGGTCGAGCCCGCTCGCGCTGCCCTCGGCGGCGAGGTCCTGCACCTGGCCGCCGATCATGCCACCGGCGCCGGCGGCGCGAAACAGCTCGCCCGCGATCAGCTGCTGCCGCGCTCGATCGAGCGCGAGCGCGTCCATGCCGGCCGCGAGCACTGCCCCCGCGAGGGGCACCATGTGAAATCCCGCGCGTGTGGCCGTGCCCACGTCGAATGCGCGGTGCGTCGTGCGTCGGCCACGCCGCAGATCATCGTCATCCATGCAGGGAAGGTCGTCGTGCACGAGCGAATAGGCGTGGACGATCTCGAGCGCCGCCGCCACCGCCGCCATACCACGCGACCGGTCCCGATCGCCTCCGACCGCCCGGGCCGCCGCCAGCACGAGCGCCGGGCGCAGCCGCTTTCCCGGCCCAAGCAGGCTGTAACGCATCGCTTCCGCCAGCGGCCGCGGCCACCGCTCCGCCGCGCGCTCGCTCCATTCTTCAAGCACGGAGTCGACGCGGGCTCGAGCGTCGGCGAGGAACGCGGGCAACGCGTCACGGGCGGTCGACGCGCTCACCCCGCACCTGGCGCAGCTTCGCTTCGGCGGCGTTGAGGCGTTCGCGGACCACGCGCAAGCGCTCCACGCCGTCCTCGAACAGCTTGAGCGATTCGTCGAGATCGAGATCGGAGCTCTCCAGACGCCGCACAATCTCCTCGAGCCGCTCGATCTCGTCGGCAAATCGCGTCGGCGGAGGAGGGGTGGACGACGGTGGCCCGCCGGTCATGACTCGTCCACGTGAGCCCGCACCTCGCCGTCCGTCACCCGCAGGCGGAACGGCAGTCCCGGCTCGAGCTGGGCCACGCGCTTGAGTACGCGGCCGGCAGGGTCCCGGGCCAGCGAATAGCCGCGATCGAGGATTTTGAGCGGCGAGAGCGCATCGAGCCGCCCCGCGAGCGCCGCGATGTGCTGGTGATCGCGCTCGAGCCGCCACCGCACGGCCCCGTCGAGCCGGTCTTGCAATCGTTCCAGCTGCTGCCCCGCGCGATCCACGCGTCCGGCCGCGCTCCGGCCGAGGCGCGTGGCGAGGTGGGCGACATGGGCCAGAACCTCATCGCAGTCCGGAGTCGCGGCGGTCGCCGCGGCGGACGGGGTCGCGGCCCGAAAGTCCGCCACGAGATCGGCGAGGGTGACGTCCGTCTCGTGGCCGACCGCCGAGATGATCGGCACACAGGCGGCCGCCAGCGCGCGCACCACCCGCTCGTTATTGAAGGTCCAGAGATCTTCCTTCGAGCCCCCGCCCCGGCCCACGATGGCCACATCGAGACGCGGGATGCGTTTGAGCTTCGCGAACGCGGCGCACAGCTCGCCCTCGGCACCGTCGCCCTGTACCCGCGTCGAGACCAGCATGAGCTCGGCAAGCGGCCAGCGCTGGCGCACGATCGCGGCGATGTCGCGCAGCGCGGCGGCATCCGGGCTCGTGATGATCGCGATGCGTTCGGCATACGCGGGCAGCGCCCGCTTCCGTCCGGGTTCGAGTAGGCCATCGCGCTCGAGGGCCGCTTTGGCCTTTTGAAACGCGAGCTGCCACAGGCCGTCGCGCTCGGTGGACATGAGCTCGAGCACGGTGAGCCGGAACTCGCCTTTGTCCTCCCACATGGTCGGCCGCGCGAAGACGTACACCTGCATGCCGTCCGCGGGCTCGGCAGGAAGCCGGCGATTTTCCTTGGCGAACATGACGCATCGGATCTGCGCGCTGCGGTCGCGCAAGGCGAAATACCAATGCCCGCTGCGCCAGCGCTTGAATCCCGAGACCTCGCCGCGAATCCACAGCGGCGGTAGTCCGTTTTCGATCACGGCCCGCGCCCGGCGGGTGAAATCGCCCACCGTGAGGGCGCCCTCCGCCGCGGCCTGCGCGAACAGATCTATGCCTGCGCCCATTGCCGCGCCGCCTGCACCGTGTTGCACAACAGCATGGTGATCGTCATGGGTCCCACGCCTCCGGGAACGGGCGTGATCGCGCTGGCCACGCCGCACACTTCCTCGAAGTTTACATCGCCCACCAGCCGGTAGCCTTTGGGGTGCGACGCATCCTCGACGCGATTGACCCCGACATCGATGACGACCGCGCCCGGTCGAACCATGTCGCCGCGCACGAAGCGCGGCTTGCCGATCGCCACGATCAGGATCTCGGCCTCGCGCGTGATCGCGCCGATGTCCCGGGTGCGCGAATGGCAGACCGTCACCGTCGCGTTTCCGCCGGGCCCGTCCTGCAACAGGAGCATCGCCATCGGACGACCGACAATGGTCGATCGTCCCACCACGACGGCATGACGGCCTTTGGTTTCGATATCGCTGCGCACGAGGAGCTGCTGCACGCCGTACGGGGTCGCGGGTCTGAATCCCGTCGGATCACTGATCGCGACTTTCCCCACGTTCATGGGGTGAAACCCATCGACGTCCTTGCGCGGATCCACGCGGAGCAGGACCCGCTGGGTGTCGACCTGCTTTGGCAGCGGTAGCTGCACGAGAATTCCATGGATCTTCGCATCGGCGTTGAGGCGATCGACCAGCGCGAGCAGGTCGGGCTCCGGCGTTTCCCTGGGGAGCTGGATCGTTTCGTGATACAGCCCCGCCTCGTCGCACGCCTTGCCCTTCATCCGCACGTACGTCTGCGACGCGGGGTTGTCGCCCACCAGCACGGCGGCGAGCCCTGGGACGATCCCGTGTTTTCGCAGAGCGGTGATTTCGCTGGCGAGCTCGGCGCGAATGGCGTTTCCGACGAGCGCGCCCTCGATCAGTCTAGCGGGCAAAGTCGACTGCTCGTGTCTCTCTGATGACGACCACCTTGATCTGTCCCGGATATTGCAGGTCGCGCTCGATCTTGCGGGCAATCTGCTCGGAAAGGGCGGTGGCGCGGCCGTCATCGATCGCGTCGGGAGTGACGACGACGCGCACTTCGCGCCCTGCCTGGATCGCGAACACCTTCTCGACCCCGGGAAACTCCGCCGCGATCTGCTCGAGCTGCGTCAGCCGCTTTACGTAGGTCTCGAAGGCTTCCCGGCGGGCGCCGGGCCGCGATCCCGACACCGCGTCGGCGGCCTGGACGATCACGCTGATCGGCGACTCGTGCTCGACGTCATCGTGGTGCGCGGCGATGCAATTCACCACCACCGAGGGCTCGCCGTACTTCGTCGCCACCTGCACCCCGAGCTCTACATGCGTACCGTCGTGCTCGTGCGTGAGCACCTTCCCGATGTCGTGCAGCAACGCCCCGCGCTTCGCGAGCTGCACGTCGAGATGGAGCTCGGCGGCCATCATCCCCGCGAGCCAGGCGACTTCCTTGGAATGCTGGAGCATGTTCTGGCCGTACGAGGTGCGATACCGCATCCGGCCGAGCAGCTTGATCATGTCGGGATGCATGCCGTGGATGCCGACGTCGTAGGCGGCGCGCTCACCCGCCTCGACGGTCGCGGCATCCACCTCCTGGCGGGCCCGGGCCACCACTTCTTCGATGCGCCCCGGGTGAATCCGGCCGTCGGCGATCAGCCGCTCGAGCGCGAGCCGGGCGACTTCGCGGCGTTCCGGATCGAAGCACGAGACCACCACGGTGTCCGGTGTGTCGTCGATGATGACGTCGACGCCGGTAGCGGCCTCGAAGGCTCGGATATTGCGCCCCTCCCGTCCGATGATCCGGCCCTTCATCTCGTCCGACGGCAGGGCGACCGCCGCGACCGTCGATTCCGCGGTGTGTTCGGCCGCCAGCCGCTGGATCGCGAGCGCGATGATTTTCTTGGCATCGCGTTCGGCGTCACGCTTGGCCTGCTCTCGAAGGTCGCGCACCAGCGCGGCGACGTCGCTGCGGGCCTCGCCCTCGAGACGCTGGATCAGCTCCTGCTTCGCCTGCTGCGCGGAGACCCCCGCGAGCTGCTCGAGGCGCGTGCGGATCTGCTCCTCTCGCGTGACGAGATTCCGCTCCCGATCCTCGCACCCACGCTCGCGCTGCCGCAGCCGCTCGTCGCGCTCGTCCATGGCCGACTCCCGGCGATCGGCATCCCGCCGGCGCCGCGACGCTTCGTGTTCGAGCGACTCACGAGCCTGCAGCAACTGTTCCTTGGCCGTGAGGGCGAGACGCTGGCGTGCTTCCTCGAGCATGCGCTCGCCCTCGAGCTTGGCGGCCCCGGCGGCGGCGAGCGCGGCACGCCGTTCGACGCGGCGCCCGACGACAAAAAACGCGAACGCGGCGGCGAGCGCGACGCCGAGCGTCGCGGCTACCGCGCTGAGCCAATTCACCATCGGATCTATCTCCAGCAGCGCCGGGCGCGTCCCGAGACGCAGGGACCGGGCAGCGCGTGATGATGTCGACTATAGCCCGGCGAGCTTGCGCTTTGCCGGAGGCAGCATTTTCACGAGATCGTCGGCGAGCGCCGTGAGGCGCGCCGCGACTTCCCGTTCACCCTTTTTCGACTGGAACAGCTCGTTCGTGATGTCGAGCGCCGCGAGAATCGCCGCCTTGTGAATCTCGACGATGGGCCCCTGGCTCAGCACCTTCTTGAGCGCCTGATCCACGTACGCGGCGACTTCGCGCGTGTACTCCGGGGCGAGGTCCGAGCGCACGGTGTACTCCTCACCGCCGATCATCACTTTGACCGCGTGCTTCTTGATGGTCACGGTTTCCCGCCGCCGTTCTGCTCGCGCGCCTGATCTTCGAGAAACGTGAGCCGGCCGAGCAGCTCGCCCACGCGCTGCCGCGCGGCTTCGACGCGGGTGCGCAGCTGCTTGTTTTCCTGTTCCAGATCCGCGAGGCGGTTCTTGAGCTCGGGATCGAGCCGTCCCGCTGCGGCCCCCCCCGCCGTCCGGGGCTGGGCCAGGTGCTCCCGCAGCTCGGCCTCGGTCTTGAGCGCCCGGCCGTGCCAGGATTCCAGCTCGTCCGCTACATGGCGGAGAATGGTCTCCAGCTGGTCCAGCGCGCGTGCATCAGCTCGTTCTCCGTCGTACGCCAAGCTCTTCCTCCAACGACTCGAGCGCGGAGTCCACGATCTTGTCGACTTCGGCCTCCCGCAGGGTGCGCGCAGCATCGCGGAACGTGCACCGCCAGGCTACGCTGCGGGCATCGGCCGGGATTCCCGGACCGCGGTATTCGTCGAACACGGCAAGCGATTCGAGCAGCGGGCCGCATTTCGCCCGCAGCACCGTTTCCACCTGCGCGGCCTTCATCCCCCCGGGGAGCACGAGCGCGATGTCGCGCTCGATCGGAGGCGTCGTAGGCAGCGGCCGGTAGACCGGGCGCGGCTCGGCTGTCGTTTCGATTCTCAGCTCGAACCCGAACAGCGCCCCAGCCCAGGCGGGCGCATCCGCGTCGAGCGCATGCGCCCGACCCACCACAACCCCCCCGGGCTCTCGCGCCTCCCACGCCTCGCCCGACGGGGCGGCGACTACCGTCGCGGATGGTGCCCCGGTCCGAACAGCTAACTCAAAGTGATACTTGAGGTCCCATATGTCCATATCAGGTACTTTCGCACCCTCGGACCAGTGCGCCGGGCGGCGCGCCCCGGTGATTACGGCGGCGACCGAGGGCCATTCCTGGGTGGCTGGGCGGCCGCCGGCGGACCGAAACACCGTGCCGATTTCGAAGAGCCGAATGTCCCGGTTACGCTGTTCCCAGTTGTATTCGACCCGCCGCACCAAGCCTGGGAGCAGCCTGGTTCGCAAATACGCTTCATCGCCGGACATCGGATTCAACACCTGCACGGCCTCGGCTCCATCCTGCGGACCAAGTGGTATCGTGCGCGCTTCCAAGAGCCCAGCCGCCGAGAGCTCGTGGCGAACCTGGGCCTTGATGCCTTCGATCGGCGCGTCGGGAACGGTGCCCGGCCGGTACGGCCGCAGCTCGTCCGGGAATTCGCCGTACCCCTTGAGCCGGGCGATTTCTTCGACCAAGTCCACTTCCCGAGTTACATCGGGACGCCACCCGGGGACCTGCACGGCCATTCGCTCGTCTTTCGGGGCGACTATGAAGCCGACCGAGGTGAGTAGCCGTTCGGTTTCCTCAACCTGGATGGGCATCCCGAGCAACCCCGCGACGCGGGCTTGCCGCAGGAAAATCGTGCGCGGTTCGACCGGGCTGGGCCAGAGGTCGAGTGGTGCGGTATGCAGCTCACCGCCCGCCACCGCCCCGATGATCGCAACGGCGCGCCGCAGCGCATCGGGCATCGCCAGCATGTCGATGCTCCGCTCGAAGCGGTAGCTCGACTCGCTCGAGAGGCCGAGCGCCTTGCGGGTGCGGCGGATGCGCGTGGGCTGGAAGTAGGCGCATTCGAGCACGATGTCGGTCGTGCTCGCACCGACCTCCGATTCCGCGCTTCCCATGACCCCCGCCACGATGGTGGGCCGTTCCGCGTCGCAGATCGCCGTCATCTCGCTCGTCAGCTGCCGAGCGACGCCGTCCAGGGTTACGATCCGCTCCCCCTGTTGGGCACGCCGGATGACGACCGCCGGTCCGCGCAGTTTGGCCAAGTCAAACGCGTGCAGCGGCTGGTTCAGCTCGAACAGCACGTAATTCGTCGCGTCCACCACGTTATTGATCGAGCGCTGGCCCACCGATTCGAGGCGCTTGGCGAGCCACTCCGGGCTCCGCCCCACCTGCACTCCACGAATGACTGCTGCCATGTACCTGGGGCACCCTTCCGGATCCTCTAGACGGATTTCCACTCCGTCGACCACACCGCCGACGGATTGGCGGATGGGCGGATTGGCGGATCGTGCAGCGGAGCCGCCGATTTCCGGCAGCTTCACCGGCGTCCCCAGCCATGCGCCCAGCTCGCGCGCGACGCCCTTGTGACACAGCAGGTCCGGTCGGTTGGCCGTGACGTCGATGATGATCTGGTGATCGTCCAGGGGCATGGCGTCGAGGAAGGGAGTGCCCGGCGTCGCATCGGTCGACAGCTCGAGGATGCCGTCGTGGTTCTCACCCAAACCGAGCTCGCGCGCGGAGCACAACATGCCGTTCGATTCGACACCGCGGATCTTGCGGCGTTCGAGCTTCACCCCGCCGGGCAGCGTGGTGCCGGCGGCGGCATACGGGTACTTCCGGTCGGCTTGCACGTTGGGGGCACCGCACACCACCTCGACCGGCGTGGCTCCCCCCACGTCCACGGTGCATAGCGACAACCGATCCGCATTGGGGTGCTTTTTCACTTCGAGCACCCGCGCCACGACGAGGTCGCCCAGGTCCTGGTGAATCGGCACCACGGCGTCCACCGCGACGGTATGCATGGTCAGTCGCTCGGCGACCTTCCGGGCGTCCAGGGCGACGCCCAGCAGCGCTTCGAGCCAGCGACGCGAAACGATCACGGGCGGCCGGTGCGCGGGTCCGCTGATCCGCCGGCGAACTGTTCGAGAAAGCGCACGTCATCTTCGAACAGAATCCGGATATCCGGAATTCCGTGGCGCGTCATGGCAATCCGCTCGGGGCCCATCCCCCACGCGTAGCCCGAGTACTTCTCGCTATCGACCCCGCAGTTCTCGAGCACCGCGGGGTGCACCATTCCCGAGCCGAGGATCTCCATCCAGCCGGTCTGCTTGCAGGCCGCGCATCCCGAGCCGCCGCAGATCTGACATTGCACATCCATTTCCGCCGACGGCTCGGTGAATGGAAAGAACGACGGCCGAAACCGGACGCGGGTCGTGCTGGTGAAGAAGCGGCGCGCGAAGGTTGCGAGCGTCGCTTTGAAGTCGACGAAGCTGATCCCCTCGTCCACCGCGAGACCTTCGATCTGCTCGAAGACGGGGGAATGGGACGCGTCGAACGGGTCGCGCCGGTAGACGGTCCCCGGGATGACCACGCGGATCGGCGGGCGGTACTGCTCGAGCGTGCGGATTTGCACGGGCGACGTGTGGGTGCGGAGCAGCAGGTCCGGGCCGACATAGAAGGAATCCTGCGCGTCGAGCGCCGGATGGTCCTTCGGGAAGTTGAGCGCGTAGAAGTTGTAGCGCTCGTCTTCGATTTCCGGTCCCACCGCCCGGGTGAACCCCAGCTCGCGGAAGATCTCGCAGATTTCGTCCACGACCTGGGTGACGAGGTGCCGGGCGCCCTCCCACCGGGCTCGGCCCGGCATGGTGAGATCGGCCCCGCTCGCGTGGCGTGCCGCCTGCTCGAGCTGGCGCTCGCGCTCGGTGAACGCGGCCTCGAATTCCCGTTTCAGGGCGTTGGCGGCGCCGCCGACCTGACGTTTGAGCGCCGGGTCGAGCTCGGGGAGCGCCGCGAGAATCTGAGTGAGGGCGCCGGCTTTGCGTCCGAGGAGCTCCGTCTTCAGCTCCTGGAGCCGGCGATCGTCGGCGGTGGGAATGTCGCCGAGACGCTCCCGCAGCGCGTGAACGGCTGCCAGGAGGTCGCGTATCATTACAATGCTTTCTTCGCGACCTCCGCGAGCTGCGCAAACGCGCCGGGATCCCGCACCGCCAAATCGGCGAGCAGCTTCCGGTTGATCTCGACGCCGCCCTTTCTGAGGCCGTTCATCAGGCGGTTATACGAGAGGTCGTGCAGCCGGGCCGCGGCGTTGATGCGCGTGATCCAGAGACGGCGGAACTCGCCTTTCTTCCTGCGGCGGTCGCGGTACGCGTATTTCTGCGCCCGTTCGACGGACTCCTTCGCCGCCTTCCACAGCTTGCTGCGCCCGCCCCAGTAGCCCTTGGCGAGCTTCATGATCTTGTTCTTGCGCTTCAAGCGCGCGACGTTGCTCGTCACCCGAGGCATCGTGGCTCTCCTTTAGGCCATCAACAGCCGCTTGAAGCGGCGTTCATCGGCGTGCGAGACCATGGCGGCCTTGCGGAGGTGGCGTTTCCGTTTGGCCGTTTTCTTGGTCAGGATGTGGCTCTTGTACGCGTGATAGCGGCGCAGCCGGCCACGTCCCGTGAGCTTCACGCGTTTTCTGAGCGCTCGCTTCGATTTCTGCTTCGGCATTCCTCGTCCCTTATTTCGGTCCCAACACCATGGACATGTTGCGGCCCTCGAGCTTCGGCTCCTGCTCGACCTTCGCGATGTCCTTGAGCTCGTTCGCGACGCGCTCCAGCACCTCGCGCCCCAGGTCGATGTGGGCCATCTGCCGGCCGCGGTACATCATCGTGACCTTCACCTTGTTGCCCTCGCCCAGGAACTCGCGCGCATGGCGCGTCTTGAACTGAAAATCATGCTCGTCGATTCCCGGCCGGAACTTCACTTCCTTCAGATGAATGACGTGCTGCTTCTTCTTCGCGGCCCGCGCCGCCTTGGCCTGCTCGAATTTGAATTTCCCGTAGTCCATGATCTTGACCACGGGGGGACGGGCGAGCGGCGCCACCTCGACCAGATCGAGCCCCCGCTGCTGCGCGGCCGCGAGTGCCTCGTCGACGGTCATGACCCCCAGCTGCTCACCGTCCGGAGCGATCACCCGCAGCGGACTGATGCGAATCTGCCGGTTGACCCGAGTGCGCGGCGTCTTACTGTTGGGCGTTTCTAGTGCCAGGACCTTGTCTCCTCCCCAAATGGAAAAGCGGATCCGGTGCAGTCGTGGGATCCGCCGCTGCTCGAGCGCGGAAGGCGGAACGCGGAAGGCGGAACAGAATGTAAAGGTCGCAAAGCAATCGACCTTCCCTGTACGTTCCGCGTTCCGCGCTCCAAGTTCCGCGTTTCAAGACCCTCAGGCACGGATGCTTACGCATCCGGCCGCAGGTGTGGCGCCGGCGGCGCCCGCTTACCAGGTTGTTACGCGGTCGAAGTTTAGCCCCGCTGAACAGGCTCCACAAGGGCAAATCCCTTCCCATCCGGCGCGAGCCGGCCGGCGGCAATCGCCGGGTCGTGCTCGAAACACAGGAGCCATTGTTCGGCGAGCGCGCGGGCGTAGATCGCGCGGCGCGTTTCGAGGGTGACGAGCGGCTCGAGGTCGTATCCCATGATCCACGGGAGCGGAAGATGGGCACTCGTCGGCACGAGGTCGGCGATGAAGCAGGCGCGCTCTCCGCCACTCTGCACCAGCACGGACTGGTGATACGGGACGTGTCCGGGCGTCGGAATCACGCGAATCCCGGGCAGCACGACCGCGTCTCCTTCGACGAATTGGAACGGGACCGTCTCGAAGTTGTGGCGCGGGTAACTCGCCTGGGTCCGTTCGTTGGGGTGGCTGGCAAAATCGAGCTCGCGCCGCTGCACGACGTAGCGCGCGCGCGGAAACGCCAGGCGCACGGCCCCCTGAGGATCGCGATACGTGTTGCCGCCGGCGTGGTCGAAATGGAGGTGGGTATTGATGACGCAACGAATGTCATCGGGAGTGAATCCCAACTCGTCGATCGCGTCTTCGAGCGCCGTCGGGCCCCGAGTCCCCGCGTTCTCGACCCCATAGATGTCCCGAAACTTGGCGTCTTCCTTGTTGCCGAGTCCGGTGTCGATGAGCACCAGGCCGTCATCGTGCTCTACCAGCATGCAGCGGAGCGCGAGTGGAATGCGGTTGCGCGCATCGGCCGGAATCCGCCGCTCCCAGAGCGGCTTCGGCACGACGCCGAACATCGCGCCGCCATCGAGGTGCTGGAGACCCGCTTCCAGCAAATGGCAGCGCAGGCGCCCGACTGTGAGGGACCGCGTTCTCACAGGTCTTCGCGCCGCAGCGGCAGCGTCATACACCTCGCCCCTCCCCCGCCCCGCACGAGCTCGGCGCCTTCGATCGTGATCACGCACCGCTGACCCTCGGGGGGCACGGTTGCGGACGCCAGGAGGCCCGCCGCCGGGATTCGCGCGAAGCCGCCGTGCTCGAGCTCCGTGAGCGTGGCCTCGTTGCGGTCGTAGGTGATCACGACCCCGGGACGCACCGCGAAGAAATTGCAGGCGCTCGCCCACTGCTCGCGTTCCTGGAGCGGGCGCGCGGCGCCGCCGCAGAACACGGGCTCGAGCGGCTGGGCGACCGCCTGCATGGCCGCGAAAAAGTTCGGCATCTCCTTCACGCCCTTCGCTCGCTTACGCCGGTGCAGCACCGCCAGACGCTCGGCGCCGACGAAATCGGGCGGGTAGACGCACGCCAGATCGCGATCGAGCTGCGTGAAGATCATGTCCAGGTGAATCGCGGTGTGCTCGTCGGGAAGCACCACCACGATCACGTCGGTGACCCCGCAATGCTCGAACACGAGGTCGCAGAGGTGGTCCAGCGCGGCCGGGCTCGAGCGCTCGCTGAAGCCGAGCACCAGCAGGTCGGGACGGATGGGATGGACGTCCCCGCCTTCGAGCGTGTAGTTGATGCGCTTTTCTTCCGAGCCGTCGTACAGAATCCCCGCATTCTCGAGACACGGGTGATACCGGAACAGTGCCTTGATCAGCAGCTCTTCGGTCCAGCGCACGCCGTGGCGCATCGAGCCGATGATCGAGTGGTCGCCGATCACGATCCCCACGTCCCGCGTGAAGATCAGGTTGGGGAGCGGGGGCAGCGCGTACCGGGTTTCGTTCAGGGCGCGGGCGATCGGCCCTCCCTCCTCGAGCATGCCCTCGATCATGATCCCCACCAGGTCCGGTGGCCCGAGAATGGCGAGCTGCTTGGCGAGCGCGTCGGACGGAACCACCTCGAGCGCCCGCGTGACGAGAAAGTCCCGTACGTCCGGCCTGGCGGCGATCTCGGTCAGGAGCGCACGGACTTCATACACCTCGGCAAACCGCCCCAGCACTTCGGTCAGTCGGCGATGCTCGCGCTGCGCCAGCTCGAGGTTCGGGATGTCATCGTAGAGGTAGGCCTCGCGATTCGCGGGCGTGACCGCCAGGAGCTCGCGGCCGGGAGGGTGGACGAGAACGGTGCGCAGGGCGCCGATCTCGGAGGTGACGCGGACCATGGGGAAAGCTATCAGCGGTTCGCGAGCGCGAAGCTCAGCGTCTCGAGCTCCAGGGCCATGTTCACGGACTTCACCACGACATCGTTCGGCACGGAGAGTTGCACCGGCGCGAAGTTGAGGATCGCCTTGATTCCCGCCTTCACCAAACGATCGGTGACCTGTTGCGCCGCTTCGGCGGGCGTCACCACGATGGCGATGTCCGCGAGCTCCTTCTTGAGATCCGGTTCCAGCTGATCGATGTCGCGGACCACGAGCCCGTTCCAGCGCGACCCGACTTTGCGGGCGTCGCTGTCATAGATGGCGGTGACATTGAAGCCCCGCTGGCGAAACCCGGGATACTGCACGAGGGCGCCGCCGATGCGTCCGGCGCCGACGAGCACCACGCGATAGCTCCGGCCCAGCCCGAGGATCTCCCGCAGCGTGGCGGCGAGCTCCCCCACGGGGTAGCCGAGCCCCCGTTTCCCGAACGAGCCGAAGAAGGAGAGGTCTTTGCGGACTTGAGCGGAAGTGGTACCACCGCGGCGGGCCAATTCGGCGGAAGAGATAGTGGCATGCCCTTGGGCCTCGGACTGCTCGAGAAATCGCAGGTACAGGGAAAGCCGGCGAACCGTGCTTTCCGCAATCTTCCGCATTGTGAATAATTTCACAACCCGCTCCCCGCGCGCAAGAGTCGCGCAAACTGCACCGGGGCGAGGGTTTCCGGCCGGGCCGTGGGATCAAGCCCCAGTCCGCCGAGCAGTGTGCCCGCGACGCTCGCCGGACGGCCCAGCGCCGCGGCCACCGTGTTGCGCAGCTGTTTGCGCCGTTGGCTGAAGCACGCCGTCACGAACGCGCGAAACGCCGGCACGTCTTCCGGTGCCACGAGCGGATCGGCGCGCGGCGTGATCCGCACGACCATGCTGTCGACCCGGGGCGGCGGCTGGAACGCTCCCGCACTGATTACAAACAGCTGCTCCACCTGCGCCATCGCCTGCACCCCGACGGATAACGCCCCATAGGCCCTGCTTCCAGGCGTCGCCGCCAGGCGTTCCGCCACCTCCCGCTGCACCAGAAACACGATGCGGGACGGCAACGGAGGCGTCAGCGCTTTCTCGATCAACGGCGAGGTGATGTAGTAGGGGATGTTGCCGAGAATCTTGAAACGCGGAACCTCAGCAGAACTGTCGAGCATCGAGTGCCAATCCAGTTTCAGCGCGTCACCCTCCACGACCCGGACATTCGACGTTCCGCGCTCCGCGTTCCGCGCTCCCAGCTCGAACGCCAGCCGCCGGTCCGCCTCCACCGCGATCACCCGGAACACGTGAGGAGCGACGACATCGGTGAGCGCCCCGCGCCCCGCCCCGATCTCGAGCACCACATCGTTGGGGTTCGGGTCGAGCCCGGAGACGATCTTCTGGAGGAGGTTTCTGTCGGTGAGAAAGTGCTGACCGGCGCGAGCCCGCGTCACGTCCTGAGCAGCACCATGGTCCGGTCGTCCGATGCCTTCCCGCCGCCCGTGAAGGCCACGACCTCCGTGAAGATCGCCTCGAGCATCTCGCGCACCGGACGCTCGGCCAGGCTGCGGACATGGGCCAACGCGCGCTCCTCGCCGTAGCGCTCGCCGGACTCGCTCTTCGCATCGACGATCCCGTCGGTGAACAGGCAGAGCACGTCGCGGCGGTGCTGCCACACGCGCATTTCGTCGCGTCCCGTTACCGCGCTCATTCCGAGCGGGGTTCGCGTAGCGTCGAGGCGCGTCGCCGCGCCCGTCTTGCCATCCACGACGAACGCGTGCGCATGGCCGGCGTTCGCGTATGTCAGCCGGCCCGCATGCGGATCGATCACCGCGTAGAACAGCGTCAGAAACATCTCGGTGCGGGCCAACTCTTCGGTCAGGGAGCGCTCGAGCTGCTCGAGGGCCTCGGTCGGTGATTCCCCGGTTTCCGCGTGGATGCCGGATGCCGCCATCACGAGCGCCATGATCAGCGCCGCGCCGAAGCCGTGGCTGGTCACATCCCCGATCATCACTCCCACACGGTCGCGCGGCAGGTTGAGCAGGTTGTAGAAATCCCCGCCCACGGACTCGGCCTGGCGGCAGCGCGCGGCCACATCGGCGCGGGCGGAGATGACGAGCGGCGAGGGCAGCAGCTTGTGCTGGAGGTCCCGCGCCAGCTCGAGCTCGCGGCGCATGCCCTGCTGCCCGCGGTCGCGCTCCACGAGGCGGGCGTTTTCGATCGCGGCGCCGATCTGGTTGGCGATCGCCGCGACCAGCTTGCGGTCGCCCGCGGTAAACGCATCCTCGCCCAGCCGGTCCGTCAGATTGATCACGCCGATGGGCCGCGATGGCCGGCCAGGCGCGGCATACAGCACCGGCACGGAGAGAAACGCCTTCCCCTTGTAGCCGCGACCTTCCGAGCGTCCCGGATTCTTGGCCGCACCGTCGCTCGGGTCGTAGCCGATGATGCGTCCCTCGCGGAATACACGTGCGGCCACCGAGAGCGGATCGTCGATCTCGATCGGCTCCAGGTCCTTGAAGTTGACTCCTCGCGCCGCCACGAGCCGCAGGATCTTCCGCTCGGGATCGAGCACGAGCAGGGTTGCGCGCTGAGCGCGCACGACGGTCGATACCTCGGTCACGATCCGCTGCGCGGCCTCCTCGAGCCGGATCGTGTGCCCCAGAATCTCGCTGATCGTGTAGATGAGGTCGATTTCTTCGTAGCGCTCCGAGAGCTCAGCCGCCACCTGCGCCGCTTCGCGTTCCGCTTGCAGCACGGCGCCGATCACGGTCGTGAGCGCCTGCCGCTCGGGGGCTGTGGGGTCGGACGGGGGCCGTGCGCGGACTTCGAGCCATACCCCGTCGGTCTCGGGGACGGTCGCAAACCAGGCCGGCCCATCGGGCGTCTCGATGACGCTGCCGTGCGGCTCCGTGCCGTTCAGACGGGGCACCCATCCAGGAACGGAGCCGGCGACCGGCCGAAGATGGCGGCCTTCCTGGCGCCAGACCCGAAGCACGGCGCCCGAAACCGCTTCCAGCGCCGGCAGCATGCGCTCGAGCCGGGTTACCCCGCCAGCAACGTCAGGCACACCGCGTTTCCCTTCTCGTTGAACGACACGCGATCGACGATGTGGCGCAACACGAACAATCCGCGTCCACCTTCGCGCTCGCGGTTCTCGGGAAGCGTGGGGTCGGGAACGGCGTCGGGCCTGTAGCCCTCGCCCTCGTCGACGACATGGATGTGAATCGCTTCGCGCAACACCTCGGCGCGGACCCGAACCACCTTGCTCACGTCGTAGCGGTTGCCGTAGGCGATTGCGTTGCTCAACGCTTCCGCGAGGGCGGTGCGGAGATTGAACCGAATGCGGCGCGCGGGCAGGAAATCGGCAGGCAGCGCGTTGACCAGCAGCTCCACCGCTGGTCCGACCAACTCGAGCGCGGAGGGGACATCGAGCAGTAACTCGACTTCGTGCTCCGGTCCCCCGCTTCCCCCCTCACGCTTGGGCCGGCGGACATTGAGTCGAAGCGAAGGGGGTCTAGAACGCGGCGAGGGCTTCCTCGGGCGTCTTGGTTATCGAAAACAGCGTATCGAGCTTGGTCAGCTCGAACAGGGTCTGGAGATCCTCGTTCAACCCGGCGAGCCGGAGCTCACCACCCTGCTCGCGAATTTTCTTCGACAGGGATACGAGCACGCCCAGTCCGGACGAGTCGATATAGCCGGTGCGCGTGAAATCCACCACGAACTTGCGGGAACCGGCATCGATCGCATCGAGCACCTTCTGCTTCAGCTCCTGGCGGTTGCCGACGATCAGCTGCCCGTCCACCCCGACCACCACCACGCCACGCTTGTCCTTGTGCAGACTGAACGTCATCCGGTCTCCTCGGCTTGAAGGACGGCGATCGCCGCTGTGTCCACAATATCGTCCACGGTGGCACCGCGCGACAGGTCGGAGATCGGTCGCGCGAGCCCCTGCAGCACCGGTCCGAGCGCCATGTAGCCGCCGAGACGTTGCACCAGTTTGTACGCGATGTTGCCGCTGTCAAGATCGGGAAACACGAGCACGTTGGCACGACCGCGCACCGGCCCGCCCGGCGCCTTCCGCTCCGCCACGTCCGCGGCGAGCGCGGCGTCCGCCTGGAGCTCTCCATCGAACACGAAATCCGGATGCCTTCCCGCGAGGGTCGCCGCGGCCTCCTGCACCCGGCGGACCAGCGGGCCGCCGGCACTCCCCTTGGTGCTGTAGGAGAGGAGCGCTACGACCGGCTCGTCGCCGACAATGCGGCGGCGATCACGCGCGGCCGCCATGGCGATGTCCGCGAGCTGCGCCGGCGTGGGCTCGGGCACAACAGCGCAATCCGTGAAGGTGAGGACGGCTTCGCCGCGGACCATGTAAAACGCGCTCGATACCGTGTCGACGCCCGGGGCGGGCCCCACCGTCCAGAGGGCGGCGCGAATCGTATCGGCGCTCGGGTATTGCGCGCCGCCCACCATGACGTCGGCGCTTCCGGTGGCGACGAGCGCCGCGCCGAACAGCAACGGGTGCTCGAGATGCTGCTCCGCAACCGCGATCGTGGGAAAGCGGTCCGGCCTGTGCGTCACGAGAAACCGCGCGCAGGCGGCGCGCCGCGGGTCGCCCGCGAGGTCGTCGAGGACCTGGACCTGGCCGAGATCCAGAGACCGGAGGCGACGCGCCGCCTCGACAATGCGCGCGTCATGCCCTTCGGGAAAGACAATTCGCCGCTTCGCGCGCCGCGCCCGGTCGTACACCCGAGCGCGAAAGCTCACGGCGCGAACTTCCGTTTCAGTGCCTGGTCGACAGCGGGGTGCACGAGCTGGGAGACGTCGCCGCCATGGCGCGCCACCTCCCGCACGAGGCTCGAGCTGAGATAGGTGAGATCGAACGCCGGCACGAGGAATACCGTTTCGAGCTTTGGCTCGAGATGCCGGTTCATCAGCGCCATCTGGAATTCGTACTCGAAATCGCTTACCGCACGGAGGCCGCGCACGATCATGGACGCGCCAACCCGGCGGGCGAAGTCCACGAGCAGCCCTTGAAACGACTGGACCTCGACGGACCGATGGCCCACCGCCTGGCGCAACAGGCCGAGGCGCTCCTCCAGCGAGAACAGCGGCTGCTTGACCGCGTTCTCCGTCACCGCCACGATCACGCAGTCCGCGAAGGCGAGCGAGCGGTTGATCAGGTCCGCGTGCCCGCGCGTGACCGGGTCGAACGAGCCCGGATACACCGCCACGCGCCGCGTCATGGCGCGTAAATGAACGTCACCGCCGTGTCCCCGTAGCGGCGCGTGTCATCGCCCGGAATCGGCTGCTCGGCGGGATGTTCGATGGAGAAAATCCGGGCGAACGGCGTCATCCGAAACATCGCGACCAACAGGGCGGCCTGCTCGCTCGCGTAGGGAGGATCGGCGAAGGCCACGTCGTACTGCCCCGGATGAAGGTGCTCGGCAAACTTCAGCGCGTCGCGGCGGGTAATCGTGGTGCGGTCTTCCACGCCCAGCGACTTGATGTTCGCCTTCAGGACCGCCAGGGACTGCCGGTGCACCTCGACAAACTCCGCCGTCGTGGCTCCACGCGATAACGCTTCGAGACCGAGAGCCCCCGATCCGGCATAGAGATCCAGCACCCGCGCGCCTCGAATCGAGCGCTGCAAAATGCTGAACCACGCCTCGCGGACCCGGTCCGCGGTGGGACGGACTTTCTCGCCAGCGGGCGTCTTGATGCGGCGACCCTTGAAGTCGCCGGCGATGATCCTCAGCACCCGCGTTCCGCATTCGCAGGTCCAATGCTCGCGATGCGCGCCTGGAGCTTCGCCCGCCCCTGCCATTCATCTCTCTCCAGGCGGAACGCGACATCGAGCGGCGCATCGAGCCAGGATTCGGGCACGGCGTCGGCCCACTGGAATCCGATGGCCGGGAGCGCGCCCGAGGCGTCGGCCAGGGTCAGGCGCAGATGATTCGATCCGACGCGGCGCGCGCCGACCGCCCGCGCGCCGCGCACCCCGAAGACCGGGGCGGGATTCCCGGGCCCGCAGGGCTCGAGGTGCCGGATCAGGCGCTCGAGCTCCTCGCTCACCATGCCCAACGGCAGCTCCAGGTCGACATGTTGCGCCGGAACCATGTCATCGGGGCCAAGAAGCTCGCCCGTTGTCTCGAGAAACGCAACACGAAATTCCTCGAACCGCGCCCGTTCGATCGTCAGCCCCGCCGCCATCGCGTGCCCTCCGTAGCGCACGAGACAATGGCCGACCCGTTTCAGCGCGTCGTGCAGATCGAGGCCCACGACGCTCCGGCCCGAGCCCCGCCCCAGGCCCGTCGCCTCATCCCACGCGATCAGGAACGTGGGGCGCCCGTACCGTTCCACCAGGCGCGAGGCCACGATCCCGATCACCCCCGGATGCCACTGGTCGGAGGCGAGCACCAGACCCCGGTCGTCCGCCTGCAGCGTCCGCTCGGCCATGTCCTTGGCCTCTTCCAGGATGCGCTGATCCATCGCCTGCCGGCGGGCGTTCAACGTCTCGAGCTCCCGGGCGAGCGTCGCGGCGACATCAACGTCATCGGTGAGCAGCAGCCGCAGCCCATCCATCGCGTCGCCGATCCGTCCGGCCGCGTTGAGGCGGGGCGCCAGAATGTATCCGACGTGGCCTGCGCGAACCGGCCTGCCGGCCAGGCCTGCCGCCTCGACCAGCGCGCGGAGCCCCGTCCAGCGGGATTGAGAAAGCAGGCGCAGGCCGTGGCGCACGAGGATGCGGTTCTCGCCCATCAACGGGACCACGTCGGCGACCGTCGCGAGCGCCACGTAATCGAGAAAGTGCAGCGGCAGATTGGGCGACATGCCGAGCGATGAGACGAGCGCCTGGGCCAGCTTGAACGCCACGCCCGTTCCACACAGCATGGTCGCGCCCGATCGACAATCGGCGCGGTTCGGATCGAGCACCGCGGTAGCGGGCGGCAGCTCGTCCGGCGGGAGATGATGATCGGTAATCACCACCGCACGTCCCTGTGCGACCGCCCGGCGCACCGACTCTACGGCCGTGATGCCGCAGTCGCAGGTGATGATGACTCCGGCCTCGACCTTCGCCGCCGCCTCGAGTCCAGCCACTCCGAAGTCGTAGCCGTCGCGCAGTCGGTGCGGGATGAAGCTGTGCACCCGCGCACCCGCGATCCCGAGCACACGGGTCAGCAGCGTCGTGGCGCACTGGCCGTCGACGTCATAGTCGCCATGCACGAGAATCGGCGTGCCCGCGCGAACCGCCTCGCTGATGACCGCGACGGCCTGCGGCATGTCCGCGATCGACCAGGGATCCGAGAGCTGCGTGAGCTCGGGACGGAGAAACGCGCGCGCGAGCGCCGGGGCGTCGTGCCCGCGCTGTACCAGCAGCGCGGCGAGAGGTTCTGGAATCGAGAGCTCGGCGGCGAGCGCCGAGGTAAGACTGGAATCCGGTCGGGCCGTGACGTGCCAGCGCGCGGTGGGTGGGATCATTCCGTCGCGTACAGGAGTACGCCGCATGCCTCACAACTCTCAATGGACGCGCCGCGCTGAATCAGAGCGCGCCGCTGCGTCGGAACGGCCGTAAAGCAGCGCCCGCACGCGTCGCCATGCAGCGCGTAGACCGCGAGCGGCGCCTTGCCGCGCCGGATGCGTTCATAGCGCGTGAGCAGCGCCGCTTTCACGGCCGAGGCCGCCGATTCGCGCTCGGCGAGCGCGTGCTCCTTGCGGCTCAGGATTTCCGCACGCTTCCCGGCCAGCGCCTCGCGCGCCGGTGACTGCTTGGCCCGAAGATCCTGCAACGCCTTCTCCGCCTCCGCGGCGCGCCGTTCGGCCTCCGTCACGGCATCGCCGGAGCGCATGAACTCCGCTTCCTCTTTCGCGAGTACGGACCGCGCCAGATCGAGCTCGGCCATGAGGGTCGATGCCTCCTTGGCGCCCCGCACCCACTCGAGCCGCTGGCGACGCTGCTCCTGCATGGTGCGATAGTTCGCGATCGTGCCCTCGAGCTCGCCGCGACGGTCCTGCGCCGCCTGGATTTCCCGCCGCGCCGCCTCCATGCCGCGCTCGGCGGCTTCGAGTGCGTCGTTCAGGGCCCGCTCCTCGGGTTCGAGCTCGCCGAGCGCCGCGTCGGCTTCCGTTACCGCCTGATCCTTCTCTTGCAGCGCCAACAATGCTTCAAGTTCCGGATGCACCTCGCCTCCTCGCGGCAATCTTGTAACGCGGATACTTGACTCGCAGCGCGTCGAATACGCGCCGCTTCTCCGCCAGTAGATCGGGCTGCTGTTCAGGAGCCGTGAGCGGGATGATCCCGTCCAACCGCTCCAGCTCCCGCTCGAGACTCCGCGCCTCGAGCCAATTCACCGCCCGTGTGAACACTTCGTCCGCATCCCGCCCCTCCAGGCCCTCGGCCTTCAGCTGCTCGAAGGTGCGCGCCGCGGTCTGATCGAGGCGGTCGGGGGCGTCGTGCACCAGCGACTCGAACACGGCTCGGTAGGGCGGGAACTCGAATGCCGGTTCGGCCACGACCTCGAGCACTCGAGACTTCCAGGGTTCGCCCTCGAGCATCAGCAGCAAGAGTGCTTTCTCGGCGCCGGCCGGGATGGCGGGAAGCGGCATGGGGGAAGCGGGAAGCGGGGGTGTGCTGATCGCTTCCCGCTGCCGGCTTCCCGCTTCCAGCTCTAGGACATCCTTGCGAATTCCCGCCACTTCCGCTGCGCGCGATAGATACAGCTCCCGCGTGATCGGGTCTTTCGCCGCCCGAATGGTCGGAAGTAAGCGGTCGAGCGCGCGACGACGGCCCGGAAGCGAGGTGAACAGTCCCTTCCGTTCGATGATCTGGATTTTGCGCTCGAAGAGGTCCACGGCATCCCTCAATACCTGTGCCGCGGCGTCGGCGCCGCCTCGCTGGACCAGGGTGTCGGGATCTTCTCCCTCCGGAAGCGTGGCGACGCTGACGCGTATCGCGTGTCGCAACAGCTCATCACCCGC
Source organism: Gemmatimonadales bacterium (assembly GCA_035519195.1). Classification (GTDB taxonomy): domain Bacteria; phylum Gemmatimonadota; class Gemmatimonadetes; order Gemmatimonadales; family GWC2-71-9; genus AG25. The sequence goes on from DATIWU010000090.1 coordinate 27,814, forward strand.
CCGAAACGTGGCGCGCAGTCCGGCCTCGTCCGAGTCGTACAGCAGGACGACATGCCGGGTGTAGCGGCCAAGCAGCGCTGTCTGATCGGCCGTGAGGCCGGTGCCCAGCGGCGCCACGACCTCTTCAACGCCGGCGAGCACGAGCCGCAGCACGTCGAAGTAGCCTTCCACCAGGATCGCCCGTTCGGCTTTGCGGATGGCGTGTTTGGCGGCATGCAGGTTGTAGACCAGCTTGCCCTTGTGAAACAGGGGCGTGTCCGGTGAATTCAGGTATTTGGGTTCTCCCTCGCCCAGAATCCGTCCCCCAAACCCGACCACCCGCCCGCGAAGGTCGTGAATCGGGAACAGGAGCCGGCCGCGAAACCGGGGAAATACGCTGCCGTCCTCTCGTTTAACGAGCAGCCCGGTTTCGAGCAACACCGAATCCCCGAGGCCCAATCGTTTCATCGCGTCGAGAAACGCGCCGCCGCGCGGGGCGTACCCCAACCCATACGGCAACACCGTCTCGATGTCGAGCTGGCGCGATTCGAGGTACTGCCGAGCCGTGTCGGCCTCCGGCGACTCGACGAGTTGGCGCGTGAACCAGCCCGCGGCGCTCGCCACGGCGCCGAACAGCGGCTCGCGGGGGTCGGGGGCTTCCGGTCCGGCCTTCCGCTCGGCGATCGTGATGCCGACCCGCTCGGCCACCTGACGCACGGCGGTGGGATAATCCATCCCCAGCTTTTTCATCAGGAATGTGAATACGTCTCCTGCTTCGTGACAGACGAAGCAGTAGAACATTCCCTTTTTGGCGATCACAGCAAAGTTCCGATGCGTGCCGCCATGGAAAGGACAGGGCCCGCGATAGTCCGCGCCGGTGCGTTTCAGCTCGACGTACTCGCCCACAATGCCGACGAGATCCGCGGCCTCGCGGACCTGTTCGATCACTTCCTCGGGAATCATGCTCAGGCGCCGAACTCCACGATCGTCACCCCCGCTCCCCCCTGATTGGCCGGTGCGAGTGCGTAGCTCCGAACGCGCGGGTCGTGGGCCACCATCTCATGGACCATGCGGCGCATCGCGCCGGTGCCCTTTCCATGGATTACGCGCAAATACGGCAAATCCTGGAGGATAGCCTCGTCGAGCGCCCTGGTGAGCAGCGCTTCGGCTTCATCGATGCGCATGCCTCGGAGCGAGACTTCAGAGGCGGCCGCTGAATCGGCGGCCGATACCGCGGCGGCCGATGACCCGGCGGTCGGGGGTCGTTCCATCCGCCTGCCTGCCGGACCGCCGGACCGCCGCTTCAGATCCTCGAGATTCACCCACCCTTCCCCCTTCCCTGTTCCCTCTTCCCCTGTCGTTTCGTCCGTTTGCTCGATCGCCTGCTCGACCAGCCGGCGGGCCTCCTTCGCCGTCGCTTCGTCCACGGCCGCACGGGCGAGAGCCAAGGCATCCTCTACCCGCTTGCGCGCCTCGAGCAGGTAGGCGCGAGTCTGGTCGCGCGCGCTCTGGTCGAGCGCACGGGCACGAGCGTTCACCTCGCGCTCGCGAGCCGCGAGCGCGTCGGCTCGAGCGTCAAGAATCTCGGCGTCGCGCCGTTGCGACTCCGTCGTCTCGGCCATGCTGCGCGCGTCCGCCTCGAGGGCTTTGGCCCTCGCCTCGACCGACGCGAGCAGCGAATCGAGCGTGCGATCCGCCGCGGAGAGCGCCTGCTCGGCGTGTTCGAGAATCCCTCGCTCCACGCCGAGGCGCCGGGCGATGGCCAGGCCATAGGAGCGTCCGGGTACTCCTTTGAGCAGACGATACGTCGGCGTCAGGGTTTCAGCGTCGAATTGCAGCGAGGCGTTCACGATGCCGACGCTGCGCGTGGCAAGCTGCTTCAGCGCGCCAAGGTGCGTGGTGGCCAGCGTGACCGCGTGCCGGCGCGTGAGCGCGAGCAGCATCGCCTCCGCGAGGGCGGCGCCTTCGGCCGGATCCGTCCCGCTGCCGATCTCGTCGATCAGCACGAGCGACCCGGGGCCCGCCGCTTCGAGAATGCCACGCAAGGTCGCCACGTGCGCTGAGAACGTGGAGAGGCTTTCGGCAATCGACTGGCGATCCCCGATATCGGCAAAAATCTGACGGAATACGGGAATGGACGAGTCGGGACCGATCGGCGGAATGATCCCGCTCTGGGCCATGAGGCAAATCAGCCCCACCGCTTTGATCAGGACCGTCTTGCCGCCCGTGTTCGGCCCGGAGACGAGCAACGTCCATTCGTCCGCCGCGAGCACGAGATCGAACGGGACGACCACGGCCTCCCCGGAGACCAGCAGCGGATGCCGGCCGTTCCGAATCGCCACCGGCCCGTCGGTGATCGCCGGGGCGAATCCATTCACATCGATCGAGTAGCGGGCGCGGGCGCAGAGATCGTCGAACGCGATGCACATGTCCCAGCCGGCGGCGACGCGCTCGACGTGCGGCCGCAGGTGATCCGTCAGCTCGCGCAGCACCCGCAGGACCTCCCGCTGCTCCTGGAGCTCCTGGGCGCGCAGCTCGTTCCCGAGCTCGATCGCTTCAGGCGGCTCCACGAACATCGTGGCGCCGGAGGCCGACTCATCGTGTACGATCCCGCCGAGGTGCGCGCGAGCGGTCGAGCGAATCGGAATCACATAGCGACCGCTTCGCACCGTGACCGCGGCATCCGGAGCGCGGTCGCGGGCCTCGAGGCCGCCGAGCAGGGATTCGAGTTTGGCGATGAGTCGTTGCCGGGTGGTTCGGACGGCCTGTCGCGCCCGCGCCAGCTCACGCGAGGCGCCATCGCGCACGAATCCGTCCGGATCGAGCGCCTCCTTCAATCGATGTTCGAGTTCGCGCGGCGCCAGCTCCACGCGCAGCAGCGAGGTGCGCGGCGCCAGGGCGGCGATGCGGTCCAGCTCGACTTTGACGATGCGCGCCGCGCCGAGTGCGGCGCCAATTTCGACCAGCCGCGGTCCCTCGAGCGCGCTCCCTGGAACGCCGAGCAGCGTGAGCGATTCGGTGATGTCGGGGACGGGCTCGGCGCGGATCGCGTCATCGCTCAGGATACGCGCGGCGAGCTCGGACACCTGGGCCAGCGTCTCGCGCACGGTGGCCGGCTCATCGGACGGTGTTCGCGACACGACCCGCGCGGCGCCCAGCGGGCCTGCGGCATGCGCCGCCACCCGCTGCAACGCGGCGGAGAACTCGAGCGTGTCCAGCACGGAAAGGGCCCCTGCCGCCCCCCCGCGGGCAACGGTCATACGGCTCCGGCAAGCTCCTCGCGGACGATTTGATTGACGAGCTTGCCATCCGCTCGCCCCTTGAACTGCGGCATCACCTGCCCCATCACCTTGCCCAGATCCTTCGCGCCGGCCGCGATCGCGGCCCGTACTGCGGCACGAATCTCCGCAGGATCGGCGCCAGCGGGCAGAAACGTCTCGAGCACTCGCGCCTCCTCGGTCTCCTTGGCGGCGAGCTCCGCGCGGCCCCCGGCTGCGAACTGCTCGGCGGCCTCGCGCCGCTTCTTGATGCCGCCACGCAGCACGATGGCCACCTCCTCGTCGGAGGCGGGGTGCTGGAGCTCGAGTTCACGGTTTCTTACGTCGGCGAGGATGGTGGAGAGGAGAACGGTGCGCGCCGCATCGCGTCGTTTGCGGGCATCGTTCATGGCGGCGCGGAGCCGCTCCACCACGCTCACAGCTAAGCGGGTCGGGTACGCCGGTTCTTGCGGCGCGCAGCGTTCATCTTGCGCTTTTTCCGCTCGCTTGGCTTTTCGTAGTGACGGTGCTTCCGCAGGTCGGAGAGAATCCCCGCCTTTTCGCACTTTTTCTTGAATCGCTTGAGGGCCCGCTCAAAGCTCTCGTCATCGTGTATGATGACTTCCGGCATCGCTTTCGTCTAACCTGTGAGGGCGGTAAAAGTTACGTATAGGGTGATCGAGCCGCAAGGCATTAGCCCGGCGGCCAGCGCATCGCGCGACCGCCCAGCACGTGCAGGTGCAGGTGAAAAACGGTTTGACCACCGTCCGCATTGCTATTCAGTACGACGCGGTAGCCGCGTTCCGTGATGCCTGCCTCGCGCGCGAGATCCCGCGCGAACCCGAGCAACCGGCCCAGGACCTTCTCGTCCTTCGCTTCCGCGAGTGAGGCGACGTGCTCGGTCGGAATCACCAGCAGGTGGGTGGGCGCCTGCGGGTTGATATCCTGAAACGCCAGCAGTCCCTCACCGCGTTTCACGATCTTCGCCGGAATCTGACCTGCCGCGATCTTGCAAAACAGACAGCTCTCGCGGGCGTCGGTCATGCGCCGCCGCCGAAGGCCCGCCGCAACTCGCTCCAGAACTTCTTCCCGCTCCCCGCATCCGCCGGTGGCCTGCCCTCGATCTTGGCGAACTGCTCGAGCAGCGCGCGCTGCTCGGCCGTGAGATGCGTGGGCGTCCACACCCGGACGCGCACGTGCAGGTCTCCCTTACCGCTTTCCCCGAGCCGCGGCAGACCCTGCCCCCGCACCCGGTAGACCGTGCCCGTCTGCGTGCCCGCCTGCAGCTTGAGGCTCGTCTCGCCGTAGGGCGTCGGGACTTTCACTTCGGTGCCGAACGCCGCCTCGGTAAAGGAGACCGGGAGGTCGTACACCAGATCGTCTCCCTGCCGTTCGAAGCGCGGGTCTTCCGCGATCTCGAGCACGGCGATGAGATCGCCGGAGGGCCCGTTGCGAGGACCGGGCGCACCCTGGCCGCGAACCGTGAGATAATGATGATCGGCCACGCCCGCGGGAACGTCGATCTGCACGGTCTTCTCGGACTTGATCCGGCCATCGCCCTGACATTTCGAGCAGGGATGCGAGATCACCGTGCCCTCCCCCGCGCAGCTCGGGCAGGGCGACACGGACAGGAATTGCCCAAACATCGAGTGCGTCGCGCGCCGCACTTCACCGCTCCCGCGACAGGTCCCGCACGTTTCGGCGCGGGTGCCTTTCTTCGCGCCCGAGCCGCCGCACTCGGTGCAGCGGTCGAGCGTGCGCAGGCGCACGGTCTTCTGCGCTCCGGCGGCGACATCGGCAAGCGTGAGCTTCAGCGTGACTTTGATATCGGCACCGCGGTGGCGATCGCGGCGGGCACGCTCGCCGCCGCCGAAGATCGAATCGAACCCGCCCATGCCGCCGAAGTCGCGCATGAACACGTTGAGCGCTTCGGAAAGGTCGAAGTGGCTGAAGCCGTACGCACCGCCACTCCCACCACTCCCGCGCAGCCCCGCCTCGCCGTAACGATCGTAGGCCGCCCGCTTCTCGGCATCGCACAGCACTTCGTACGCCTCGGTGATCTGCTTGAACTTCTCTTCGGCCGCCTTGTCGCCGTTGTTCCGATCGGGGTGATACTGCATGGCGAGTTTCCGGTAGGCGCGCTTGATCTCGGTCTCCGTTGCTTCGCGACTTACCCCGAGCAGCTCGTAGTAGGCCGTTCCGGCACTCATTCCAGCAGGTCTCCGATGAGACGGCTCGTATGATCGACGAGCGTCACGATCTTGTCATACGGCATCCGCGTGGGTCCCATGACCCCGATGATTCCCGCCAGGGGACCCGCGCGATATGACGCCGTGACGAGTGTAAACGGCGCGAGCTCCGGATCCTCATGCTCGGCTCCGATGGTGATCGTCAGCCCTGTTCCGCTGCGCCGCGCGAGCGCTTCGCGCAGCCGGTCGCGCCGTTCGGTCACTTGCATGAGCCCCTGCAGTCCTTCTTTGGTCGAAAATTCGGGCTGTTCGGCAAGTAGTTGCGCGCTTCCCAGCATGACCCCATTCGGAGCCGTCCCCGACACGTCGAACAGCTCGTCCGCTTCCTGAATGAAGATATTGATCAGCTCGCTCGACCCTGAATCGGGCGCCGCATCGCGCAGCCGATCGGAAAGGGTCGCGCGAATCTCCCGCAGTTTCAATCCCGCAAGCCGGCCGTTCAACACCACGGCGGCCTGCACGATGGCGTCCGCGTCGAGACGCGACGGGACCTCCACAAAGATCGTGCGAACCACGCCACTCTTGAGTGTCAGCACGAGCAAGAGCCGCTCGGAAGAGACCTGCACCAGCTCGAGCCGCTCGAGCGTCGCTTCATCGAGCGACGGGCTGACCGCCACGCCCAGCTCCTTCGTGAGCACACCCAGTACCTGTGCCGCGCGTCCCAGAATCATGTCGACCGCGTTGCGCTCGCTCGCGAGCTCCTCGCGCAGCTGATGCGAGTCCGAGAGTGATACCTCTTGAAGCCGCATGAGCGAGTCCACGTAGAATCGATAGGCCAGGTCCGTCGGGATCCGGCCCGCCGAGGTGTGCGGATGATACAGGTAACCCTTCTCCTCGAGATCGCTCAGCGTATTGCGGATCGTGGCGGAGGAGAGCGCCATGCCCATTCGCAAGGCGATGGTGCGGCTGCCCGCCGGCTCGGCGGTCGCCACGTACGTCTCGATCAACGCCTCCAGGACCTGGCGTTCGCGTTCACTGAGGGATGGGGAGGTCATCGTCGGGCCAACTTCTTCACACCAAATAATTTACGACTCAGCACCAACTCCAGTCAAGGCGGCAACGAGCGCGTCCAGACGGAGCCACCCCTCCGGAGTGCACCGCAGCCGGTCTCCCGAGCGCTCGAGCCAGCCACGTTCCTCAAACTGGGCGGTCACGGGCGGTAACGGGCGGGCATGGGCGGTCGACAGTCCGTCCGCAGTGCGCAACGCGAGGTACAAGCGCTCGAGCTCGCGTTCGTCTTCGGTCAGGACCTCCACGTGCTCGACCGGCGAGCGACCCTGCATGACGAGCGCGCGGTAGCGCGCCCAGGCGGGCACGTTCCAGGAGCGGCGGCCCTGGTCGTACGAATGCGCGGCGGGCCCGAGTCCCAGATACCCGTGGCCGAACCAGTAGGCGGAGTTGTGGCGCGAGCGCGTGTGCGGGCCGCGCGATGCGTTCGACACCTCGTAGAACTGATATCCGGCGGCGCCGAGCCGTTCGTGAGCACGCAGGTATTCTGCCGCGTAGCGATCGTCCTCCGGCAGCGAGCTCCCGCCGCGATCGATCCAGCGGGCGAGCGGCGTGCGTGGCTCGACGGAGAGGCCGTACAGGGAAATGTGTTGCGGGGCCAACGCCAGGACACCGTCCAGATCGCGGTCCCAATCGCGCTCGAGCTCCCCGGGCAGCGCGAAGATCAGGTCGAGCGAGATGTTCGCGAACCCCGCGTCGCGTAAGGTTCGCACGGCACGCCCGATCTGCGCCGCGTCGTGCGTGCGGTGCATCCATTCGAGAACACGATCCTGAAACGACTGGCCCCCGAGGGAAATGCGGTTGATCCCCGCCCGACGCCACTGCGCGGCGGCGACAGGCGTCACGTCATCCGGGTTCGCTTCGAGAGTGATTTCGGGTTGGGGTTGACCCAGGGGCGCGAGTCTCGAGTGCGCTCGGCCCCCGGTTGTCTCCCGTTGACCCCGGGGCACCGCCCCGGGGTCACCCCATCCGGACGAACACGTGTGAAGCACAAGCTGCGTGAGCTCGTGGATCGCTTCGGGCGGAAAGAGCGACGGGGTGCCGCCGCCGAAATACAGGGTTTCGAGCGGCGAGTCGTCGATCGGCTCACCACCGTCGTTCGAATTGAGCCTGGCAAGCTCACGCCGAATGCACTCGACGTATACGTCGGCCGGAGTGGTCTTGCGCACCGCGATCGAGAAGTCGCAGTAGGAGCAGCGACGAGCGCAGAAGGGAACGTGCACGTAGACGTGACGCACAGATGCAAGTTATAGCCGGGTCGCCACCAAGGGTGGGTTAACCCCGCGGCGGTGCCGCGGGGTTCAAACGCGCTGATGCACCTGCGTGCATGCCCACCCCATGCGCACCCCATGTTGTCGTTACCCCCGGGGCGCCGCCCACGTGATCCCACCGTCCGCGTGATCCCACCGGCCACGCTGACGCCGCGTGGCTCGGCCGCACCGGCGCCGTCGCGGGGCGCGTTACCCCCGGGGCGCCGCCCCCGTAATCCCACCGTCCGCGTGATCCCACCGGCCACGCTGACGCCGCGTGGCTCGGCCGCACCGGCGCAGTCGCGGGGCGCGTTAACCCCGGGGCGCCGCCCCGGGGTTAACCCACCCGTGACTACTTCGGAATGAGACCCGGATGGTGTGCGTGCTGACGCGCCAGGTAGACGCGCGCCAAGTCGATGTGCGACCGCGATAGAGAACCGGCGTAGTAGCCGCGTGCCCACTGGAATAAGAGTCCGCTGTGTCCCGTCAGGTTCAGTCGACGAGACGATTCCGATTTCGCGTGCCGAATGAATGGCGCGAGGGATACGGCGGGGCTGTAGCTCACAAGCACGTGGACGTGATCGGAGAGCACCGAGAGTGCGTGGACTCTCACGCGACGGAAGCTGGACGCCTGGTGAATCGCACTTGATATCAACGGTACATCACTCGCGGTGATGCTCGGCTGTCTGCGCCACGTGTGCCACGTGAGATGAGCGTACAGACCGGAAGCCTTGTGCGATTGGGCAGAACGCATTTTGCCGCTGGCTAGGGTGGGTTGACCCCGGGGCGGTGCCCCGGGGTCACAGGCAAGGCGGGTTCCGGATCGACATCCTGGATTTCTCTGTCAACCCTGTCGCTCGAACATCATCCCCGGCTGCTGCTTTACCAGGCCTCTCAGCTCCAACTCCGTGAGCGCCGTCAGCACGTCACTCGTGGCGACCGTCAACCCCGCGGCGAGACCGGTCGCGAGCGCGTCCACGTGCAGCGGCTCCGGCTCGAGTGCCTCCCACAACGCCCGTTGCAGTGGCGTGCAATCCGCTGGGATCGTCCCCGCCGGGCGCGCCGATGGTGCGGGCGTGTTTTCCGCATGCGCCGCGGCGATCCCCAGCTCCTCGAGAATATCCGCGGCGCACAACGCGGGCTTCGCTCCCTGTTGAATCAGCCGATTGCAGCCGAGCGAGGTCGGGCTCGTGATCGGGCCGGGAACGGCGAGCACCTGGCGCCCTTGGTCCAGCGCGCAGTCGGCCGTGATCAGCGCGCCGGATCCCGGCGCGGCCTCCACGATGACCGTCGCCCCCGCAAGACCGCTGACGAGACGATTGCGGCGCGGGAACGCGCCGGCATGCGGCTTCTCGCCCGGAGGCAGTTCAGTGATCAGGCAACCGCGGTTGATCATCCGCTGATACAGCTCCTTGTTGCTCGCCGGATACACCACTCCGAATCCGTTCCCGAGCACACCGACGCTCCCGCCCCCCGCATCGAGCGTCGCGCTGTGCGCGATCGCATCGATGCCGCGTGCCATGCCGCTCACCACCACGACCGCATGGCGCGCGACTCCCCGCGCGAGAAGCTCGGCGGCGTTCGCGCCATAGGATGTGTGGTCGCGGCTGCCGACCATGGCCGCCGCCCGGCGCAGGAGCAGCGAGAGATCGCCCCAGGCGTACAGCCATTGCGGAGCCTCGGGAATCTCCCGCAACAGCGGTGGAAACCGGGGATCGTCCGGGGTGAGCACGGTCGCGCCGAGCTGCGCGAGCGCGGCGAGAATGGTCCGGCCTTTGTCGAGCGAAAGGCGGCGGATCGCGCTCGCCGCCGCACGGCTCCATCCGGGTAGCGCGGCAATGGCACCGTGCGGCGCGGAGAGGGCCGGCCTCGCGCCCTCGAAGGCCGCGATGAGCGTTCGGAGCCGTGCCGGGCCGATTCCCGGCAGCTCCGCAATCGCTAGGTACGCAGCGAGCTCGTCGGGGTCTCGACCCGACGGTGCAGCATCTGCCACAACGTTTCCAGCAGTGCGGGCACGCCCTGGCCGGTCACCGCCGAGATGGCGATAACAGGCGCTCCGGCGCGCGTGGTGAGTGGTGGAAGCGTGGCATCCGGGGGGGGGGGGACCAAAAACC
>DATIWU010000091.1:0-26920 GCA_035519195.1 Gemmatimonadales bacterium
GTATTCGGGCAGCAGGTCGCCGGCGGCCTCGAACTGCGCCACCACGTAATAGCCGTTGTCCCGCTTCTTGATGGCGTAGGAGAGCGTACGCTTGCCCCAGTGGGCCACGTTGGTCAGCGTCCCCTTGCCGTCCTTCGTCAGCAGCGCGTGAAATCGCTCGAGTTTTTCGTTTACGGCGGGTTCTTCCAGACCACCATCAAAGATGTATACCGTCTCGTAGCGACGGGCCATGCCACCTCCCTTTGGTCATGAGCGACCCAGCCGTGGTGGACGGCCGGGTAGGGGATATGTGAAGCCGAAACATAGACCCGCTCCAGGGGGCAGGGAAGGGCAGAGTGAGCAAGATCACCGAATGATGGGCTGGACGAGGACTAATTCCTTAGGGTCCCGCCAGGCTGGGGATTGGCCTTCCGAATTGGTCCAGCAGGGCGATTCATCGCGTTCCCGGTGTCGCACACATTGCGAATGGGAGGCGGATGGGAAGTCTGGAGCGGTTGGCATCAGTCATGCGGGCGACCGCGCTCGCGGCAGGGGTGCTTGCGGTGTCCGCAAGCGAGCCGGAATCCCCCATGCTGCGGGCGGGGGAGGTCCCGCCGCCGCCTGTTCAACCGGGGAGCCACGCCACCCTGCTCGTGTTGTCGTCGCAGGCGCGGCGGTTCCTGAACCTCGAGGCGCGTTCGTTCACGACCGAGTTCATCGGCTGCATGATCGGCGAAGCACATGGGCCGGTCGTGGTCGTGAGCCGCATCGCCCCGGCGGACGTGGATCCCATCGAATCGGCCAAGACGCACGTCGTGCCGCGCGAGAGCTGTGAGAATTCGGGCTGGGAGGGAACGGTCGGGATCATTCACAGCCACCCGACGGCCGAACGCTGCTGGTACTTCTTTCCCGGTACGCAGGTGATGACCTCAGATGCGCAGTCGTTCCTGTACCAGCCCTATGAGGTCGATGCCATCCTGTGCGGCCGGAAGGTGGTCTGGATCGGGCGCGATCTGGTCGAGCGCGACCTGCTGGTGGGAGCGCCCGAGCACGATGCGAGCGCTCCGGCCCTGCCGCAGCGCGGCAACACGGTGCAGGGAGGAGCCGGTCCCGGAGGCTATTAGCTAGACGTTGAACCGGAACAGCAGAATGTCGCCGTCCTTCACGCCGTAGTCTCGTCCTTCCGAGCGCACCAGCCCCCGTTCACGCGCGACCTTGTACGACCCTGCGCCCACGAAGTCATCGTAGCCGACGGTCTCCGCACGAATGAATCCGCGCTGAAAGTCGGAATGAATCTCGCCCGCGGCATCGTACGCGGTCCCGCCGCGGTGCATGGTCCACGCGCGGACTTCGTTCTCTCCGACAGTAAAGAACGTCTGCAGGCCGAGCAGATGATACCCGGCGTGGATGAGCCGATCGAGCCCCGGCTCGGACACTCCAGCGGCCGTAAGGTACTCCTTCCGCTCGGAGCCCTCGAGCTCGGCGAGCTCCGCTTCGAATCGGGCCGAAAACGTCACGATCTCCGCTTCTTCGTGATGTCCCTGGACGGCGGTGCGCAGGCGGTCGAGCCACGTGCCCCCGCCGGCCGCGAGATCGGCCTCATTCACGTTGGCGGCGTACAGAATCGGCTTCGCGGTGAGCAAGCCGAGCCGCCGCAGGCTATGCACCGCAGCCTCGTCTTCGCCGGCCTCCCGCGCGCCGCGGCCCGCGTTGAGCTCGGTCATCACGCGCTCGAGCAGCAGCAGCTCCGCCTGCGCGTCCTTGTCCCCCGCGCGCGCGCTCTTGCGCGTCTTGTCGAGTCGTCGCTCGACCACGGCCAGATCGGCGAGCGCCAGCTCGCTCGTAATCACATCGTGATCGCGCACCGGATCGACCGGTCCCATCACGTGAACCACGTCCGGATCCTCGAAACACCGGATCACATGGACGATGGCATCGACTTCACGGATGTGGGCCAGAAACTGATTGCCCAGTCCTTCTCCCTGCGACGCGCCCCGGACCAGTCCCGCGATATCGACGAACTCGACGACCGCCGGCACGCGGCGTTTGGGCTGGACGATGTGGACCAGCTGATCGAGCCGCGGGTCGGGCACTTCGACCACCCCTACATTAGGCTCGACGGTGCAGAACGGGTAGTTCTCGGCCGCGGCAGCCTTGGAGGATGTGAGGGCGTTGAACAGGGTAGACTTGCCGACGTTCGGCAGGCCGACAATGCCGAGGCGCAGCATGTCAGCGCACGCCCTCCTGCACCCAGCGTTCCACCACCTGGACCATCGCGGGGATGGCGGCTTCGAGCTGCTCGACCTGGTCCGTGCTGAACGGCGCCAGCACATACTCGGACCAGTCGCTCGTGCCTTCGGGCAGCGGGCCGACGCCGATCCGCAGTCGCGCGTATTGCTGTGACTGCAGCGCGGCTTCGATGCTCTTCAATCCATTATGACCGCCCGCGGACCCCTCGGCGCGCAGGCGAAACGTGCCCGTGTCGATCCGGAATTCGTCGACCAGAATGAGGAGGTCGCTGGCGGGATTGAACAGCGGATCGGCGCGCAGCGACACGAGCGCTGCGCCACTGTGATTCATGTACGTGGTGGGTTTGAGGACGCGCACCGGAACGCCCTGCACCTCGCCCGCGGTGGCGCGGGCCCGTTCCGCGCGGCGGAACGGGGGCAATTCCCACGCGGCAACGACGGCATCGGCAAGCCAGAAGCCCGCATTGTGCCGCGTCGCTGCATACTCGGGACCCGGATTCCCGAGGCCGACAACGGCACGCAAGCGTCAGCTCTCTTTGCCCTTGGGCTTCTCCGCGGATTTCTCTGCTTTGCCGCCGGATTTCGCTTCGCCCTTGGCCGCCGCTCCACCCGCTGCCCCGCCTGCCGTTCCCGTTCCCCCTTCGGCGCCGGCTTCGCCTTCGCCCTCTTCCTCGCGGACCTTGCGGATCAGCTCGGGCTCTGCGGTTTCGGCCGCGCCTTCGGCGGCCGGAGCCGCGACCTCTTCGGCGCGCGGCGGAACGACGGTGGCGATCGTGAGCTCCGGCAGCGTCAGGATCGTCGCGTTGGCGATCTGGAGATGGCTGACGTGCAGCGAGTCGCCGATCTTGAGCGCGCTGACGTCGAGCTCCACCCGATCCGGAATGTTTTCAGGGAGCACTTCGATTTCCACTTCGCGAGTGACCTGGTCGAGCACGCCGCCGGCATTCCGCACGCCGTCCGGCGTTCCCACGAGTCGAACCGGGACCTTGAGTTTGACCTTGTCCTCGGCGCGGATCTCGTAGAAGTCCACGTGGATGATGTCGGGCCGGAGCGGGTGCCGCTGGATTTCCCGGATCAGCGTGCGCGCCGTCCGTCCATCGAACGCGAGCTCGATAATCGTGCTCTCCGGCTCGATGCCCGTGAGCGCCTTTTCGAGCGCTTTGGCTTCGACCTCGACGGCCTGCGTGTCGCGCCCGCGGCCATAGATGACCGCGGGGACGCGGCCCTTGAAGCGCGCCTGACGGGCGGCGCCTTTGCCGCCGACGGCGCGGGAGTTAGCGGAGAGGGTGACTTTTTGAGCCATGACGCTTCCTAGAGATTAGTTCAGTCGAACAACGCGCTCACAGACTGATTCGAATGCTCGTATCCAATCGCCTTCGCGATCAGACCCGCAATCGAGAGGACCTTGAGCTTCGAGAATTTCCGGTCCTCGGGAATGCGGATCGTGTTCGTGACCGCCACCTCACAGATACCGGAGTTCTGCAGCCGCTCCGGCGCGGGTCCAGACAACAGCGCATGCGACGCGAACGCGAAAATGCGCCGGGCCCCGAGCTGGCCCAGGGCCACCGCCGCCTCGCAGATCGTGCCTCCCGTGTCGATCATGTCGTCAGGGATGAGGCAGTCCTTGTCGGCGACGTCGCCCACGACGTTGACCACTTCGGCGATGTTCGCGGTCGGGCGCCGCTTGTCGATGATCGCGAGCGACGCGTTGAGCCGTTTGGCGAAGCCGCGGGCCATCTTGGCCGATCCCACGTCGGGGGCCACCACGACCGGATCGTACAGCTGATGCTGGCGGTAGTGGTTCACGAACACCGGGGCGCCGTACAGATGATCGACCGGTATATCGAAGAACCCCTGCAACTGATGGGAGTGGAAATCCATTCCCAGCACGCGGTCCGCCCCCGCATGCGTGATCAGGTTTGCGATCAGCTTCGCGCTGATCGAGACGCGCGGCTGATCCTTGCGGTCCTGGCGCGCGTAGCCGAAGTACGGCAGCACGGCCGTAATCCGGGCCGCGCTGGCCCGCCGCGCGGCGTCGATCAGCAGCAGGAGCTCCATCAAGTTTTCCGCCGGCGGGTTCGTCGGCTGGATGATGAAGACGTCCCGGCCCCGCACGTTCTCGTCGATCTTGACGAAGATCTCGCCGTCCGCAAAACGGCGGATCGTCACCGCGCAGAGCGGCTGCCCTAAATGCCCGGCCATCTCCTCGGCCAGGGGCCGATTGGCCGTCCCAGCGAGAAGCAGTAGCTGACTACGGGCGAGCGAGAAATCCGCCATGCGAGCCTCAGAAAATAGCCGCCACGCTGTCGATACGCCAAGGGGAGGCGTTACGACTTCGGCTTGGCGGGTTTCAGGGATTGTGTGCTGGGGGTAATCTGATCGACGTTCCACGAATCGAGCCGGTACAGGGTCGAATCGCCCTGCTTCCGGACCCAGAACACGCCGGTCGTCGAATCGATCGATAACGAGAGGAGCTCGCGGCCGTTCTCGCCCCGCAGCGTCACCGCCCGGGTGGCGCGAGCGCCGCGCTTCGCGAGCGAGTCGGCCGTATGCGGCCCGCCGAACCCTGAGGCCGACAGGGTCGCGAATCGCTCGACCAGCCGCTTGGCGGCGCCCGAATCCGCCGCCGCGCCACCGGCAAAGCTCCACTTCGTGCCGTTCTTTTGAAGCGTGTAGCGTTCCTTGCCGCGGGTGACCAGGACCGCCTGGACACTGTCCGCGGGGATCTTCGCGATCTGGTGATCACGCCAATCATCCACGCCGCGTTGCGCCAGACTGGCCAGGCGATTGTGGACCAGATACACGTGGGGATCGCCGGGAAGCCGCAGGTAATACGAATCGTAGTCCGAGCCCCGGTTGCCGACGATCAGCGTGGTCCCGGCGCCGCCGCGACCGGTGAACCGTATCCACCGACCCCCGGCTGAGTCCACGCCCATGCGCTCGAAGGAAGCGGGATTCTGGGCCACGAGCTCGGGCGAGGCACCGCCGCTGTCACTCGTCGCCTCGAACAGTTCGGTCACGCTTCCCGGGGTGGCGGGAAAGCCGTTCACCGTCCAGCGCGCGGAGTCCTGTTTCACGAGGGCGACCGTGTCGGCGCCATGCAGGATGTGCACGGTATCGACGGCGGAGGCTGTGATGGCGGGCAACCGGAAGGTGGCGGTCGCTCGCGCGGGCCGCCGCGAGACCAGCTCGCTTGCGCCCCAGAGCACGAGCAGCACCGCGACGATAAGGGCGATCGCCTTGAGCTGGCCCGCGCTCATGCCGCCGCTTGTGGTTGCTCGAGCGGTTGGTACTGCTGCTGCGTGCGCCGCTGCCGCCGGAACAGTCGTATGGCGCCGGCGAGACTAATGAGCAACGGAACACCGATCATGTTCCCGTACTTCACCGCGTCACGCTGCACCGCGCTCGTGAACACCAGGGGCGAGGGACTCCGGTCCTTGGAGCGGATGGCGATGAGCACCTCGTCCTGCGCCAGCCAGTCCACCGCGTTCTGAACGAACACGGCCCCCACGGGATCGTTGTGCGCGTATCGGTCGGCCGCGAAATCGGCGCTCCCGACCACGACCAGTCTTCCGCGCAGCGCGCTGGGCGCCCCGGATGCGCCGGGATTTACCTGTACGGCCAGGAGCCGGCGCGCGAGGCTGTCGCGGCTCCAGGTCTGGGTCGGATTGAGGAACATCTCGTTCTGGCGCACCCCACCGGCGCGGCTGCTCGTGAACAGCGGTGTGACGGTCCCTTTCGGCGCCTTGCTGGTATCGAGCGTGCTGGCCCACGGCAGAAACATCGCGTCGAGCTCCGCGTTGATCGGCGACGCGCGGGTCGAGAGCGCGCGCAGCCACAACGGATACGGCATCAGGACCTGGCCGAATTGCGTGGGCATGGCGACTTGCTCGTTGGACGCGAGGTCGTAGACCATGTCCTGGTTGATGGCGATGCCGTAGGGGCGCAGCAGGTCATTCCAGGGAATCTGATGGGACATGGCCAGCGGCGCCTGGGCGGAAAGGCCCATGCCGTTTGCGAGCAGCAGGATGCCGCCACCGGAATCGAGGAACGCCTTGAGACGCGCCGTCGCCCGG
Organism: Gemmatimonadales bacterium; assembly: GCA_035519195.1. GTDB lineage: Bacteria > Gemmatimonadota > Gemmatimonadetes > Gemmatimonadales > GWC2-71-9 > AG25. The sequence goes on from DATIWU010000091.1 coordinate 6,305, forward strand.
GCGGGGATCGAGTCCGGACTCCCGACGATCACGAGCGCCTTCTTGCCCGTGAGCGGCGTGGAATCCTGCAGGTTCAGCGACTGGACCGAATACTGCTGCTCGAGCTGCTCCTGGATCGTGCTGAACGCGCGGCCCGACGCCGTGGCCGAACGGTCGGGCGCCGAGATGAGGCCGACCACCGGCTTTCCCGTGTTCGTGAGCGCGCGAATGTTCGAGGTGAGGCGGTACTCGAGATCGTTCGCCTGGCGCACGAACGGAATCGTCTTCACGCCGTCGGCGTACTGGATCGCGATGCCGAGGTAGCCTTCTTTCACTTCGAGCTCGGAACGGCCCACCACGTTGAACTGCACGGGCGGAATGCCGAGGGTGCGTGCATCACGCGCCGCCGCCGAATCGGCGGTGGGGTCGCGCACGATCACCCGCACTTTTCCCTTGCCCGCGGAGCGATAGTCCGCCAGCATGTCGTCGACATCGCGCTTGACCAGAACGACCTGCGGCGGCAGCGCGGCCGACGCGAACAGTTTGACGGTGACGAGGTCCGGCAGGCTCCCGACGATCTTCCGCGTGGCCGGGGAAAGGGTGTACGCACGCCCGGGCGTGAGGTCGAGCCGCCCGCCGATGTGCCGGCCGAACAGATTGACGATCACGAGACCGGCGACGAGCAGGAGAGTCCCGAGGCGCAGACGCTGGAGTGCGGCCCCCCGCGCGGTGAGACGCCGGCGCATGAGGCCGAAATAGCCCAGCACCAGAAATACCGCGGCGAGGCTCACGAAATAGACCGCGTCGCGCACATCGATCACGCCGCGCGCGATGCCGGTGAAGTGCGACAGCACGCCCAGCGACCCGGCGATGGCGCCAAGACGCGGGGGCAGACCGACGAGCAGGGGATCGAGTCCCACCAGGATCAGCACGAACATCACGGCCACCGCCACGATGGACGCCGTGACCTGATTGTCCGTGACACTGGAAGCCCAGACGCCGACACCCGTCAGTCCGGCGACGAGCAGCGCGGCTCCGAAGTACTGCGCCACGAGCACGCCCCACTGGAGCCTCGCGCCCAGGGCGAGGCCGAGCGGCACCGGAATGGTGAGTGCCAGCGCGATCCAGAGAAACAGGAGCACTCCCAGATACTTGCCGGCCAGGAGCTCGGACTCGGTGATCGGCTGCGCGAGCACGACCTCGATCACCCCGCTCCGCGTGTCCTCGGCGACGGAGCGCATCGTCGCCGCGGGCACCAGGAACAGGAGCACCCACGGCAGCAGATCGAACATGGGACGGAGCGTGGCCACGCCGAACTGCGAGATTTCGCGGAAGAACAGAAAATCGTTGACCGCGACGAACACCCCCAGCAGGATGTACGCCGCCGGCGAGTCGAACAGCGCCCGCAACTCACGGCGCGCGATCGTCCAGGTCGCCCTCACGGCGCGGTCCCGCCGGATTCGGGCGCGCCCGTGAGCTGACGGAACAGGACTTCGAGACTCGCCGTCTCCTGGTGCAGCTCATAGAGTGTCCAGCCGCTCGCCTTGGCCAGCTCGAAGATCTCGGGGCGCACGTCCCGATCGCGATCCACGGTGAGCCGCAGGGCGACGCGTCCGTTGGCCCCCTCGCGCGTGGGCTCGACCGAGCGCACTCCGGGAATTTGGGCGAGACGTACGGCCGCCTGATCGCCGCGCAGCTCCACTTGGACCTGGATCAATCCTTCGCCCTGCGCGAGCTGATCCACCGGCCCATCGGCGACGATCCGGCCGCGATTGATGATCAGGAGTCGCGAGCAGGTCTTTTGCACCTCGGGCAGGATGTGGGTCGAGAGCAGGACCGTGCGATCTTTCCCCAACTCGCCAATCAGATGCCGAATCTCCACCCGTTGATTGGGGTCTAATCCTTCGGTCGGCTCATCGAGCACGAGGAGATCGGGACGATGCAGGATGGCTTGCGCCAGGCCGACGCGCTGTCGGTAGCCCTTCGAGAGCGTCCGGATCGGACGGTAGTAGACGCTCTCGATTCCGGTGGCGTGCACCACGGAGTCGAGATCAGCCGCGCGCCCGTGTTCCGGGAGCTCACGCAGATCGGCAATAAAGCCGAGATAGTCGGCGACCAGCATCTCGCCATACAGCGGATTGTTTTCCGGGAGGTAGCCGATGCGCCGCTTCGATTCCCGCGGAGCGTCCGCGACGTTCCGTCCATCGAGCCGGATGGTTCCCTGATCGGGTTCCAGGTACTGCGTGATCATGCGCATCGTGGTCGACTTGCCGGCGCCGTTCGGGCCCAGAAAGCCCACCACCTCGCCCCGGTCGATCCCGAAGGAGACGGTGTCGACCGCCGTCACATCCCCAAAGTGCTTGGAGACCCCTTCAAGCGTGAGAAATGGCATAGTGGAAATGTCGGCGAGAGATTAACCACGGAAACGCGCATCCTACAACCCCTCCTGAGGTCGCATTCGGAGACTGCCGGCCGGTGGCGCGAATCGGTGCATCTTGGCCGAATCCGGTGCAGCGGCCTTGTGGCTGCCCATCAACACGTTCTTTCCTGTCTCGCAAACCGCCGAAACAACGTTGCGTTTTTCGGCGCCGGTCGAGCCGCCGCCCGCGCGCGCGCGTGGCGGCAATTGGCACCGGAATTGCTGATCTCCCCTGTGCAACACGTTCGGTTGAACTCACCAGAATCAGAGGCACCAGAGCCTCGGCAGAGCCGAGCAGCGGACGGAGGGCCAATGCGCACACGGCAGTGGAGGGGGACGAGCAACATGAGTGGGAATGGGATGTCCACCAGGCTGGCGCGCGGGTGGGCGCGAGTGGCGGCGTTGATGCTCGTTCTCGGATTCCTTCCAGTGCGGCAGTCGCAGGCGCAGTGGCAGACGGAGCACACGGTGCTCGCCGTTGCGTCGTCGGCCACGATTGCCACCGATTGGCTGCTCAGCGCCAACGCCATCCGGCGCGGCACGTTCGACGAAATGAACCCGATGCTCGGGCATCATCCTTCAGTTGGTCAACTCAACACGTACAACGTGCTCGTGCTGGGCGCGAACCTCGGGATCGGCTGCGTGCTGCCCAGCAAGTGGCGAACCCTGTGGTTCACGGCGGTCACCGCCTTCGAAACCGCGATCGTGCTGCATCAGTACAACATCGGATTGCACATCGACTTGATGCAGATGTAGGGGTTTCGCCTGGTAGTTCCCCCAGTTCCGTTGTGCATCCGTTGATGCTGGTGCGCTACTCCATACCCGTTATTATAGAAGGGCGTAGTCGCGTACTTCCCTGCATGGGGCAAACCGCCGGTGACGGCGGGACGCAAAGCTAGGGGTCTCCCGAACGCCGGAGACAGCCCGGCTGCCAGGGAGACCGCGGCACTGGCGCCCTCCCCATCCCAGTGCCGGCCCGAGCTAGGGGGCTTCCATGAATCGTCGTGGCTTCACGTTGATCGAGCTGTTGATCGTGGTCGTGATCATCGGCATTCTCGCCGCCATCGCCATTCCGAAATTCGCGAACACGAAAGAGAAGGCGTACATCGCGTCGATGAAATCCGACCTCCGCAATCTCGTGACGGCGGAGGAAGCGTATTTCGCGGATTCCATCAAGTATTCCACGACCGTCTCGTGCACCAATCCGCCAACCGCCGGAACGGTGGCGTTCTGCACCAGCACCGGCAACACGCTCGGCACCCCCACCGTCGGTACGGGCACGCAAGCCGGATGGACCGCCAGTATCACGAACATCAACACGACGAAGAGCTGTGGGATCTACGTGGGCGCGGTGACACCAGCAGCGCCGGCCCAGACGACTGATCCGGAGGGCGCGCCGATCTGCCGTTGAACCGCGACTGTGGACGTCCTAGTCGGGCGGCGCGCGAGGCGTGCCGCCCGATTGGTTTCTCGGTCAGCCGAGCATATCGGGTTCGGACTCGGGCGGCTCGTCCTCATGGTCCTCGACCGCGCCGTCGTCGTCCACGCGGGCGGGCTCGAACATCAGGTCCTCGATGCGTTCGAGTTTCTCGGATGCCGAGGCTTTCGCCGCTCCAAAAGGATGAGGAGGGTGGACGACTGGAACGACGCCGACATCACGCACGAATTGGGCCAGAAGGGGATTGGCCCCGGTGGATTCGAACCACCATTCTCGGATCCAAAGTCCGATGTCCTGCCGTTGGACGAGGGGCCAGCGATTCCTCTACGCGCTGCAACTTAGTGACGGACGCCCGGCGCACCAACAGCCGTCCGCCCAGTCGCTAGTCTTCGGCCCGATGAATAACATGAAAAAAGACTTACTGCGTAGGATGGTACGAAGGCGTCCTAAATCAACAGATATCCTCCTCGTTGCCCGTGCAGTTCGAGGATCCGCCGCTGCCCTTCGAATTCATGGTCCAATAGGCCGTGCCGACCACGACCGCCGCGGAGAGCGCGAGCGCCGCGGTCCGCCCGTGCGCCGGACGCACGGCCCGCACCTGCGTGATCGTCTCGAGCGGGATCTCCTGAAAATCGGTGCCCCGAAAGCCGAACAGCGTATCACCCACCACGCGCGGTGCGCCGATCTCGATCTCCGTGTGATCCGAGCGCGTGATCCAGACCTTCTGCGGCTCTTCGGCTGAAATGAAATGCGCGTACTCCGCCACCGGCTTGACGGTGGTGCACGCGGCGGCCGTGAATGCGACGAGTCCAGCGACGAGGTGCTTCATGGACGGCCCTCCGGTCCCTAATATGGTACCGGAGCCGGTGCCAGGGCAGCCCGGGTCGCCGTGCGGAGCAGCGCCTGGTGGCTGGTACCGAGCTCGAGCGCCGCATCGTCGCGCAGTCGCTCGGTCGCGTACACCGCGGCGACGGCGCTGCCCGAGCCGCACATCCGAACCCAGTAGGGGCGCGTGCCCGCGACGCGCTCGAACAGCTCCCGAATCCGCGGATGATGGCCGAACACCACGGTCTCGAAATCATTCCCCCCGAGCCGGCCGACGCTGCCCCAGGTCGCGAACGCGGCTGGATCGAGCACTAACGCTCCGCGCGTCGGTCCCCCGGAATTGCCGCCGGACGCCTCGTCCCACCAGCGGTAGGCATCCGCCGTCGAGACCGCGACCCGCGGCACGGCAACGAGGGCGGGCGCCGCCGGGGGCGCGGGCGTGTGAAACAACCGCTCACCGTGCCCCCAGGCCAGCGCGAGCGGCGCCCGGCTCGCGAAAAACGCGACATCCGCGCCGAGCCGAGTGGCGAAGTGCAGCAGCTCGGGTTGGGGGACCGCGCCGTTCGCCAGCTGATTGACCGCGTGGAGCGTCGCACCCGCATCGCTCGAGCCACCGCCCAGCCCGGCGCGAATCGGAATGCGCTTTTCGAGTTGAATGTGAACCCCGAACCGCTCCCCCGTCGCCTCGAGTACGGCGCGCGCGGCTCGCACGGCCAGGTTCTCTTCGGCGGGACCCGTGTCCGCCCCGCGGACGTCGAGGCGCACCTCACCCGCTGCGCTCGTGCGCGTCACGAGGATCTCGTCCGACAATTCGAGCAGCGCGAAGACGGTCTCGATCTGATGCATCCCCGCGCGCTCGGCCGCGAGAATCCTGAGCAGCAGGTTGACCTTGGCGTGTGCGGCCACCCGCACGCGATCCGCGCGCTCCATCATTTCGGATCGGCCGCGACGCGCCGTAACGCGCCCAGCCGGAGCCGCGACCGCGACAGCTCGTACAATCCGATGAGCGTGATGGGAAGGAACCCGCCGATGTGATAGGCCACCGCATAGCTCACGGCGCGGTCCGCCGGGATGCCGTACAACCCCAGCGTGAGGCGCATGAACGCCTCGAGCGGGCCGAAGAATCCCGGCGAGGACGGCACCGCCACGCCGAATCCGACCAGCGCCTGCAGCGGGAACGCGGCGGTCCACGGCAGCTCCAGATCGAACGCGCGAAAACAGGCCGCGAACGACAGCCCGTTGATGAACCAGAGAACCAACGACCACCCCACCACGCCGGCCGCGCGGCGGGGATCGCGCAACACACCGAGACCGCGCACCAACCCGGCGACGACATCCGTCACCCGGTGCGCGAGCCGCGGCGGGAAGATTCGCTGGGCGACACGGGCCACGACGCTCTGGGTCCGCGTCGGCTGCCACGCCATGGCGAGTCCGATCGCGAAGGCGATCACGAATACCACACCGGCCCAGTGGGCGATCTGGATCAGCGTGGCATTCGATTGGAGCGAGTGCCCCGCACCCGCCGATCCCAGCATGGCGACCCACAGGAACAGCACCAATGTCAGCCCATCGAACACCCGCTCGGCGGCGATCGACGCGATGGCGGTGGAGAACCGCACCGGCAGCTCGCGCGTGACCAGGTACGCGCGGACCACTTCACCCATCCGGGCGGGCAAGAGATTGTTGGCCATGAAACCGACCGCTACGGCACGCCATAGCGGCGCAAAGGGAAACGCGCCGCCGTCGTTGGCCCGCAGCATCACGCGCCACCGGATCGCGCGCAGTGGGAATGTGAGGGTGGCGCACGTGATGCCGAGTGCGAACCACCACGGGTTCGCCTCGCGGATGTGACCGATCACCGCCGCGAGGTCCACGCCGTGCAGCGTCCACGCGAGCAGGAGGACGGTGATCGCCAACCCGATCACCCATCCCCAGCCCCACGTCAGCCTGCGTTTGTCCGTGGCGGCGCGGGATTCAGGCGTCGGCTTGGAGGGCCTGGGCAACGAGGTCGTAGAGTTCGTCGATGAGCTGGCGCAGCCGGTCGCCCGAGGCGCGCGATGCTTCCTCGCGCAGCTCCTGCGCCCTGGCGCGCGCGCGCTCGCCGCGGTACAACAGCGCCCCGATCTCGACCACCGGCGCGCCCCCTTGCGGCGCCCCGGCGCCGGTAGCTGACGTGGGGGCGGGGGTGGGGGTGGGGGTGGGGGGACGAGGCAATGGCGGGCGCAGCAGCTCGTCGAGAGAAGCAGGACCCATGCCCGTCGCTGTCCGGTTCTCGTATGCGGTCCAGGTGGCGGCGAGACCACCACCGTTTTGGTCGACACCATCGCGCGTCATGCGCGGAGCCGCGGGGGGCGCGGGGGGCGCAGGGGGCGCGGCAGCGGTCAGCGCGCGCGCCTTGGCAACGAACGGCGCGAACTCGGCTGCCAATGCGGCTTCGTCACCGCTGCCGGAACGCGCCAGCAGACCGCCCGCATCGCGCAACAGCGCCGCAAACTCTGCCGCATTGCGGGCCGCCGCGCCGCTCGCGATTGTGTCGCGCGCGATCCCGGCGAATTCGGCCAGGCGCCCCGCGAGCGGTCCGCCGCCCGCGCCCGCCAGCATGCGAAACGTTCCCGCGAGCGTGTGCGCCCGCAGCTCCCGTTGTGTCGCACTCGGCGCCCGCTCGAGCGCATCCGCCGCCTGCCGCAGATGCTCGCCCTGGCTCACCAGCTCGAGCCGGCTGAGTGACGGCCCGCTCCCTATCCCGTCCGGTGCCGCACTCGAGTCGCCGCCTCCTTGCCGCACGATGTGAGGTCCGGCGTCGTCGTGAAACAACGTGGTGATCGAGACCGCATCGGGCTCGGGTGCGGGCTCCGAGAAGCGGAGCAGGAGATCCGCGAATTGGCGAAACTCGGGAGCCTCAGGGTTCGGGCGACCCTGTTCGGCGACCTCGCGCGCGGCGCGCGCGATCGCTCCGTCCGCCGCCTGGAACAGATCGGCTGACGGCACGAGCGGTTTGAACCCCGGGCGGGAAAGCTCCTCGATGGAGCGCTCGATGCCCTCGAGCAGGTCCGGCAGGGGTTGCAGGTCGTTCAACGCTGCCAGCCCGCGCAGCGGCTGCAGCGCGCGCACCACCTGCCGCAGCTGATCGAGTCCTTTCGGGTTCACCCGCAGACCCTGCACGGCGCGCGCTAGCGCACTCGCGATCGCCGCGCCTTCGCGCGCCACGAACGCGCGCGCGCCGGCATCGAGCGCCGGCGCTTGATCCGCCGCCGCGGCGCGGCGCGGCGCGGCGGGTGCGCCGACCGCGCGCTCGAGCTCGGCGGCGACGGCTTCGGCTTTGGCGCGGTCCGCCTCGCCCCATTCGGCCGAGTGACGCACCAGCGCTTTGAGATCGTCGAGGCCGCGAATGCTGAGCTGCTTCGTGGCCGCGTCCCAGGAGCGACGGCCTTCGCGCAGCGCCCGGGCGACCGCTTCGAGCCCCGCGGCGGCGCGCGCGATCGGCGGCTTCTGGGCCATGAGCGCGCTGCCGCGCAACGCGCGGGCCAGCCGCACGAATTCGTCCACCGAAGGACCGGGTTGCCCGAACAGCGCATCCAGGCGCTCGAGATACTCGCCCGCCTCGAGCGCGAAGAAATCGGACATTCCCAGCGGCTTACCCGGGTCGCTCATGGTCCCGAAATTAGGACTTTCCCGCCGCCTCGTCCACGAGCCGGCGCATGCGCCGCACGGCGTGCTCGATTCCCCAGTAGATCGCGTTGCTCACGATCGTGTGGCCGATGTTCAGCTCCTCGATTTCGGCGATACGCGCCACCGGCTGGACGTTCTCGTAGGTGAGCCCGTGGCCCGCATGGACCGCGAGGCCGCGCCGGCGCGCGTGCGCGGCCGCGCGGGCCAGCTGGCGCAGGGCGACGTCGCTCTTCCGCCAGGTATGCGCGTAGCGGCCCGTGTGTAGCTCGATCGCGGGCACGCCCAGCTCCGCCGCGCGATCGATCACGCGCACATCCGGATCGATGAACAGGCTGACCCGGATTCCCGCGCGCGTGAGCCGTGTGATCGCGTCCGTCACGCGCCGATCGCCCTTCCGGAGCGCGAGCCCGCCCTCGGTCGTGATTTCCTGGCGCCGCTCGGGGACGAGCGTGGCCTGAAACGGCCGCTCGCGAGTCGCGATGCGCACGATCCCCGGGTGCGCCCCGAGCTCGAGATTCACGAGCGTGCGCACCGAGCGCTGCAACGCGCGCACATCGGCATCCTGAATGTGGCGGCGGTCCTCGCGCAGATGGACGGTGATCCCATCCGCGCCGCCACGTTCCGCCTCCGCCGCCGCGCGGACCGGATCCGGTTCGACCGTCTGGCGCGCTTCGCGCAGGGTTGCGACATGATCAAGGTTGACGTAGAGCCGCATCGTTTCTTACCTTCGGGTCACTCGCCACCCGGATGGTGCAGGAGATGCGACGACGAATCGCCGTCCTCACGGCGCTCGCCGGTATCGGCTGCGGTTCGCAACCGACGCCCGCGTCGCCGGCTCCCCAATCGATGATCGAGACGATCTCGCAGTTCATGACTGCGGTACGCGTCAACGATCAGACGCGCATGGGCGAGTTGTGGGGCACGGAACGCGGTCCCGCGGTCGAATGGATGAAGTCCGACGAGTTGAAGAAGCGCGTCGCGGTGATTCAAAAATACCTCGCGCACGAAGGATATCGCGTGGTCGAAGGCCCGTTGCCGGTCGCGGGTCACGACAATCAGCGGGAATTCCGCATCGAGCTGCAACGCACCAACTGCTCGCTGGTTCAGCCGATCGACCTGATTCGCACGCACGCGGGTGGCTGGATTGTGTATGACGTGCATCTCGAGACCGCGACCGCGCCGGTGCGCGGCTGCAAGCCTCCGGGTCCAGGAACCGACGATTGACCGCAGGCGTTACTACTCCGTCAGCTCGAGCAGGATGCCGGCGGTCGAGCGGGGGTGCAGAAAGGCGATTCGCCGCGAGCCTGCGCCGGTGCGCGGGGTTGGGTCGATCAGCTCGTACCCGGACGCGCGCGCCTGACGGAGCGCTCGTTCCAGGTCGGGCACACGATAGCAGATGTGGTGGATTCCGGGTCCGCGCCGGGTGAGGAATTTTCCGATCGGTGTGTCCGGACCCAGGGGCTCGAGCAGCTCCACCTGCACATCGCCGAACGGCAGCGACACGATGGTCGCGCCGTCGGCCGTCTCCGCGGGGAGCGGCTCGAGGCCCAGCACGTCGCGATAGAAGCTCAGGGCCGTGCTGATACTGGGAACGGCGACCCCGATATGAGCGACGCGGGCGGAGCCTTGGGATCCGGCGGGCATGGCTCGCAACTTAATGGATTTATACCGACAAGGAGTGGAAGGATCATGACGGAAACGCATCCCGTGGCGGTCACCGATGCCACGTTTTCGCAGGAAGTCGAGCAGTACAAGGGATTGGCCGTCGTCGACTTCTGGGCGACGTGGTGCGGTCCCTGCCACATGGTCGCGCCCATCATGGATCAGATCGCGGGCGAGTACGACGGGAAGGTGAAGGTCACGAAGGTCGATGTCGACGCGAACCAGCGTACCGCCATGCGCTTCAACGTCCGCTCGATTCCGAGTATTCTATTCTTCAAGGATGGCCACCACGTCGACACGCTCGTGGGCGCCTACCCGAAGACGGTGTTCGAACAGAAGATCAAACAGCACCTGTCGTAGCACCCGCCGTCGAGCGGGAGGGCCATGCGCGCGAGCACTGCTCGCCTGACGAATTCGTCGATCCGCCTCTCGGAACTCGCGTTCCCGGCGGCGGACCGGCTCATCCAGCGTACTCGACTCGCCTTCATTCATATCGACAATCTCCTCGCGTTCGCCAAACGCGACCGCGACGGGCGCGTGGATGGCTATCTCGCTGCCTACCTCCCTGAAGAGTGCCTGCTCGTGTTCCTGCGCCGCGGAGAGGCGGCCAACGCCGCGTCGCTCACGGCGAACGGCCGCGAGGTCATTACGATCACCGACGCCCTGGACCGCATGAAGGCCGAGCTCGACCGCGGCGAGCTGATCTACTGCACCGCGCCGCTCGAGCAGCTCGCGTGGATGTATCAGTCCTGCGCCGGGCACCTGGAGCCGCTGCCGGTGGAAGCCGGCGATCCGGTCGCGCTGCTCTCGCGTCTCGCGCAAGGTGGCGCGAATGGCATTCTCGAGCTCATTGCGGACGGCCGCGTATCGTACCTCCGGTTCGAGCGCGGGCGCCCGACCGGCGGCTACTTCACCGATAAGCCCGACTCGGTCCCTCCCGTGAAGTTCGTCGAGAGCGAGATCCGCGGCCGCACCGGGCGCCCGCCCGCGCTCTCCGCCGTTATGTTCCGTCCCGTCGCGGACCTGCCGACCCAGGCGTCCCGCTCGCTCATCGCGACCTACCGCGAGGTGTACTGGCGGTTCGTGGACGCGGTCGAAAAGGAATTCCCGAACGATGCGCGGCGTCGCGCCCAGAAGGTGGGTGCCGGCATCGAGGACATTCACAAAGCCATCCGCCTGCTGGCCGCGCCGCGCGGCACCGAGCCGCCGGACATCGTGGTGCAGGCCGAGGAGCTTGCCAGCGCACTCGCCGATTGGACACTCCAGCTGCTCGAGGGCGTCGAGGTCGTCATGCCGGGCACTGCGCCGGGCATTCTGAAGGACGCGACCCGCGAGCATCGCTACGTGCTGCAATCGGCGGGGTTCTATACCCGGCTGCCGTGGCAGATCGCGTGGTGATATGGCGGGGACGCTCTACGTCGTGGCCACACCCCTGGGAAATCTGGAAGACCTGTCGCCCCGCGCGGCCGCCACGCTCCGCGGGGTAACGGCGGTCGCGGCCGAGGACACGCGTCGCTCGAAGACGCTGCTCGTCCATGTCGGCTCCGAGGCGGAGCTGATTAGTTTTCATGCCCACTCGAGCGATTCCGCCGCTCGCCGCATCCTCCATCTCCTCGGGACTGGAAAAGACGTCGCGCTCGTGACCGATGCGGGGACGCCGACCGTGAGCGACCCCGGCGCGAGTCTCGTGGCCGCCGCGCGCGAGCGTGATGTGCCGGTCGTCTCGATCCCCGGACCCACGGCGGTCGCCGCGGCCCTGGGCGTTTCGGGATTGCCCGCCGACCGCTACGTCTTCCTGGGTTTCCTGCCGCGCAAGGGATCGGAGCGCCGGCGCCTGCTCGAGGTCATCGCGGTGAGTGAATGGACCGTCGTGGTGTTCGAATCGCCGAACCGCGTGAACGAGCTGTTCCAGGATCTGGTCGCGGTATGCGGCGAGGAGCGGTGTGCAGTGCTCGCGCGTGAGCTGACCAAGGTGTTCGAGGAGACCCGCGCGGGCACTCTGGTGGAGCTGGCGGATTACTACGCCCAGGCCCCGGCGCGCGGCGAGGTCACCGTGGTGGTTTCGGGAACGGGTCGTCCGCCGCGCGAGGAACCTCCGCCTCCGGATCCCGAAGCCCGCGCCCGGACGCTCCTCGCTCAGGGCATGTCGCGTCGAGACGTCGCCGATCGCCTGGCGGAAGAGACCGGCATTTCACGGAATTCGGCATATAGGCTGGTGAATGAGCTATAGAATGGGCGGATGGACGGATTGGCGGATGGGCGGATGGCTGGTCCTGTTCGCGTTAGCGCTTCCCGCAACAGGAGCGCCTTCACCATCCGCCCATCCGCCCATCCGCCGATCCGCCAATCCGCCGATCCGCCGATCCGCCCATCCGCCGATCCGCCGATCCGCCGCCGCCTCTCTCACGATCGCCCGCCTTCACTACGACGGCGGGGGAGATTGGTACGCCGGTCCCTCATCGCTTCCCAATCTCCTCGCCGCGATCAAACAGCGCACCGGCCTCGCCGTCCAGCCGCGGGAGAAGGTCGTGACGCTCGAGAGCAACGATCTCTGGGATGTGCCGTACCTCTTCATGCGCGGGCATGGCAACGTGCATTTCTCGGATGATGAAGTGGTGACGCTCAGGCGGTATCTCGAGCAGGGCGGCTTCCTGCACGCCGACGATGATTATGGAATGGACAAATCGTTCCGTCGCGAGATCGCGCGCGTATTCCCCGATCACCCCCTGGTCGAGGTGCCGCTCAGCCACCCCATCTACCATATCGTGTACGACTTTCCCAAAGGCCTTCCCAAGATCCACGAGCACGATGGGTTGCCGGCCCAGGGGTTCGGGATCTTTTTGGGGAACCGGCTGGTGGTGTACTATTCCTATCAGACGGACCTGGGCGATGGATGGGAAGATCCCGACGTGCACCATGACCCTCCCGCGCTGCACGAGGCAGCACTGCAGATGGGCGTGAATCTGTTCACCTATGCCGTGAGCTCGATGCGGTGACGGAAACAAGCGCTCGGCTCCGCCGGCTCGGCGCGCCACACGTTCGGGCCCGCCGCGGGGCCGTGCTGCTCCTCGCGGGCGGCATCGTGCTGGCGCTTGCGGCCCTCGGCATGCGCTTCGCGCCCCTGCCGGCGCCGATCGTCGCCTCCTGGGCGGCGATGCTGGTCGTCGTGGCGCTCGCTATCTGGCAGGGGATTCGCGCGCGCGGCGGTGCGAGCCCCGAACTGCTGGGGCGCCTCGCCGAACGGGCCGGAGCTGCCCGCGCCGGGAGCGTGGTGGGCGTGCTGCCCTCGAAGCGTGCTGCCACGAGCCCCGACCTCCTGGCGCTCGCCGACTCACGGGCCGCACGCTTCGTCACGCAAGTCAGCCCGCAGGTTAACCGCCTACTCCAGGGAGAAACGAGAGCGCGGATCATGATCGGCGCCGCCGCCGCCGTCAGCGGCGCGCTGCTGTTCGTGGCCGCGTCGCCATCGCCGGGCAGGGCGGCGTTCTGGCATCCGCTCCGCGCGCTCGCCGATGCGAGCGCGCCGATCCGCTTGGAAGTCGATCGGGATACGGTGCGTCGCGGCGATCGTGTGCACGTGACGGTGCGCGTGCCCGGCGCGCTACACGCCACCCTCTGGACCCGCGGGCCGGGGGAGCCGTGGCATCCCGAGCCGCTCACCATCGACCAATCGGGGCAGGCGGTGCGGACCCTGGGGCCGCTCGGTGCGGACCTCTACATCAAGGCCTCGAGCGGGACTCGTCACAGCGCGGAGCGCCGCATCGCGGTAGCGCGCGCGGCGTTCATCGCGAATCTGAGTGTGATCGCGCGGTTCCCATCCTACCTGAGTCGCGACGAGCAGCCGCTCGTCCCTGGGAGCGACACCATCCTGATTCCGGAAGGCACGGACATCGTGACCACCGGAGACGTGAGCGTTCCCGCGACCGCTGCCGTCTGGCAGCGCGCCGGTGCCGAGAGCGGGGCCCGGCTGGCGCCGCGGGGCACGCACTTCAGCGGCCGCTTCACTCCCGCGCGCTCGGGCCGCTGGCAGCTCATTGTCACACCCGCGAGCGGAGCGGCGCTCGAGGGCGAGACGCCGGAGCTGACGCTGCGCGTCGTCCCCGATTCCGCACCCGTGGTCGCCGTACCGGTGCCGGGCCGCGATACCATGCTGCCCATCACGATGCGGCAGCCGCTCGTGGTCGACGTGCGGGATGATCACGGCATCGCGCGCGTGGAGATCGTCAGCTGGCGGGCGAGCCGGAGCGGCAAGGTGGGCGAGCCCGTGCGGCAGGCGCTCGAGGCCCAGGGCACCGGTGATCGCGCGCTCATCCAGGGGGAGCTGGCCGGCGATCGCCGCGGCTTACTTCCCGGGGACACGCTCAAGTTTCACGTCGAGGCATGGGACAACGCCCCCAGCCCGCACCACGGGCAGAGCCCCGATTATGCGTTGCGGTTGCCGGGCCTCGAGGACCTGCGGGCGGCGGCGCGCGTCCAGACGCACGCGGTGGCCGATGCCGCCGATTCGCTCGTCGCCGCGCAGAACGCGCTCTCCGACCGCACCCGCGATCTCGCGGAGCAGCGCATGCGCTCCGAAACGGGTGGCACGCGAGAAGGGCAGAGCCCGCTCCGGCCCAATCCGTTGAGCCAATCCGGCTCGCTGCCGTTCGAAGCGAGCGAGCGCGCCGCGGCCATCGCGCGGCAGCAGGCCGACCTACAGGCGCGGGCGCGTCAGCTTTCCGAGCAGCTTGAGCAGGTGTCGCGGGCGGCGCAGGCGGCCGGCATCAACGACACGGCGTTCCAGGCCCGTCTCGCGGAAGTGCAGGATCTGCTCCAGCGCGCGCTCACCCCCGAGCTCGAGGAGCGACTCAAGGATCTCCAGAATGCCCTGGCCCGGCTCGATCCCGAGGCCACGCGCGACGCGCTGCAGAAACTCGCGCAGGCGCAGCAACAGCTGCGCGCCGAGCTCGAGCAGAGCCGTGAGCTGTTCCGCCGCGCGGCGATCGAAGGCGATCTGGCGTCGCTCGCCGCCGACGCCGAGGATCTCCGACGCCACCAGGCCGAATGGAATCAGTCGGACGCGAGACGAGCGGATACGGCCGCGGCCACGCGAGAGGCTGCGCTCGCCGCCCGCGCAGATTCGCTCGCGCACGGGATCGAGAAAACCGCGGCCGATCTCGCGCGAGCCTCCGGTGATTCCGCGCGCTCCGCGCCGCTCGGTCCTCCCCACGCGGCCGCCCAGCAGGCGCACAGCGCCATGAGCCGTGCGGCATCCGCGGCGCAGGGCGGCGCGCGAAGCTCGCCCGCTGCCATGAGCGCGGGGCAGGAAGCCGAATCGGCTCTGGCCTCGATCCCCGACGAGCTGCGCGCGCAGCGCGACTCGGTTGCCCGGGCGTGGCGTCAGGAGACCCTCGACGCGCTCGATCGCGCGCTCGCCGAGACCGCCGACCTCGCTGCTCAGCAGCAGGACATCGCCGATGCGTTGCATAACGGTGACGCCGGCGCCGCGGTGCGCTCGAAGCAAGCGTCGGTGCAGGAAGGCACCGCACTCGTGGCGCAGGAAATCCGTACCGCCGCGGGACGCCACGCGATGGTCTCGCCACAGCTCGACCGCGCGCTCGGCTTCGCGCAGCGGCAGATGCAGGCCACGGGGGAGCAGCTCAGCGAAGCCGACCCGAGCGGCAACGGCGCGGAAAGCGCGGCCACGCTCGCCGACCAATCGATCGATGCGCTCAACGCCACCGCGTTCGCGCTGGCGCGGAGCCGCGGCGATGTGTCCGGCGCGAAGTCGGGGACCGGATTTTCCGAAGCGATGGAGCAGCTGGCCAAGCTCGCCAAGCAGCAAGGCGGCATGAACGGCGAGACCGAAGGCCTGATGCCGATGATGGCCGCGGGAGGCCAGGCCGTGCAGGAGCGGCTCCAGGCCATCGCCCGCGAGCAACGCGCGCTCGCGAACCAGCTCGACCGGATGCGGGCCGAAGGCGCGAGCGATCAGGCGGGGGCGCTCGCCAAAGAAGCGCGCGATATCGCGTCGCAGCTCGAGGCGGGGCGACTCGACCCGCAGACCGTCCGCCGCCAGTCGCTGCTGTATCATCATCTGCTCGATGCCGGTCGGACCCTCACCGGTCCCGAGCCGGACGAAAAGAAGGACCGCGTCAGCCAGGCTGCGTCGATCGACAGCGTGCACATTCCGCCGGAGCTGCTCCGCGGCGCGACGGGTGCGGGCCCGCGCGTGCGCTATCCTACCTGGGATGAGCTGCGCGGCCTGACCCCCGAGGAGCGGCGCCTCGTGCTCGAGTACTTCCGGCGGCTCAACACTCCCGCGCGCGTTGAGGCCGAAGAGGGGGGAACGCATTAGGCGCGCGGCGCTCGTGCTCTTCCTCGCTGTCTCCGCCGTTCCGACTGCTCGAGCGCGGGCGCAGGTGATCGGCGAGGGATTCGAGCTCGAGCGAACGGGGCAATCGGAGAAAGCCGCGGAGCTGTACTTCGCGACGCTGCGCGCCGATCCCACCAATCTCCCCGCGCTGCTCGGCCTCGAGCGCGTGCTACCGCTGCTCAATCGCATGCCCGACCTGTTGCCGTACGCGCAGCGCGCGGTGGCGGCGGACTCGACGCGCAGCGACCTCCAGGCGCTGTTACTGCGGTTGTATCTCATCCTCAACGAGCCGGATTCGGCCCGCGCCATGGCGCGGCGCTGGTCACAGGCGCGCCCCGGAGAAGAGGCCCCATACCGCGAGTGGGCCATCGCGTTGGAAGACGTCGCGGCGTACGATGCCGCCCGCGAGGTGCTGCTCGATGGTCGTCAGGCACTCGGACGGCCGGCGGCATTCGCGATCGAGCTGGGCGAGCTGTACATCCGGCTGGGGCAGTGGGTGCCCGCCGCCAAAGAGTGGGGGCTCGCGGTCACGGCTCAGCCGGCGCAGATCCCGACCGCCGCGGCGCAGCTTGCCGAAGCGCCCCAGGACTTGCGCGGCAAGATCGCCGACGCGCTGTCGTCGGGAAATGCCGCGCCTGAAACGCGCCGTGTCGCCGCCGAGCTGCTGCTCGAGTGGGGAGACCCCGCGCGCGCCTGGGAGATCTTCGCCCCCACCACCGCGGCGCACACGCAGCAGAACGCGTACGCGCTGCGCCGCTTCGCCGATCTCGCCGCCGCGCCCGGCACTCCGTCCGCGTGGCGGGTGCGTGGGCTGGCGCTCGTGCGCTTCGCCGAGATCGTTCCCCCGGCGCTCGCAGTGCGGGCCCGGAGCGATGCGGCCCGCGCCTTTCTCGAAGCCGGCGACGCGGCATCCGCGCGCGCGCAGCTCGAGTTCGTCGCCGCCGACTCGAGCGCGCCGCCCGAGGCCCAGGATCTGGCGCAGGCGACGCTCATCGGGGCCCTGATCGCGCAGGGCCGGCTCGACTCCGCGGCGCTCCGTCTCGCGCACGTCGGCAACGGGCTGCCCGACTCGACGCGCAGCGGACTGGGATTCGCTCTCGCGCGCGCCCGCATTCGGGCGGGCCAGCTCGCGCTGGCGGAATCGGCACTGGCGAAGGACTCGAGCGTCGCGGCCCTGGCGTTGTACAGCCGGATCGCCCTGTATCAGGGCGACCTCGCCCGCGCGCGCACGTTGATGCGTCAGGCCGGTCCCTACACAGGTGACCGCCGCGAGGCGACCGAGCGCGCGGCGTTGCTGGCGCTCATCGCGCGCATTCCGGACGCGCGCGCTCCCGAGCTGGGCAGTGCGCTGCTCAAGCTGGCACAGGGGGATTCGTCGGGCGCGGTGAAGGCGCTCAAATCCGCCGCCGATCACCTGCCACCAGAGGCCGGCGGCGCCGAAGCGCTGCTCTTCGCCGGGCGGATCGCGGCCCTCCTGGGAGGTGGATCGCGCACCACGGCCCCCAATCTCTTCGAGGAAGCGATGAAGCGTGGCGGGCAGGGCGGGGCGCCGCCCGCCGCCGAGCTCGCGTGGGCCGAGCTGTTGATCGCTCAAGGAAAGAATCCGGAAGCGATTCAACATCTCGAGCACCTGATTCTCACCTATCCCGGAAGCGCCGTGGTCCCCGAGGCCCGGCGTCAGCTCGAGCTCGCGAAGGGAGCGATTCCCAAGTCGTGAGGCGTCGCGAATTCGTTGACAAGCTCGGCCGGCTCAGCGCGGCGCTGCTCGGTGCGGGTGTCTTCCGTCCGCCCGTCCGCCTGACCGCCCGACCGCCCGTAGTTGCCGGGCAGCTCCTGATCCCGATGGACGATTCTCAAGGCAATCATCTGAAAGCCTACGGCGTCGCGTACCGCGTGGTGCAGGCCGGACAAACGGTCGAGTGGTTGCTCAACTACCGTGGCGGCTCGTTCCTCTTGAACGATGGCGATGCGGTGCGGCGCGAAGCCGCGCTTGCCGGCGTGCAGTTTCTCCCGGTGGGATCCGAGAATGTCACCGCGATGCGGGGAGAGCTCGAAGGCACGAACGCCGATTCGGTGACGCTCGAGCGGGCGCCCAAGGTCGCGGTCTACGTTCCGCCCAACGCGCCGCCGTGGGACGACGCCGTGACCATGGCGCTCCAGTACGCCGGCATTCCATTCCAGAAAGTGTGGGACCACGAAGTGCTCGGCGGCGGGTTGGCCGGCTGCGACTGGCTGCACCTGCATCACGAGGACTTTACCGGCCAGTACTCCAAGTTCTACCTCATCTATGGCGGCGAGCCGTGGCTCGCCGAAATGGTGCGGATGAATACGGCCGCCGCGCGGCAGCTGGGCTTCGCCACCGTGCCGGATCTCAAGAAGGCCGTGTCGCGGGGCATTCGGGAGTTCGTGAACAACGGCGGGTTCCTGTTCGCGATGTGTACCGCGACCGAAACGATCGACCTGGCGCTCGCGGCCCTGCACGTGGACATCGCCGCCGCGTTTGCCGACGGCACTCCCGCCGATCCGAACGCCGACCAGAAGCTCGACTGGAGCCAGACGTTTGCCTTCACCGGGGCGCACATCGAGCCCAACCCGCAGATCGCGAGCTTCTCGGACATCGACGGCCATCAGGTGAACAATCCCGGACGGCGCCAGCCGCTCGGCGCGTTCAAGCTGTTCAACTTCAGCGCCAAGATCGACCCAGTGCCGACCATGCTGGTGCAGAACCACCGGCAGATCATCCCGGACTTCTACGGGTTGACCTCGTCCTTCCTGCGCACGCGCCTGAAACCGAGCGTGATCGTGCTCGCCGACGAAGAAGGCGCGCCGTGGGTCAAGTACGTCCACGGCGACATGGGCAAGGGCACCTGGACGTTTTTCGGCGGACACGATCCGGAAGACCCGCAGCACCAGATCGGCGATCCGGCCACCGATCTCTCGCTCCACCCGCACTCGCCGGGGTACCGTCTCATCCTCAACAACGTGCTCTTTCCCGCGGCCAAGAAGCGTGAACTGAAGACGTGAGCATCGAGCGCCTGGCCCCCGCGGTACGGGACCTGCTGCGCGCGGAGATCCGCACGGCCGGCGGACGCGAGGTGTCGTTCGTAGCGCGGCTCGATGGCGACCGGCGCCTGGTGGAGGCGCGGGTCGTGGCGCGCGGCACGATCGACGCGGTGCTCGCGTTGCCGGGGGCCGCCGAGCGCGGCGACATGCTGCTGCACAATCATCCCTCGGGCTCGCTCGAGCCGTCCGGCCCCGACCTCGCCGTGGCCGCGCGGCTCCATGACGGCGGCGTGGGGTTCGCCATCGTCGACAATGCGGTCACCGAGTGCTACGTCGTGGTCGAGGTGCCGCGCGCCAAGCGGCACACGCCGCTCGATCCCATCGACATCGCGGCCACCCTGGACGAGCGCGGGCCCGTGTCGCGCGCGCTCGGCGGCATCGCGTTCGAAGACCGTCCCTCGCAGCGCGACATGGCCGCGTACGCGAGCGACGTTTACAACGATGGCGGCATAGCGTTGCTTGAAGCGGGGACCGGGGTCGGCAAATCGTTCGCGTATCTCGTGCCCGCGATCCGCTGGGCGGCCGAGAACGGCGAGCGCACGATCGTTTCGACCAATACGATCAACCTGCAGGAGCAGCTCGTCGGCAAGGACCTGCCGATTCTCGCGCGCGCGCTCGAGACCGGCGACCACACGCCGAGCTTCGCGCTGCTCAAGGGCTGGCACAACTATCTCTGCCTCGCGCGGCTCGAGCAGGCGCGGGCGGGACGGGAATCCCTGTTCGACGACGCGCGCGCCGCGGAGCTCGAAACCATCGCCGCGTGGGCCACGCGCTCGGCCGATGGCAGCCTATCGGATCTCACCGATCAGCCGTCTCCCGAAGTGTGGGATTCCGTTGCGGCGGAGTCCGATCTTTGCACCCGGCTCAAGTGCCCGCATTTCGACGACTGCTTCGTGTTTCAGGCGCGCCGCCGCGCCGCCGAGGCGGACATCGTGGTCGTGAACCACCATCTGCTTGCGTCCGACCTCGCCGTCCGCATGGCGTCGGACAACTGGCTCGAGGCCGCCGTGCTGCCGCCCTATCAGCGACTCGTGCTCGACGAGGCGCATCATCTCGAGGACGTGGCGGCGACTCACCTGGGCTCGCACGTCAGCTCGCTCGGGCTTATCCGTCTCTTTGCGCGGCTCGAGCGGAACGGCCGCGGCCTGCTTCCTGCGCTCTCGACCGAACTGGCACGGAAGAGCGATCTGCTTCGGGGCGCGAGCC
>DATIWU010000092.1:0-14186 GCA_035519195.1 Gemmatimonadales bacterium
TCGGGCTGATACTTCTTCAAAATCTTCCGGTATACGAGGTAGTCCTGGAGCGGCGAATATCGTCCCACCCCGTAGGGGAGGGCGATCGCCCGCACCCCGTGGGACGCGAGCGCGCGCTCGAGCACCCCGGAGTGCACCAGCGCGTTCTCCGCGCACAGGTCGGTCTGCGAGTCGCCGGTGATGGCGACCTTGAACGTGCCGTGAGAGGCCTGCACCATCGGCAGGCTCAACCGGGTCCGGACGCCGTCTTCGTTGCGGTAATAGCGCACCCATTTCCCCGACGGATCGAGGCAGCGATCCTCGTGCACGCCGGGGGCCGGTTTCGTGGCCAGCCATCCCACATCCGGGTCGCCGTACTCGTATCGTGGGGGAAAGAGGTTGGTGAGAATGAGCACCACATCCACGAGAATGAGCGTGACGGCCGTGATGCCGAGCGCCGTCGCCACCCCGCCGACTTTACGCCACACCGAGGATCGCGTCATGGTTGCGCCAGGATGCGGGCGTCATCGAACCACATGAAGTCCGTTTCCGACTTCGTATCGCCGGTCCCACCCCAGCCCGGATAGATCTCCGCTTGGTTGAAGCGCGTGCCGCCGTAATGCGCGCCGCTGTAGGCACCCTTCAGCTTCCCGTCGAGCCACCAGCGGACCGACGCATCGCTGCGTTTGACCAGCAACTCGGAGAAATGCCACACCCCGAGCGTGATCGCGGTGGTATCGATGTTCTCGGGAAAATTGGCGGCCGGCCAGTCGGTTTCGAACGTCACCTGTGTATGGAAAGGCCCGGACGGCGGGCCGAACATCTTGTAGAAATAGCTGCCAAACGGCGTCGCATCGTCCAGCACCTCGACGACCTTGTTCACACCGCTGGAATGCCCCTGCCACGGGTTCGACACTTTCCACCAGAAGGCGAAATACACGTCGCGAGCAGGCGCGAACGCCGTGTACTCGGTAGCCGGCGCCTGCCCGCCCGTAAAGCCCACGGGGAAGAGGTACTGCCAGATATACGGCGCCGATCGGGGAGCGATCGTGTCCGTCACGACACTGATCGAGCCGCTGTCGATCGCGCCGGGGTAGACGTTGAACCAGCCACCGTCATCGATGGCGTGCATGTCGTATTGACTGATCACCGCCCATCCGGCGGGCGAGTTCATGACCACGACGCTCGTTGCTCCGGCGGCGCCCTTGTCGTTGGCCACCACCTGCGTGGCGCCGGGGACGAGTGCCGTCACGAGCGCGGTGCGCGGTCCGGTCTGGACCACGCTGACTTCCCTCGCCGTCGTCGTGGCCCAATGGACGGAATCGCTGAGGGGCATTCCGGCGGCGTCGAAAACCGTCGCCGCAACGGTCGCGGTGTCACCCGGCTTGAGGTACAGGAGCGACGGAGCAACCCGAATGGCAGGATCCCCGAGCGACAGGTGGACCGGCACGTCTCCGACGAGCGCGGTGAGGATCACCGAAAGGAGGGGATTCGTGCCGGGTTGAATGTTGACCGTAACGGAGCCGCTATCGGTTTTCACGCCCCCGGCATCGTACGCGAGCAGGACGATCGTTCGCTGGGAGCCGCTCGGCAGCGTGAGCGAGCCGGACGCTACGCCGTTTTGAACCGGGAGATTGAATACGAGCGGCGCCGGAATGTCGACCGCCGCGACCCGGACGACCACCGTTGCGACGCCGCTCCCGGACACGCTCGCGCGCACCACGACGGTTCCGGCGGTCCCGGTCCCGGTCGGCGCGTCGCGCAGGCAGGCGAGCACCACGAGTAGCAGCGCCGCTGCGCCGTGGGCCCGCAGCGTCCGCCCCCCCCCGAGTGCGCTCGGCACGCGGGTTACTGTCCCCGGAAGGCTGCGGCGATCGTTTCCCAGGCGTTCGATCCCGCGGCCGTGCCGTTCGTGATCAACCAGGTGAACGTCACCGGGTTGGCGTCGGTGGTGTAGTAGTGCCCGCCCTGGGAGTCGAGCGTGAACTCATTGACGGCGCCCCCGCCCGCTCCCCCTTCGTCCTGCCCGCCCCAGGTCGGCATATCGAACAGATATCCCGCGCCGACGAGCCCCGTCACCGTTCCCGTATTCTGGTCGCCGTGGGCGATGACGAGCTCACCGGCTCCGCGCGGGACGAGCGTGACGCTCACGAACTGTGGGGCCGGCAGGTCGTACGCGCCTACCGCGGTCGCGACGGTATCGAGCGGACTCGGGGCCGCACCCGCCACGTCATAGAACACGAAGTCCGAGCCGTCGCACGGCGCCGTGAGCGTGGCGTTCACGAGCAGGTCGTTCGCGGTAGTGGCGGCGGGTGCGTACAGCAGCTGGACCGATCCTCCATCCGCCGTGCTCAACGGGCTCCCCGGCAGCTCGATGTACCTGTTGCCACGGGTGTCGACCAGAGCGCCCAGGGCGGAGTTGTCGCCCTGAGAGTACCCGACCACGATCAGGTTCCCGCTCGATGGGAACTGCATGTTGCCTCCCGTCATCCCCGCGGCGAAATGCGCGTGTTGCACCCGGACAATGCGGATCCCAGGACCGGGGAGTGTTCCAGTGCGCGCGGGTTTCAATGCCAGCGCAACCGTCCCGTAATCTCGTGGGGTGCTCACTTCCATCACGGGCACGACGCTGCCGTGGATGGGCTGCACCTGATACTGCGCGAACATACCCTCTTCCAGGTCCGCGGCTGCGAACGTGAAGTTCGGGCCCGGCACGGCGGGAGCGACGAAATTGGGCTGATCACCACTGCCGTTGGGATAGGAGAAATCGAATCCCACGGAGTAGATCAGATCCCCATCGGTAATGGTGCTGAACGGCGCCGCCGCCCAGACGGTGGTCGCGTCCCCTGATCCCGATCCTGAGCCGTCGGCCGCATTGGCCGTCGCCACGTTCGAGAACTCCCCGACCACGGCGGCAAAGCGGGTGGCGATGTTCGCAAACGTGACCGTAATCCGCGAGACGCCGGCAGTCGTGCCAAGCGCGTAATAGAGAAAGCCCTGGCCGCCTACCGATGGGCCGGCCGTGTAGGCGTTGCCGCGATCATCGGTCACCGAGACCACGCTGCCGCCGTCGACGTCCTGAAATCCGACTAGGATCGCGTTGTTCGCCAGGGTCCTGTTGGGCAGCGGAACGATGAACTGCGCGCTGCCCGTGCCCCCCGTGAAGTGCGTATTCGGCGTGGCCACGTGCTGCACCAGGGTGGGCGTGGTTCCCGTGACCACGATGCCGGCCACACCGCCAATGCCTCCAAAGCTGGCGACCAGGATAGCCTGTCCCGATCCGACGGCGGTGACTTTGCCGGTTTGATCCCCGGTACTCACCACCTTCGCCACCGCGGGCGAGAGGCTTGCCCAGACGACGGTGCCGCTCACGGCGTGGCCGCTGTCGTCCTGCACCAGCGCGGTGACATGGGCGGTGTCACCGAGATTCAACAGGAGCGATGACGGGCTGATCGTCACCGTAAAGCTTCCCAGAATTGCCGTGATCGAGACGTTCCCGGCCAGCGGAACGAGGACAATCACGATCGCGGGATTCGCGCCCGGGAGAACCTCGGTCTGCACTGAGCCCGAGTCCGTCTCCACACCGCCGGCGTCGTAGGCTGTCAGCGCGATGGTCCGTGCGCTGCCCGTGGGAACAGTGAACGTTCCCGCGGCGACGCCGTTGGCAACCGGAATGTTGAACACCAGCGGTACGGAAATGTCCGCGGCGGTTACCTGCACCACGACCCGCGCGACCGACGTCCCGGAGAGATCGGCGCGCAGCGACAGCTTCGCCGATGTTCCGAGCGTAGTCGGTCCCGCGAGCTCATGCTGCGCGCAGGACGTGAGCACCAGCGAGAGTGCGATCGCTGCAGGCCAGCGCATGGCGAGGAATCAGGGCGCGACGGTAATGCTCGCGACCCCCGTAACTCCGTTGAAGACGGCCGAGATCGAGGTCGACCCCGTAGCGGTGCCGGTCACGAGACCCGTCGAATCCACCACCGCAATGCCCGGGTTGAGCGTCGCCCAGCTCACCACCCCCGTTACCGTATTGCCTTGCGTGTCCTGGATGGTCGCCGTAAGTCGCACCGTGTCCGTTCCGGACAGGTGGACGGTTGCGCTCGTCGGTGCAACCCCGACGACGTACGATCCGAGTGTCGCGGTGATCGGGAGCTGCCCCGTCAGCGGCGTCAGAACGATGGATAACGACGTATTGGTTCCCGCCTGAACGTTCACCGTGGTAGTGCCGGAGTGCGTCTCGACGCCACCGGCATCAAACGCCTGAATGCTGATGGTGCGGTTCGAACCCGCGGGAATCGTGATCGTGCCGGACGCCGTTCCGTTGATGATGGGGATGTTGAAGACGAGCGGCGTGGGAATGTCCGGCGCCGTGACATCCACAATGACGGTCGCGACAATCGTTCCAGCGAGACTGATTCCGACAGAGAGTCTCGCGTCTCCCGCTGTCGGAGCAAGCGTGCGATCTGCGCACGCAACCGACGCCGCGAGCACTGCCAGGGCAAGCAGTCCACGGGCGTGTCGATTGCGAATCATGAAGCCTCCGGGTTCATTGGACACCCGGGTCAAAGCAAGTTGCGGGCCCCCCACCGCTCTCCCCTGCGCCTCCTACGATCCGCTGCGCGCCCGTTTGGCTGTTGCGTGCACGCAACAGAGGGTCACGACCCGGTCCGCCAAGGCACGTGCCAACAGCGCGTTAGCCAATTCATTGGGATGCCCGTCGAGCCGACTGACGGACAGCTCTCGAATCCCGCGACCCCGAAACACGTCATCGGTGGGCCAAATCGGGAGACCCTGCCGCACTCCTGCCCCGACAAACGCGCGGTAACGGCGCGCCGCCGCGGTGTCGTCGGTGATGCGTAACTCCACGGGCGCGACGCCCACGACTTCCGTAACCGTCCGTCCCACAGCGACAAACTTCGCGACGTCATTCACATGATGCTCGAGGAGCCGGGAATCAGCGTATGGATCTGGGAGGCCGAGCCCGCGCGACGAGATCGTCACCGCGCGGAATCGCACGTATAGCTCCTGGAAGAGAAACGAATTCTTGTAGAGCAGGCGCACCGGATGGGCAATTTGCACAAGTGACCGCGGCGCTTCCGTCAACACACTGCGTTCGGTCACCCGATACAGGTAATCAATGTCATTGAATACGTAGATCAGGATCACGATGTCCGGCCGATACGCGACGCTGGAATCGAGCATCTGGATTTCGTCCAGCGTGTTGCGATCCGGGTGGCTGATATTCACAATCTCCCACCGTACGTTGGTAGACTGCTCCAGGTCCCGGCCAAGTTGTTCGCCCAACCGGCCATCCATGGAGCGAATCCCGATGCCGTACACGTACGAATCGCCCACGAGCAGCAGGCGATGGGTCGCCGGGGGGCGCGCAAGGCTGTGCTCGGTGTCACGATATCCCGCCCGGTTCAGCGTCACATACCGGCGAATCCACAACGCGCTCGAGTAGGTGGGGAATCCTTCGGTTGCCGGAAAGATCACCGCGTGGAGTCGCGCCGCTCCCTCGCCGAGCAACGCCACGATTCCGAGGCTGACCACGAGGAGGGCGGCGCTGGGTGAGACCAGGCGCCGGCGCCACAGCGCCACCATGCCGGCGGCAAACACCAACGCCATCGCGAACCAGTCGAGCACGACCGCGCCCGGAATTGCGGAGCCGAACACGTTGAGATCGAAAATGAGCCCCGCGTTGGGACGGGCAGCGAGTGCGGCCCAGAGATACGCGACGCCCCAGCACAGCAGCCCCGCGTCAAACAGCACCGCGGACGTCCGCGCGCCGCCATTGCTCCTCCTGAACGCCAGCACCAGCCACACGAGGAGCGCGAGCGCGATGGTTGCCGTGGCTTCCACCGACCACCGGCCCACCACGGGTCGATGGCGATCGGACACGTGTGTCAGAAGCGCGAGGGTGAAGCAGGTCCAGCCCGCCAGACGGAGCAGGCGCAGATGCAGGACGGCCCGCAACAGGGCGCGCATCGGTCAACTACTCCCCGGGGTTCCTTGACACCACAACGGGACGCGCCCGAGTGTCCACGACGTGGGCCGCGACGAGCGCGTCCGCGATGCCCTGCGCCATCCGATCCGCTCCGCGATCGTTGAAATGAATGGGATCGCCCGGCTCATACCATTGCGCCCCCACCAGCTGGAACGACTCGGTGGGGATCCACGTTGCGCCCAGTTCGCCGGCGACCGCTTTCGCCACCTGGCTGAATCGCGCGTAAGTGCTCAGCACCGTTTCGGAGCGCGCAAACGGCACCGTGTACGACCAGCTGTGCCACACGACGGAATCGCGTTCCGGATTCGGCACGAAGCCGCTCGCCTGCACCAGCTCCGGAATGACGACGCGGGCGCCGCACGAGTGCGCGACGGTGACGAACAACCTGAGTCCCCGCTCGAAGTCCCGGGCCGCGCGGTCCACCACCTCCGAATCGCTCGGCACCGCGGCACCGGCGCGAGCCAACGCCCGATGCCCCGAGGCACGGAAGCGAAACACGTTCATGTGCTCGACCAGCTTGCCGTAGAGCAGTGAGTGTTGCGTGAGCCAGTGCGTCCAGGGAGTCACGACGGGAACTTCGCCGGGCGTGTTGCCCTCGAACCCGTCACGCTGACGACCCGTGCGCAGCGACCCGAAGAGATCGTTGTGTCCTTCGTACAACACGATCAGGTCCGGCTGATACCGATACAGGTCGGTCTCGAGCCGGATGACATCCGTCATGACCGAGTAAC
Source organism: Gemmatimonadales bacterium (assembly GCA_035519195.1). GTDB lineage: Bacteria > Gemmatimonadota > Gemmatimonadetes > Gemmatimonadales > GWC2-71-9 > AG25. Next base: position 6,718 of record DATIWU010000092.1, read on the forward strand.
CCGGCACTCCCGCGTTGATCACCTCAACCGGCGTTCCGGGCGCTCGTTTGGTCAACCAATGCTCGAGGCGGGCAGGCCAGCTCGCGCTGTCCGCGCTTACGCCGGGGTCGAACGTGGTGGATGAGCCGATGATCATGATTCGCACGACGCCCGCATGCTTCGCGACTGAGACCTCGCGCCCCCGAAATCCCTCGCGGTCGATGTGAATGCGGCCACCGTAGTCGAAGTCGCGCATCAACGCGTGACCCAGCTGCCCATGCTGATAGAAGAGCAGCGGCATGGTGCCATCGAGATACGGCCGGCGGCGTTCGCGGGCGCGGACCAGGATCTCGCCGCACACCGCCGTGATGGCGAGCGTGACGAACGTCACCGTCGCCGCCAGAGCAATCCGGCCGATCCACGCGCGCGTGCCGCTCATCGTTGCACCGACTGAGCCTCGAGCCGCTTAACAAGCCACCGGGCCACCACCTCGTTGCCGAGCGGCGAGTAGTGTCCTCCCGGCATGAACCAAGCGGCCACGTTGGGGGCGGGCTGGATGGTCCGGAACGCATCCGTGGCGTCGAAATACTCGATGCCCGCTGCCGCGAGCGCATTGGACAGCGATGCCAGAACCGGGCGCCGACCGTTCCGCGACCGTTCCACGCACTCGCGATCTGGCAGGAGCAGGACCACGGGGCGCGCACCGGCGGCCCGTGCCGCGTCAACGAAGCGGTGGAACAGCGCGACCTGAATACGGAAGGCCGACGATGCGGGATTGAAGACATCACCCTTGATCAGCGTTTCGGCCCCGAGATACCGCCGCCGCAACGTGATCCAGGTCGTGGTGAGGAGCCGAACCGTGGCCGAGTAGTCGTACAGCGGGTCTTCGTATTCGAGCGGCTCGTACCATTGATCGTACCGGCCCAATTCCCGCACCAGCGCCGGGTTGGCGAGATAGCGATCGTAATCCGAGATGTCATGGAACGGCGCAGGCACGAGCTCCAGATTTCCGGATGGCTCGAGCAGATAGCGCGGTTTGACGAGCGGGATCTCCCGGTTCGAGCGGAACCGGCGGTAGACATTCACGACGCGTCCCAGGTCGTCCGGGCTGAATCCGATCAGGACCACCTGCGGGCCGTAGCGCATGCCCTCGCGCAGGAAACGCAGATAGGCCTGATCGAGTCCATACCCTCCGACGCCGTAATTCAGCACCTCGATCCGGGGCGCGACCAGCTCCACCTGACGCGCCCACGACGTTTCGTTCGCCACCTCGTTCCCATACACAAAGGAATTGCCGAACGCCGCCACCCTGAGCACACCAGGACCCGGGCGCTGGGAGTACTCGCGGACGCTGCGGAGCGCCTCGCCGTTGGTCTGGTTTATCGAGTCACGATGGTCGGAGCGGTAGCGCCAGCCGAGGATGGAATCAAACGCCAGGAGTCGCGTGCTGTCGTGAGCGATCAGCACGCGAATCCGCTCAGACTGTTCCCGGTAAATCTCAGCGGTGGGGCGCACGTCTTCGTGGACGAACGGGCGGATCAGGAGCAGCGCCAGCCGTGACGCCGTTTCGAGTATCACTACCAGCAAAACCACCAGCGACACCGTGAGGGCGGCGCGCTTCCACATCACCGCCTCCTGCGCGAGCGGTTAGAAAATCGTGTAGATGAACGGTGCGAGCGCGGAACCCTGCGCGAAGACCAGCAGTCCCCCGACGAGCACCATAACGACGACGATCGGCAGCAGCCACCACTTCTTGCGCACCCGCAGAAACGACCACATTTCTTTCGCCAAGGCGACCGAGCTCATCCGATTCTCCCTGTTAAAATTGACGTTGCATGTCGAGGCGACGGCGCGTTTCCGGCGTGCGCGCGATCCAGCCGCTCGTGCCCCGTGCCGGCCGGGCGAGTGGCGCGGAGCCGAACAGCCGCATCAAGAAACCGATGGGCGTGATGCAGAGATAGAAGACGATCCCGAGAAAGATCGGGCTTGTCACTCGGGACAATGCGTGCCCCAATCCCATCCAGGCGCGCTCGACGGGCCCGAGCTGTGCCGGAATGATGAGTGCCGCAAGCACCAGCACGCCGCCCAGGCTTCCGAACACGATCGCAGCCGGGTGCCGGCCGCGCCACAGCGCGAGGCCCGCCAACGCCATGAATGCGAGGCCCACCGTGAGGCCGAAGCGCCGGCCCTGAGCGGGCGTCAGTCGAGCTGGAATTCTTTCCGCCAATCTGCCGTCTCCTTGAATTCAGGCTGCGCCGTTTTCTCGAGCAGGAACGGTCCGAGCACGAGGTAATCGATTCCGGTGCGCATGAAGCAGCGGTACGCGTCGGCCGGGCTGCACACGATCGGTTCGCCGCGCACGTTGAACGACGTATTCACGATGACCGGGCACCCGGTCAAGCGGTCGAACGCCGCGATCAGGTCGTAGTAGTCCGGGTTCGTGTCGCGGGTGACGGTCTGCACGCGAGCCGAGTAGTCGATGTGCGTGACGGCGGGGATGTCGGAGCGCACCACATTCAGCTGATCGATGCCCCACAATCCCCGCTGCGCAGCAGTCATCGGGATCTGACGATTCTTTGCCACGGGTGCCACGAGGAGCATGTAGGGCGAGTCGCAGTCCATCTCGAAATAGTCGCTCACGCGCTCACGCAGTACGCTGGGGGCGAATGGCCGGAATCCTTCGCGAAACTTGATTTTGATGTTCATCTGCGCCTGCATGCGCGGGCTGCGAGGATCGCCGATGATGCTCCGCGATCCCAGCGCCCGGGGGCCAAACTCCATGCGGCCGTTGAACCAGCCGATCACTTTCTCGTCGGCGATCAGGCTCGCCACTCGCTCGAGCAGCACGCAGCGATCGAGCCGTTGATACACGGCGCCCGTCGCCTTGAGGAACTGCTCGATGCTCTCTGGCGAGTACTCAGGTCCCAGATACGCGCCCCGCATCCCGTCGCCCGTCGGATTGACCGTGCGCGGCGACTTCAGATGACGGTGCCAGATCAGCTGCGCCACGCCGAGCGCGCCGCCGGCGTCGCCCGACGCGGGCTGAATCCACAGACGCTTGAACGGACCCTCTCGCAGCAGCCGGCCATTGGCGACGCAGTTGAGCGCCACGCCGCCAGCCATGCAGAGATGCTCCATTCCGGTTTCGCGGTGCACGGTGCGAGCGGTGCGGAGCATGATCTCCTCGCACACGACCTGTACCGACCGCGCCAGATCCATTTCGCGCTGCGTGAGGTTCGTCTCGGGCACGCGGGGCGGGCCTCCAAACAATCGATCGAAGGCGCCGTTCGTCATCGTGAGCCCGGAGAGGTAGTTGAAACACTCCTGGTTCAACGTGAACGACCCATCCTCGCGCAGATCGACGAGCTCGCGGTAAATCGCATCGACGTACGTGGGTTCGCCGTAGGGCGCGAGACCCATCACCTTGTACTCGCCGGAGTTGACCTTAAAACCGGTGTAGTACGTGAAGGCGGAGTACAAGAGACCGAGCGAATCCGGCCAGCGCATTTCCTTCCAAAGCTCGATATCGTTGCCGCGACCCACGCCGAACGATCCCGTGGCCCATTCGCCGACGCCGTCCATCGTCAGGATGGCGGCCTCCTGGAATGGCGAAGGGAAGAACGCGCTGGCCGCGTGCGACTCGTGATGCTCGGCGTAGAGAATCTCCCCCTCGTAGCCGAGCGAGTCCCTCACCTGCTTGTCCATGTACAGCTTGTCTTTGAGCCAGACCGGAGCGGCCATGAAGAACGAGCGGAACCCGCGGGGCGCGACGCCCAGGTAGGTGTTCAGAATTCGCTCGAACTTGAGCAGCGGCTTGTCGTAGAACCCAACGTGGGTCAGGTCGCTGGCGCGGATGCCGGCGGTTTGCAGGCAGTACTCGACGGCTCGGGCCGGGAACGCTGCGTCACCCTTCTTCCGGGTGAACCGCTCCTCCTGGCCGGCGGCCACGATCTCCCCGTTCTTGAGAAGACACGCGGCGCTATCGTGATAAAAGGCCGAGATGCCGAGTATGTACGTGTCAGTCATCGGGGGCCCGGGACGCAAAACGCTGGCCCCCGCGGACCGATTGAGAACCCTCTACAGCAGCAGCTGTTAGTCACCCTGATCCTCGCTGGACGTGCACCGTTGTCGCGTGCGCGCCACCCCGATTCCGCGCGCCTCGACCGGGTGTGGCGATCACGCAACACACGTTCCGTTCACACAAACAAGCTTACAATCCTGTCACGATCAAGCGCCGTGAGTCGGGAGTGGGTAGGGAGCGTCACGAGCTCACGGGCCAGAGACTCCGCGCCCGGCCACCGGGTGGCGGTTCGCACCATGTGCGCGCGAACCGCCGGCAGCTCGGCGAGCGTGCGTGGGTAGCTGGCAGACACGCCGAGTGCGCGCGCCGCCTGTGGATCGGGTAGGCCAGCAACCCCGCCAGACGCACGAACCGCCAGCCGCAAGTATCCGCCGATCGAATCGGGTCGCGCGAAAACCGGCCGCACACTGGAGCTGTGCGCGATCGCGCGCAGCAGAATCTCCGCATTGCCGCGCCGAATTGTGGCTTCGCCTTCGACGAGTGAACGCGTCGCCATGACGCAGGCCCGTACGCTCGTTGCCATGGCTTTCGGTGGAGGCGCAGGGCGATAGTACGCCTCGCCGAGGCGGAGCCACGGAATCGCCGACGGTAGCGCGTACCACCCACGGCGCCCCAGCCCCCACTGCGCGGTCAGCGAAATCAGCTCACGCAGACCCTGATCGCGCGCATGCGCCGATATGGTGGATGGCATGCTCCCAGCGAACGGCGGCCGCAGCAGCAACGCGCCACCCGATCCACCGGTCCAGCCCTTTCCCCGTCCAAAACTCAATACGGAGAGCGCCCCAAGGCTGCCGAGTTTCCGGCCCCGCCACGAAGCACCGTGCCCTTGCGCGGCATCCTCGATGACGATGCCGCCATACTGCGAGACAATGCGGTGGACACACTGCCAATCGATCGGATATCCGTACAGGGGCGTGACCACCACGACCCGAGCCCCCGCCATAAGCGTCGCCTGCAGCGACTGGAGATCCGGCTCGAGCGTATCGGGATCAACATCGTACAACGCGATGTTCGCTCCGACGGCGACAGCCGCGGCGCCGACGTCAAAACAGGTGAACGCTGGAAGCGCCACGAGCGATTCGCCGGCTTCGAGCAAGGCCATGCGGATCGCCACCTGCAGCGCCTGCGTTCCACTGCCCAACAGTTCGGCCCGCTTCGCGTCGTACTCGCGGCAAAGAACGGCGCCGAGATCCGGTCCGCGGCCCCACGTGGCGCGCGCACTCGACCACAGCGAACGCAGCTCGAGGGGCGAATAGACCGGCGGAATGCGCGCGATACTCACGGGAGGTACCGGACGATGCGGGGTCCCAATGCCGTCGCGAGCGCTACAGGGAGATGCCGCCAAACGAGCGGGCCCAATGCAAGGGCCCCGCGGTCCGGCGCAGGGGTGGCGACTGCACCTCCCGATCCCGAGGGAGTGAGCTGATACCACCAGAGTGGGACGTCGCGCGAGCCCCACTGACGCTTGAAACGATGGGTTGCTCCACCAGGCGTGCATCGTCCGAAGTTGAACGTCGCGAGCCGCTGCGTTGCCGCGCGTTCCAGGAAGCTCCAATACAGCAGCATGTTGGGCGAGTAGCGATTGAAGCGCCGCAGGGCGGACGCCCACGTCATCTCGAATTCCCCACCCCACGAAAACCCGCATCCCGCGGCCACCGCCTGGTCGCCGTAGTAGGCGCACCCGAACCACACGTCGTCCGGGAATATTTCCGCAATGCATTCGAACAGCTGCCGTGACTGCGTGGGCGTGCCGAGGTCGCGCATGTGCTGCGCGAAGACCGCGAAGAAGGGCTCCACCTGGTCCGCCCCGAAGCGAACCGCAATCCCTTCTTTCTGGGGGCGCCGGATCTGACTGCGCAGTTTCGCCGGCAGTGAATGCCACAAGGCTGCGCCGCCGCTCTCGGGCAGATCAAGCAGCACGGTAATCTTGCGATGCGAAACGGAGATATCGATCGGGAGTGCGATCCGGCTGCGCAGTTCCACGAGCTTCGCTTTGCCGAGCTCGCCTGTCTCCCCTTCGGCCGACCTGGCGACGTGACTCGCGAGCGCCTGCACCCCGGCCGGCGTGCCAATCGGACCGCCGTAGTTCAAGAATGGCATTGAGACGACGTAGTGCCCGAACAGCATGCTTCGCACGCGAACGAGCGGGAGCACAGCCGCGAGCGCGCCATGCTCATCTCGAGCGGCATAATACAGGCATTCGTGCCCGAACACCCGCTCCATCACCGTGCGCCACCCGTGGAGATGACAATGGGTGGCTCCCGGTGCAGTGCGCACGAACTCGTCCCATTCGGCCGGTGAACCGCTGAACGACTCTACCCGCATGCCGACGCCTCGACGGGTCGGGAGGACGCCACCGTATCGCGGATCGCGGTGAAACGAAATTCGGTCAGGAGGCGCGCCAGTCGCGTGCTCACTTGCGCGAGCCCCGTGTAGTGCCGGAGACGCGTGCGCAGCGGAACGGCAATTCGCGGTTGCTCCGGGTCGATCTCCCACGGGTGGATGTAGAACGTTCCCGGCACCGCGCGCCGCTCGCACGCCGCGAGCGCCGCCCGAGTCAGACCGTAGGGCAGGACACGGAAGTAGGCCCCACCGCCCGCAGGTAGGGAGACGCCCCAGTAGCGCAGGACCGCCGGGGGGATTTCCGCGAGCGCGCCAGCGGATCGCTGTACCCAATGCGGATCACGCGCGGCTCCAGGAAATCCCGAGCCGGGCCGGCGCGCCGGATAGATACTCGAGTCGTACCGATACCCCTCCTCGAGCAGCACGTCGAACGCCCATTCGAGACCGGGAACGATGGAGAAATTCGGGGCCCTGAATCCCCACACCGCTTCGCCCGTCCGCTGCTCGAGCTCGTGCTTGCTGCGCCTGATGGACACGCGGAATTCGTCGGGCGTTTCCGTCCCGACCCGGCGGTGATCCCAGCCATGCGAGGCGATTTCGTGGCCTGCCGCGGCGATCTCGCGCACCATGTTCGGACGCCGGGCCCCGAGCCAGCCGAGGACAAAGAACGTCGCGCGGGCGTCATGACGGGCGAGCAGCTCGAGCAGCTGCGCCACGCTGCGCTCGACCCGGCTCTCACGGGCGTGCCACGAGTCCCTCGGCACATACGGATCGAAGGCCGAGACTTGAAAATATTCTTCGACATCCACCGTAAAGTGATGCTTGAGCAGGGAGGCTCCCAGTGCCGGTGCCAGGGCCGGGGGCACGATCTGCGCCAGTTCGCCTTCTGGCGCTTGGTCGGGAGGCTGTTTGATCCGCGCAACACCTCAGTGCCGCGTGCTTGCAGCACGAACACGGAACGTTGGCCGGAGTCTTGCAAAGCACAGCGTGGCCAACCCCTTGTCCCGGAGCGTACGATCGACGCTATCGCTTCCCCGCGGCCCGTCCGCCTGCAAGATCGGCTGGA
>DATIWU010000093.1:0-3104 GCA_035519195.1 Gemmatimonadales bacterium
CTCAACACCACTGGTATCGGCGTTGTCGTCGCGCCACATCCGGTGGGCCCTGAATCCGTTCGTCCCGGGGATGCCGTGCTGGTGAGCGGAGATCTCGGCGCGCATGGAATCGCGATTCTGTCGGTCCGCGGCGGCCTCGAATTCGAGGGCGAGGTGAAAAGCGACACCGCTCCAGTGTGGCCGGCGGTCGAGGCACTGTTGGAGACTGGCATCGACGTGCACTGCCTGCGCGACCTCACGCGTGGCGGACTCTCCTCCGCTCTCAACGAGATCGCCACGGTCGCGCGGCTGCGGATTACCGTCGAGGAGGCGCTGATTCCTGTTTCCGACGTGGTGCGTGGCGCGTGTGAATTGCTGGGTCTCGACCCTTTCTACGTCGCGAACGAGGGGCGCTTCGTTGCCTTCGTCCCCGAGAGTGACGCGGGCCGGGCGCTCGAAATCTTGCGCTCACATACTGTCTCAGCCGGTGCTGTACGCGCCGGAACGGTGTACGAGAACCCCTCCGGAATTGTCACGCTGCGTAGCCGAGTCGGCGGCAATCGTGTGCTCGATATGCTGTCTGGCGAACAGCTCCCGAGGATTTGTTGAAATCCTCCTCCTTGCATCTGTGGCGACCTTGTGGCCGGCATCGAGGAAGTCATGAAGGTGAGAGTGGCTTTGTGCACGATGGACGTTTTTGATTGCGGAAGCCCCCAACGCCGTGCAGGGGGACACCAGGCCGTGAACACCTCGCGGCCCCGCACACCCTACGGAGGAAACGATGAGCCAATACCGCGCCCCGCTCACCGACATGCAGTTCGTCATGACGGAGCTCGCCCGACTCGACGAGATCGCCGGGCTGCCCGGATTCGAAGACGCCACGCCCGACGCCGTGGCCGCGATCCTCGACGAGGCGGCCAAATTCGCGACCGACGTGCTCGACCCGCTGAATGCGGTCGGGGACAAGGAGGGGGCACAGTGGCGCGAGGACGGCAGTGTGGTCACGCCCAGCGGCTTTAAGGACGCCTATCGGCGTTTCTGCGAGCTGGGCTGGAACGGCCTCGCGAAGAGCCCCGAGTTCGGCGGCCAGGGCATGCCGCAGCTTGTCGCGGCAGCGATCGACGAGATGTGGAATGCGTCGAACATGGCGTTCGAGCTGTGCCCGACGCTGACCGCAGGCGCGATCGAGGCGATCGAATTGAACGGCTCGGACGCGCTCAAACACACCTATCTGCCGAAGATGGTCTCGGGCGAGTGGACGGGCACGATGGACCTGACCGAGCCGCAGGCCGGATCGGATCTCGCCGCGATCCAAACCAAGGCGGTCCCGCAGGCCGACGGCAGCTACAAGCTCTACGGCAGCAAGATCTTCATCACGTACGGCGAGCACGATTACACCGACAACATCATCCACCTGGTCCTCGCGCGCACGCCGGACGCGCCGCCGGGCACGAAGGGCATTTCGCTGTTCGTCGTGCCCAAGGTCTTCGTCAATGCGGACGGCAGCCTCGGGGAGCGCAACGACGTGCGCTGCGTGTCGATCGAGCACAAGCTCGGCATCCACGGGAGCCCGACGGCGGTGCTCGCGTTCGGCGACCACGGGGGCGCGGCGGGTTACCTCGTCGGAGAGGAGAATCGCGGGCTCGAGTACATGTTCGTGATGATGAATCTGGCGCGCTTCGGCGTCGGCATGCAGGGGGTGGCGATCGCCGACCGCGCCTATCAGCGCGCTGTCGCCTACGCACGCGAGCGCGTGCAGGGCCGCGTGGTCGGCGCGGCCCGGGACGCCGCGACGACGGGCATCATCGGCCACCCGGACGTGCGGCGGATGCTGATGACGATGCGCGCCCACACCGAAGGAGCGCGGGCCCTCGCGTACGTAACGGCCGCGGCGCTCGATCGCGCCCATCGGCACCCGGATGCCGAAACGCGCAAGCGCGAGCTCGTCTTTGCCGAACTCATGATCCCGATCGTCAAGGGCTGGAGCACGGAGATGGGGCAGCGGATGACCTCGGTCGGCGTGCAGGTTCACGGGGGCATGGGCTTCATCGAGGAAACGGGGGCGGCCCAGTATGCGCGCGACGCGCGGATCACGACGATCTACGAGGGAACCACGGGCATCCAGGCCAACGACCTGATCGGGCGCAAGATCGCGCGCGACGGCGGCAAGGCGCTCACCGCCGCCATCGCGACGATGCGCGAAACCGAGCGCGCGCTCTGCGCTGCCGGGCAGGACGAGCTTGCAGCGATCGGCGCCCGCCTGCGCGCGGGAATCGATGCGCTCGAAGACGCGGGCGGCTACGTCGGAAGCCGGTTCCAACAGGATCCGCGGTCGGTTCTAGCGGGCGCCGTGCCGTTCCTCGAACTCGCGGGCATCGTCTGCAGCGGCGCGCAGCTCGGGCGGGCCGCTCTGATCGCCGCGAAGAAGCTCGGCGCCGGCGATGGCGATGCCGCATTCCTCCATGCGAAAATCGTCACCGCGCGTCATTTCGCCGAGCACGGCCTCACGCGGGCGCCCGGATTGCGCGACACCGTCGTCGCTGGAGCCGCGCCCACGCTGGCGCTCGCCGATGAGCAGTTCTGACGTCAACCGCAGGGCACGTCCCGTGCCGGTCACGCGACGCGCCGCCATTCCCGCAGATCGCACATGAAAGTCCTTGTGACCGACAAACGCGTCGTCGATGCGCATAGTCCAGAGCGCTTGATCCGCTGTCCGGCTGCACCACGACAATCCCGCCTGGAATTGTCACTCTGCGTAGCCGAGTCGGCGGCAATCGTGTGCTCGATATGTTGTCCGGTGAACAGCTCCCGAGGATTTGTTGAAATCCTCCTTCTATCTGCGACATCATGGCCGGCGTCGCGGCGGCTGCCACAGTGTGGATTTCCGATTGGCGCGCCGGTCAGCAGGAAAGCGGAGGTAGCGGATGAAACACCCGTCGAAGGTGGCACACATCGAGTTTGGCCATCAGCCCCACGAACCTCTCGCCGAGCGCGTGCTCGTCACGGCGATGGCGCTGAACCCGCTCGTGTGGCTCGACCGCACGCAGCTTCTGGCCGCGGCCGGCCGGGTCGCGGTCAGGGCGCTCCTCGAGCCGCGCACGCTCGGCCGCACCATGGCCAGCCTC
>DATIWU010000094.1:0-15379 GCA_035519195.1 Gemmatimonadales bacterium
TTCCGGCCGAGGTCGATCAGCTGCGTGCCGAGCAGCTCCTCGAACAGCGCGCGCTCTTCGGGTCGCTGCCCCACGGCGTTCGGCTTCCGCTCCTTGGGATGTACGTCCATTTCGGCGCGGGCGATGTTGATGTCCCCGCACAACACGAGCGGTCGCTGGTCGGCGTGGAGCTGCGCGGCCCAGGCAGCGAGCCGCCGCAGGAACGTGAGCTTCGCGGCGTAATCCTTCCCGCCGTTCGGAACGTATACCGAGGCGAGCACGAGATCGCCGAACTCCGCCTGCACGATGCGCGACTCGTGGTCGAACGGAGGATGGCTGAACACGGGATCGAACGCGAACAGCGACTTGTGAATCTGCAGGGACACACCCGAGTAGCCCTTCATCGCATGCCAGTACACGTGGTATTCCGGAAACTGGCACTGCGCGGGAATCTGCGTTGCTTGAGCCTTGAGCTCCTGGAGACAGATGATGTCGGGGTGGTCACGCTCCACCCAGTCGCACACCTGGGCGGCACGGGCGCGAATCCCGTTCACGTTCCAGGTGGCGATCTTCATCGCTCCGAGCGCAACGTCGCGTAGAGGAGCTGATCCGTCACCTCGCCATCCTTGATGGCGCTCTCGCGCATCCGTCCCTCGAGGCGGTAGCCGACTTTCTCGAGCACGCGGATGGACGCGCCACTCCACGCGTAGGGAACCGCGTAGACGCGGCGTAATTCGGGATGCCGCTCGAACGCGTAATCGGTCACGGCGGCGAGGGCCTGCGTCATCATCCCTTTACCCCACAGCGCGGCGCTCAACCAATAACCGATCTCGGCGGACACGCGCTCGACGTCGTCGTGCAGCGTGTAGCCGATCCCGCCGACGGCTTGACCGTCCACCGCGATCGCGAAGAATGTCCGGGGCGTCAGAGCGGCGGCCATGCGGATGAAGGCTTCACCATCCGCCAGGGTGTAGGGATGCGGAAATCGATCGCGCAGGTTTCGCCAGATCCGGCGATCGTTGGCGTGGCGAGCGAGCGACGCCGCGTCGCTCGCTCGCCAGTCCCGCACGGCGCAACCGGATAGCTCGATCAGCACGGTGCGTCTAGGCGGCCTCGAGCAGCAGAACCGTCTTCAACGCCTTCGCGGCCACCCGCCGCGGGTCGCTCAAATAGACCTCGATGTGCGCATGCGTCGCACCAAGCCCCGCCAGCTCGAGCTTCTCGATGACCTTCCGGATGCTCTCGCCTTCGGTGGCGTACGGTCCAATATGGAGCGTCCGGCCCACGCGCGCCTGCGGCAGCGCGAGCAGCCGGATCCGGGCCGCCGCGGTGTTGCCTTCGAGTTTGCCGCCGGTTCGATGGGTCGCGGCCTCGACGGCCGCCGCGAGCTCCCGGGCGCGCCGGTGTTGCAGCTGTTGCGCTGGCTCGCGGCCGGCGGGTTTGCGGAAGCCTCACCCCGTCCGACCTGACCTAGTAGAACAGCGCGTCCACGCGGTCGAGCAGCTGCCGGACGTCGCAGCCGGTCGCGTTCGTCATCACGACGGACGCGAGATGGTCCTCCCGATACAACCGCATCATGCTGTGAAACCCGCCGCCCCCGCCTTCCTTATAATAGAAGCGGCGGCCGCCGGTCTCGCCGATGTGCCAGCCCAGGGTCATCGCGATGGCTTTCCCGGCGGTCGTGTATTGCTGCGTGAAAAACAGCTCACGGGTGGCGTCGTTCAGGATGCGGGAACGCGGCCCGAGCTGATCCTGCAAGAACATCCCGAATCCGCGCGCCGTCCCCACGAGGCCGCCGAACGCGGCGCCGTTCACGTAGTGACTCCGGATCGCGAGCCACGGCCCGGCGTACTCGCCGATCAGCTCGCGGTCGATGAGCCAGCCCTTCACGAGATTCGTGAGCGAGTACTTGGCGAGATAGCCGGTCGCGTGCGGCGCGCCATCGGGAATGCTGTATCCCAAGGCGCTCGCGGGGATGGCGAGCGGTGTGAAGATGCGGTCCCGCACGTACGTCGTGAACGGCTTGCCACTGGCCCGTTCCACGATCGGGCCCAGCAGCCAGTAGCCGATGTTCGAATAGGCGTATTTGGCGCCGGGTGTGGACGAGAGCCGGGGGTGCTCGCGGACGATCGCGTCGAGCGCGGGCGCCTCGACGAAGTCCGGATGACGCGCCGCGGGATGCACCCAGCGCAACGGGATCGGGTTCGGCAGCCCGGACGTATGGGCCAGGAGCTGGCGCACGGTGATCGCGCGATCGTAGGGCAACGCATCGAGGTAGGTCGCGATCGGGCTGTCGAGCACGACGCGCCCATCCTGGACGAGCGCCAGGACGGCCGCCGCCGTGATGGTCTTGCTCATGGAGTAGGCCATCATGGTCGTGCTCGAGTCCATGCGGGTGCGCTGCGCGAGATCTGCCCAGCCGCCGTCGTAGGCGAAACGCACGCCGCTGGAATCGAGCACCAGATACTGGATTCCCGGCACCCGCGAGCGGGAGACCAGCGCGTCGAGATAGGCGCGGGCGCGGTCGGCGGAGGTGGCCCTGGCGTCGTGCATTCGCGGCTCCGAGCTACACGCGGCGAGCGGGGTTAGTATCAGGAGCAGCGGGCGCACGCGCATATTCTGACCCCGAGGCCGATGTTGTCAAACCGACGGAAAGCCACGCCACGAAAATCCGGTTCGCCGCCGTCCAACGCCGGCGATCATGAGCTCGTCCAGGTGGATGGACGCGACGTGACGGTCTCGAATCCCACCAAGATTCTTTTTCCCGTTCCGAAATACACGAAGCTCGACCTCGTGCGCTACTATCTCGCGGTTGCGCCCGGCGCGCTGCGCGGAGCCGGCGGACGACCCAACATGCTGGTGCGATATCCCAACGGCATCACCGGCGAGTTCTTCTATCAGAAGCGCGCCCCCGAGACGCGTCCCGAATGGATCGAAGTCGTATCGTTGCGATTTCCCTCCGGACGCTCGGCCGACGAGGTTGTCCCGCGCGATGCCGCCGCCCTTGCCTGGCTTGCGAACCTCGCCTGTCTCGAGCTGCACCCCCATCCGGTGCGTGCCGGCGATCTGGATCATCCCGACGAGCTGCGGGTCGATCTCGATCCGGTGCCCGGCATCACGTGGGACCAGGTACGGCGGGTGGCGCACGTCGCTCGCGGGACTCTGGAGGAGTTCGGACTTGTGGGGTGGCCCAAGACGTCCGGATCGCGCGGGATGCACGTCGTGGTTCGGATCGAGCCGCGCTGGGAATTCGATCAAGTCCGCCGGGCGGCCCTCGCCCTGGCGCGCGAAATCGAGCGCCGCGCGCCGGCGCTCGCCACGAGCAAATGGTGGAAGGAGGAGCGCCATGGCGTGTTCGTGGACTACAACCAGAACGCCAAGGACCGCACGGTGGCATCCGCCTATTCGGTGCGGCCCACATCGGAGGCGCGCGTGTCGGCGCCGCTCGCCTGGGACGAGGTCGACAGCGCGAACCCCGAGGATTTCACGCTCGCCACCATGCCGCGGCGCTTCGCGCAGATCGGCGACCGTCACGAGGCGATCGACGCTCACTCGGGCTCGCTCGAGCGCCTGCTCGAGCTCTCCGCGCGACAGGAGCGGGAAGGGTTGGGCGACGCGCCGTGGCCGCCGCACTATCGGAAGCAGCAGGGAGAGCCACCGCGCGTCCAACCCTCGAAGCGCCGCATCCCCACGCGCCCGCTGATCGAGGTGGCGCGCGCCAAGCGCAAAGCCGATGCGTTGGCCGTGCTCGATCGGTGGAAAGCCCGGCACCCCGAGGCGGCCGCGCATCTGGAAGAACGGGATGTGCTCGTGGACGCGATGCGTGGTCGCTCCTCGACGTGGACGAGGATCCGCGTGAATCTCGAACACGTTCCGGTCGGGCTTCGTCCCGCCCAGGAGGCTGTCGAAGACGATAGACACTGAGGCTTGCCCAAAGGGTACCTTGCGGCGCGCCCCGGAGCGCATCTTTTCTACGGCGGTCCCGCACCCTGGAGCAACACATGGCCGCCTTTCCCCCGCAGTCCCAGTTCCCAGCCACCCTCGACGTCGATTATCCGGACCGTGAACTCAACCGGGCCACGACGGCGTTCCGTCCGTTCATGGTCATCCCGATTGGCATCATCCTGATGCTTGTCTCAGGGGCCGCGGGAGCCGAAAAAGGTGCGCATGGTCATGGGAACGGGTTGCTTTGGAGCGCTGGTGGCGTACTGTTCAGCGCCACCGCTCTGATGATAGCGTTCCGCCAGAAGTATCCGCGCTGGTGGTTTGATTGGAACCTTGCCCTGGTCCGATTCCAGACTCGCGTGGCAGCCTACGTCGCGCTATTGCGGGATGAATATCCCTCCACCGATGAACCCCAGGCGATCCACCTCGACCTGACCTATCCGGACGTACCGCGGGATCTCGGTCGCTGGATGCCGTTCGTGAAGTGGTTCCTCGCGATCCCTCATTATCTCGCGCTCGCGGTGCTCTCGATCGCCGGGGTCATATGTGTCCTCGTGGCCTGGTTCGCCATACTCTTTACTGGCCGCTATCCCCGTCCGTATTTCGACTTCGTCGTGGGCATCATGCGCTGGTGGCTGCGTGTCATGGCGTACGCGTTCCTGCTGACAACCGATCGCTATCCGCCCTTTACGTTGCGGGCCTAGGAGGGTTCGTGGAGCGTATTCGCATCGAGCAGCACAGCTTCGGAGGATTGCTCTGGTTCGGCGCGTGGCTCTTCACGCTCGGCTATTTGCACTTGGCGTTCTGGAAGGGCGTCCTCGCGCTGCTCTTGTGGCCATACTACCTCGGGGTCGCGCTGGCGCCTCACGTCGTGTGAGCCCTGCGTTTTCCTAATGCTCCGGCGCCCGTACCGAGCACGTTGTCCAGAGCGTACGCGCGCGTGACCTCGAGTTGATCGTAGCGGCAGTCACTGGGTGGCTTGTCGGGACGCCAGCGGAGAAACGTCGCGGCATGGCGGAAGCGGTTGCCCTGCAGGTGATCGTACTTCACCTCGCAGACGCGCTCGATCCGCAGCGGTTCCCATGATAGATCCTTGCCCGCGCTCCAGCGGCTGTGTCCCCCCGGCATCCGGCTGCCGACGCCTGCGGGGTCGCCCCCCCAGGCTCGCCAGGGGTGGTGCTCGAGCGCGCGCGTTCGCAGTGGCGCCAGTTCCTTCACGAGCTGTTTGCGTGTGGCCATGCTGAAGGAGGACGTGACTCCGATGTGTTGCAGCACGCCACGATCATCGTAGAGGCCGAGCAGCAGCGATCCGACGGCGTCCTTCGCGTCCTTGTACCAGCGAAACCCCGCCACCACGCAATCCGCCGTGCGGGCGTGCTTGACCTTGATCATCGCGCGCTTTCCGGGCTGGTAGACGCCATCCGCCGGTTTGGCGACGACGCCATCAAGCCCCGCGCCCTCGAATTCTCGGAGCCAGCGCCGCGCCAGCTCCGGGTCGCGCGTCATCGGCGTCACGTACACCGGTGGCCGGACCCTGGCCAGGAGGCGCTCGAGATGCGCGCGCCGCGCTGCTTGCGGCGTTTCCAAGAGACTCTTGCCGTTTGCCGCGAGCAGGTCGAAGGCCACGAATGCGGACGGGGTTTCTTTGGCGAGCCGCGCGACGCGGGACGCGGCCGGATGCAGCCGCAGCTGCAGGGCGTCGAAATCGAGCCCGTGTGGGGTGATGATGACGATTTCGCCATCGACGACCGTCTTCGCCGGCAGCCGCTCGAGCAGCGCCTCGTGCAGCTCCGGGAAGTATCGGTCCAGCGGCCGCAGATCGCGGCTCTGAATGTATACGTCAGCCGCGCCGCGGAAGACGATCGCTCGAAACCCGTCCCACTTCGGCTCGAACAGGAGCGAATCGTCGTCCGGGAGCGCCGCGGCGAGCTTCGCGAGCATCGGCTCGATCGGGGGCGCGATCGGCAAACCGGCGTTCGCGCGCGGTCGCACCATGCGCTATTTGTCCGTGCGCTGGATCGGCACGCGCACGCGCGTGGTTTCCCACTCGATCACGAGCTCGGTGGCGTCTTTGGCGGGGGGCGTGAACGCCATCTTGAGCGCCTGAACCGTGTCAGCCGTCTGCTCGGTTTTCACCGTGCGTGACGCGATGTCCTGATTTCTGACGCCGTTGTCGATGGGAATGCCCCAGCGCTTGGCGGTGCGATTCACGTAAATCCTCCAGCTTCCGCCGATCGGCACCACGTAGAGCGAGTACATCCCGGGGTCCAGGTGCAGGCTGGCGAACCGCACCGCGAAGGGCAGGGAAATGGTGGTGGCCTCATTCGCCCCCAGGCGCCACGGTTCGTTGTACGGCACGAGCTTGCCCATGATCTTGCGCCCCCGCATCGACGGGCTGCCGTAGCACACCTTGATCGAATCGTTGCCCAGTGTCACCGTGGTGGAATCGAGCGGGCTGACGCGATGCTCGAGCTGAACGGCGTTCGCTCGAGTCCAGCAGGGCTCGGGGGGCGAGAAGAACGGGACCGTGATCACGGCGATCAACGCGAGCATTCGTGTACCTGGAGTCAATGGGTGCAGGAACTTAACACGTCGCAGGGGAACTCCTCCGCGGGCCTCAGTGTTCTATCGGGGTCGCCAGCCGGAGTCACCCATGCATCGCATCGCCGCCGCGGTAGCATCGATCCTGCTCCTGTCCGCCGCGCCCCTGCGCGCGGGAGCACTCGCCACACCACCGGACACCGCGAGCGCGGTGTTCGCCGGAGGGTGTTTCTGGGGAGTCGAAGGCGTGTTCGAACACGTCAAGGGGGTGCTGTCGGCCACGTCGGGATACGCCGGTGGATCGGTGAGCGCTCCTTCGTATATGCTGGTGTCGAGCGGCACGACCGGCCATGCCGAATCGGTGCGCGTCGTGTACGATCCGACGCAGGTGACCTATGACGAGCTGCTGCAGGTGTTCTTCGCGGTCGCCCACGATCCGACGCAGTTGAACCGCCAGGGGCCCGACGTGGGGACGCAGTACCGTTCGATCGTTTTTTATCAGGATTCAGTCCAGCGCCAGCACGCGCTCGCGTACGTCGCCGAGCTCACCAAGCGGAAGGCGTTTCGGGCGCCGATCGTCACGCAGATCGCGCCGCTCGAGGCGTTCTATCCCGCCGAAGCGTATCACCAGCATTTCATGGCGCGTCATCCGGACTATCCCTACATCGTGTACAATGACGCGCCCAAGATCAAAGCCCTGCAGCAGAAATTCCCGGCCCTCTTCCGCGAGCCGCCCAAGGGATGACTCACCAGCGAAACAGGTAGGTCAGTTTCACGAAGAAGCCGTCCGCCACGCGCCGGACGCCGCGGAACGCGAACGCCTGCGCTTCGGTCAGACTGCTGTCGTACCCCGCATAGAACACCGTCCCCGGGGACGGCGTGTACGCGATCAGCCAGTCCAGCTGGAGCTGGTTACGCGCCTCGCGACCCGCGGCGAGATAGCGCCCCGAGTCGGGGTCGAAGATCAAGATGGGATAGCTCGTGCGCGAGTCGTCCCGGAGCGAATCGCGTCGAAACGCGTCGTACTGCCCGACGAGCCGGACAAACAGCGGCCGGCTCACCTGATATTCGACTTTCACGCGCGGAATGACCTCGCGTCCCACCGAGCTGCCGTCCGTCTTGCGCCAGTACTCCTGGTGCAGGTAGGTGGCATTGATCCTGAGCCGGGTGGAGGGACGCCAGTCGAGTCCCGCCTGAATGAAGAGAATCCACGCGGGCGCCCACTCGTAGAAGTTCTCGTCCTGAATCGCGGGCAGCACGAGCAGCGAGGCATTGAAATGCCGGAATTGCGGTGTCTCGACCGTGAACTGAAGATCGTAGTTCGCGATGCGCGGCGTCCCCACGAAGGGCAGGGTGTCCGCTGCTCCGCCGAGCAGCGCGTACCCCGCATAGAGCGCGGAATCGAAGCTGAACGACTCGAGGAAAAAGGCGGCGCTCAGGTTCCACGCGCGCAGCTGCCATGTCGACGTGAAATGGAGGAATTGATCGTCGGGGGACTGTCCGGAAAAGAGATGGGGGTACACCCACCGGCCCGAGAGCGATACATCCCCCTTCCAGTTCTCGATCGCGGCGCCCGGCTTGCCGTAGTGCGTCACCCAATGATCGAGCGTCGCTCCCACCACGCCGGGACGGGAAATAAAGCCCGACGCCGCGACAAAGTCCGGCGCGATTCCCGACACCGAGTACGTATATCCGAACGCGTGGCCGGTACGATCCAGGGTGGCGTGCCACAGTGGAGCGCTGGTCGTTACGCCGGCCACGCGTGTTTCGCTGCCCGCCAGCTGGAAGTCGGCGCGCCGCGTGCCGCCGAGCATGACGTGCGCATCGACTCCGGCGACGCGGTTATAGTCCGGTCCGTCCACCTTGTCGGTATAGACGATTCCGGCGGACGATTGCCCACCGAGGTCTCGCACGAGGCGGAGGATCTGGTAGCGGGGATTGTCTGTGCCGCTGGCTGAATAGGGGCGTCCGTCGACGGCCGAGAGGAACCCCACGCCGAACCCCGCCATCTTGCCGGCGAGCTGGAGCGCGGCCACGGGCTGCACAATGCGGCGCGTGTAGATCAGCGTGTTCGGCGTGTTGAACCGCTCGAGCCCGTCGAGGAAGAACGGCCGCTTCTCCGGAAAGAACAGTGCCTGCCGCGGGTCGAACACGAGCTGACCGGCGTCGGATTCGACCTGGGAGAAATCGGGGCGCGCGGTGGCCGTCAGCGTGAGATTGTTGGTGAGTCCCCATCGCACATTCCCCCCCAGGTCGGGGCTCGCCGTCGCGTAGGTCCAATGCGGGGGGACCGAGGCCTGTGAGCCCGTCGCCTTCGCGGTGAGCTCGGGGTTGACGTCCAGCACGATCGCTCGATCGAGGTCGCTCAGGTCCTGCAAGGTCCCCGATTGTGCCAGGAAGGACGCCGCGTCGAGCCGGGCCGCCGTCCAGGTCTGGCGATGGCCGGAATGCTGAACCCGCCGGACCACGTTGATGCCCCACTGCTGCACGCGGCTCGGCTGATAGCGGATGCTCTTGAAGGGGATACGGATCTCGACGTCGTATCCATCGGGAGTGATGCGCCCGCTCGATTGGAACACAAAGTCGGCCGAGAGGTCGACGGTGTCGCGCTGGCCGCCCTGGGATTCGATCAGCGTGCCGTCCGACTGCACGCCCAGGGGATTCACGCCGAACACGAGCGCCTGGCGGCGGTCGTTGAAGGTATCGAGGAAGATTTCTACCCAGTCATCGTTCGCGATCCGGTCGCGGTTGGCGTGCGAGCCGTGCACCGGCCCGTGATGCTCCAGGGCGCGCACCCCGAAGTAGATCGCGCGCGACGAGTACCAGACGAACACGATCGTCGTATCGTCGGCTTCGCGGCCGTCAACGGGGGCGTACTCCGAGAAACCGGAGAGAACCGCGGCGCGGCTCCACTGCGCTTCCTCGAAGCTTCCATCGATCACGACGCCCGCTTCTTCCAGTCGGGGTGGAGCGATGGCACGCGAACCCGTGCCACCGATGACCGCCATCAGGAGCGCGCAGAGGGCGATGCCGACACCTCCGGTTCGGACGGAATCCACCTTCTACGGAAGCCCACGGACATGGGTTTCACGGACCGAAGGACACTTACCCGTGCCCGGGCCCGATGATAACGTCAAATGTTCATCGTCGCCGTATCGCCCTCATCCGGGAGGCGTTCCCTGTGAAGACCTGACGCTCGCCGCCAAGTCCTCCGAAGGAGTCCATCATGGCCAAGATTCTTTGCGTGCTCTATGACGACCCGATCGACGGGTACCCACCGAAGTACGCACGCCGAGACGTTCCCAAAATCGAGCGGTATCCCGGCGGCCAGACCACACCCACGCCGCGCCGGCTGGACTTTACGCCGGGCGAGCTCGTGGGGTGTGTGTCCGGGGCGCTGGGAGTACGAAAGTTTCTGGAATCGCAGGGCCACACGCTCGTGGTGACGGCGGACAAGGACGGCCCGCGGTCGCTGTTCGAGCGCGAGCTCGTCGACGCGGAGGTGGTGATCTCGCAGCCGTTCTGGCCGGCGTACTTGACGCGGGACCGCGTCGCGAAGGCCCGCGAGCTCAAGCTCGCGATCACGGCCGGCATCGGCTCCGATCACTACGACCTGCAGGCGTGCATCGAGCGGGGGATCACGGTCGCGGAGGTGACGTATTCGAACAGCATCAGCGTCGCCGAACACGTCGTCATGATGATTCTCTCGCTGGTGCGCAACTACATCCCCTCGTACCAATGGGTCGTACAAGGCGGTTGGAACATTGCCGATTGTGCAGCGCGCTCCTACGATCTCGAAGGCATGACCGTCGGCACGGTCGGCGCGGGACGGATCGGAACGGCGGTGCTGCGACGGCTCAAACCGTTCGATGTGAAGCTGCACTACACCGACAAGTATCGACTCGCGCCCGCGATCGAGCAGGAGCTGGGCCTCACGTATCACCCCAACGCCGAGTCGCTCGTGCGGGTATGCGATGTCGTGACCATCAACACGCCGCTGCATCCCGAAACCGAGCATATGGTCAACGACGCCCTGATCGCCAAGATGAAGCGGGGCGCCTACATCGTGAACACGGCGCGCGCCAAGATCTGCGATCGCGACGCGATCGTGCGGGCACTCGACAGCGGTCAGCTGGCGGGCTATGCGGGGGACGTCTGGTTCCCACAGCCGCCTCCAAGCGATCACCCGTGGCGCACGATGCTCCACCACGGCATGACCCCGCATGTCTCCGGCACGAGCCTTTCCGCCCAGGCACGCTACGCGGCCGGCACCAGAGAAATCCTGGAGTGCTGGTTCGACGGCCGGCCGATTCGGGAGGAATACCTGGTCGTTTCGGGAGGCCACCTGGCCGGGGTGGGAGCGCACTCCTACACGCCGGGAGATGCGACACGCGGATCGGAGGGAACGGCACCCCGGGGTTAAGCCTTGACGGCCGGGCCCCGGCGGTTGGAAAATAGGCCCCATGCAATGGGCTCGGCTGGCCGGGGGCGTGCTGCATCCGTTGCGCTCCGGCGCCTGGTATCCGGTGTTGAGCGTGAACCGCGACGAGATCGTCATCGCGGTGCACCAGAAATCGATCGGTGTGCCGCGCGCGCGTCTCGAGCTCGTGGACGCGCGTCCCGAGCGGTGGACGCTCGTGACGCGCGAGTGGGGCGCGCCCTATCTCGTCTGCCCCAACTGCGCCGAGCGGGTGCCGTTCGCGGCGCCTGCGGAGCGGATGGGCTGCCCCCGCTGCGACGGATGGTTCGCGGTCGACGTGGGCGGCGGCCTCCTGGAATCGCTGCGCGGCAACCGGCCCGCGCCATCGATCTCCGCGGACGAGGTGGAGCCGGGTGCCGCGGAATCGGGAGCGATCAACATCCTGCTGGTGGAAGACGAAGAGAACGACGCCGCGCTGACCATCCGCGCGCTCGAGCAGGCACGCGTCCAGAATCTCATCTGGACGGTCCACGACGGTGCCGAAGCCCTCGCGTTTCTCCGCCGCGAGGCACCGCACGAAGAGGTGCCCAAGGCCGACCTCGTGCTCCTCGACCTCAATCTCCCGCGCCTCGACGGCCGCGACGTCCTGCTGCGGCTCCGGGAAGACGCGGTGCTGCGTCGCACTCCGGTGATCGTGCTCACCGCCTCGGAGCAGGAACACGAGCGCCTGGCGACGCTCACGGCGGATGGATTTCTCACGAAGCCCGTCGACTTCGAGCGGCTGGGACGCGCGCTGCGCTCGATTCCCAACCTGGGCTGGGCCATCGTCAAGCTGAATCCGTAGAGCCGCCTCCCGCGCGCGACACCACGCGCAGCGATTCGCCCACCTCGGGCGTCCGAAAATCCACCGCCCGAATCCCGCGTGCGGACATGGCGCGAGCGAGCGCGCGCTCCGGCGCGTCGATGGCTTCCGGCGTGAGCTGGAACGTGCCGAAATGCATCCCGAGACTCTGTCGCGCGCCCAGGTCGACATGCGCCTGAACCGCTTCGGCCGGATTCATGTGAATGGGCCGCATGAACCAGCGCGGCTCGTACGCGCCGATCGGCAGCAGGGCGAGGTCGATCGGTCGGCTGCGTTCGCGGATCTCGACAAAATGCGGCCCATACCCCGAATCCCCCGCGAAAAAGATCTGAATGTCCGCCACGGAAATCAGGAACCCGCCCCACAGCGCGCGGTCCCGGTCGAGCACGCCGCGCGCCGAGAAATGCTGCGCCGGCGTGAGCTGCACCACGAGCGGCTTCGCGGTCCCGGCCTCCTGCCACCAGTCGAGCTCCTCCACGCGCGCCGCGCCCCCGGCGTTGAGCAGCGCCGCGTTGCCCAGCGCGGTGACGAATCGCGGGTGAAACCGCTGCTCCAGGGCGCGGATGGTGTGCAGGTCACAATGATCGTAATGGTTGTGGCTGATCAGCACGAAATGAATCTCGGGAAGGTCCGCGAACTTCACGCCCGGGAGCCGCGCCCGTCGTGGTCCGGCGAACGGCACCGGGCTCGCGCGCAGCGAGTACACGGGATCGATCAGGACATTCCCGGCCGCGGTTTGCAGCAGAAACGTCGCGTGTCCCACGAAGGTGACGACGACTTCGTCGCGCGCGCTGCGGCGCTGCGGGACTCGCTGCGCGACTGGAACGTGGTCGGGCCAGCGCGCGCGCCGCGCCAACAACAATCGCGGGACCATCCAGACCGGCTGGGCCGGTGCCGCCCCGGGATTGAAGAAGCGTTTTCCGTCGTAATGAGCTGTTTCCGGTTGCAACCGACGATCCCCTCGTGGCATGCGTATCCATACAACATTCTGGCGCGGTCTGCGTCCAAACTTCTGAAGCGGGCATCTACTCAACTGATGACTCTTACCGGGGGTTGGAAAGTGAGACGGTTCAGTCTAATCTGCGTCGCCGCGCTCGCGGCGGCGCCTGCGCTCATGGCGCAACATCCTGCCGACACGAGCCGCGCGCGGCCGCAGCGGCCCTCGCGGGCGGAATTCGCGGCGCGCCGGCAGGCACGCATGCGGGAGTTTCTGGGCTTGAGCGACGACCAGTTTACCAAATTCAAAGCCACCGAGCAGCGATTCCAGGACCAGCGTGAGCCGGTGCTCAAGCAGCGCCGCGACCTGACCGAAGCGCTCCGCGCGCAGCTCCGCCCCGGCGTGGCTGCGAATACCGATAGCGTCCGTAAACTGCTCGACGCACGCGATCAAAACGCGGCGAAGCTCGGCGATTTGCGTCGTGCCGAGTCCCGCGAGATGTCCGCATATCTCTCCCCGGTGCAGCGCGCGCAGCTCGCTCTGGCGAGTGATCGGTGGCAGGGACGCTTCGGGCATATGCGTCGTGGTGAAGGCGGACGTGGCGGGCGCGGCAACAACGACTGGCGCCACTCGAAGCAGGGTACTGAAAACGGTTGATGGAGGTTCGTGCGATCATGAAGCGACAGGCGGTGCTCTGGAGCGCCATACTGGGTCTCCTGCTGGGACCCAGTATGGCGGTGGCGCAATTCGGAGGTTGGGGCGGTGGTGGTGGACGTGGACGCATGGGCGGAGGCGAGTACGTGCCGCCGGCGCCCAAGATGCCTGGTGCCGAGCTCGAAGGACCGGCAGACCCGAGCACCGCTCAACAGCTATTGAATCTCACTGACGATCAGGCCGCGCAATACGACCAGATGTACGAGGACTATCGCGCCGCAACCCAGTCCGAGCGCGACAGCGTCGAAGCCGCCCGCACGAAGATGTACGATCGATTGGATGCGGGCGACCGCGCCGCGGCGGAGTTCTACGCGCAGCGCATCGAGGATCTGGGGAAAATGCTCAAGGACCAGCAAGACAAATTCGAAAAAGGCCTGCGGAAGGTTCTGAACGGCGACCAGCAAAAGGCCTATCAGCACTGGAAAGACGAGCAGGACCGCCAGGCCGAGGAGCGAAACCGCGAAGAGGCCCTGCGGTGGCGCCAGGCGGCAATGGGAGGCCGCGGACAACGCGGTGGCGCGCTGGGGAGCGTCATAGCGGAACCCAAGGCGTATCCGCGGAACGCCGCCATACCAGCCCCAGACTTGGGCTCCCAGGCGGTCCGCGTGGGACACACGATCTACGCGTCGCCGCAGTTTGCGGTGGACAGCTTTGGCACGATCGTCGCCGACGGCGATCTCGAGTCACAGGCGAGGCGCGCGTTCGCGAACCTCGCCGCGGTATTGCGCACTGCCGGCGCCTGGCCCCAGGACGTCGTGTCACTGACGGTGTACGTGGTCGATTACCGTCCACGCGATCTCGACATCATTCGCGACGCCGGGGCGGCGTTTTTCGGACCGAATCCGCCCGTGGCGACCGTGGTCGGAGTGGAATCCCTCGGGCGCGAGCGCGCACTGATCAGCGTGGGCGCTACAGCAATCAGCCAAGCCGCGGGATTCGCGAGCTCGGACAACCGCTAAGACTCTCGCCTCACCGTGGTACCTGGCTCCCCGCTCCGCATGGCGGAGCGGGGAGCCATATTTCTCATCCCATTTTCCCCGCGAGCCTCCTCTGAGACAGCTCGTCATTCCGCGGTACGGCCCTCCGGAAGTGCTCGAAGTGCGCGAGGGCCCAACACCGGACGTTACGCCGCGATCAGTCCGCGTTCGCGTGCGTGCAGCAGGGATCAACTTCTCGGATTTGCTCGCGCGCCAGGGCCTGTACTTCGATGCGCCTCGCCCCCCGATGGTCATGGGGTACGAGGTGGCGGGAGTCGTCGATGCCGTTGGTGAGGGCGTTGCCTCACCGGTTGTGGGCGACAAGGTCATGGCGCTCGCCCGATTCGGCGGACAAGCAGAACAAGTCGTCGTGCCAGCAGGCACTGCCGTGCCCTTGCCGCCTGGCTGGAGCTTCGAAGAGGGGGCCGCGTTCCCGGTTGTTTACCTCACTGCGCATCACATGCTGGTATATGTCGGGGCGGCGCGGAGCGGCGAGACGGTGTTGGTGCATGCCGCCGCCGGAGGCGTGGGACTCGCGGTGGCGGAACTGGGGCGTATCCTGGGGCTGCGCATCATCGGACTTGCGTCTCCGGGAAAGCATGACGTGCTGCGCGAGTATGGCGTGGTGCCGGTAGACGGGCGCGCGGCGAACTGGGCCGAATCCGCGCGCGCGCACGCGCCGCAGGGATTCGACATCGTGCTGGATGGCGTGGGGGGATCGTCGTGGCGTGCGGGATACCGGATGCTCGCACCGGCCGGACGCCTGATCTGCTACGGCGCGTCGGAGATTTCCGTCGGCACGCGCCGCAATCCCCTGGCCGTGGTCTGGAAGGCGATTCGCTGGCCGCGCTTTGGCGTCCTGCACTTGATGAACAGCAATCGCGCGGTGGCGGGCGTCAATCTGGGGCATCTATGGTCGGCCGAACGAATCCTCATGCCGCAACTCCGAGCGCTGCTCGGGTACGCGGCCGCAGGCCGCATTCGGCCGCGGGTCGATCGGGGAT
>DATIWU010000095.1:0-33858 GCA_035519195.1 Gemmatimonadales bacterium
AAGCAGGGGCGCATACTCAGAGTACGTCTTTCCTAGGTCGTGAAGCAGTGCCGCCGTGGTAACCTGTTCGATTTGCCGAAATGAAATTCCCGCTTCTCTAGCCAAGATTCGAGCGTACTGAGCAACTCGCTGCGAGTGACCGGATGTATACGGATCGCGCGCTTCGATGTTCTTTACCATGAGTTCAAGCAAGTCCCGGTTCGACTGCTCGAGCTCAAGTTTCATTGAATACATGTGGCGGGCGATAAAGAGGGGCACAGCAAGCAGCGCTACTCCCGATAGCTGCCACCGAACGTAGAGGTACGCCAATAGCGCTGGCACGGGGATCGCCAAGAAATCATAGAGGAGAGAGCCGCCAGAGACTCGCAGCCAAGCCCCCGAAAATGATTGCCTCTCGGCTAAGGCGACCGCATAACTGACCGCGAGGCGGTTAATCAATACGTAGGCTAGTCCCGCGGCAATAATCGCGGCCCCGTTGATTTCGAAGCGTTCAGTGGACGGATGCCCCCCAAACATTCCGTACAAGGCCGCTGATGCTCCGAGAGCTAGAGTTTCCTGTGACACATTGAACGCAACCTTTACCCACGGCTTCTTCCGCACGAGAGCCTCGACGACGAAGACGACTGAGGCTCCCAGCAACATTGCCCAAACGGGCGCGAACAAAAACACGCCCGCAAGAAACGGGATAAAGGAGACTGACAGGACTGAGCTCCCTACGTGCAGGCTCACCCACATCAGCTCCGCTGCAAACGCGACCGCCGAAATGCCAACAATACCATTCAGAAAAGAGGCCGAGTTATGCCACGATTCATGCCACCCGGCCGCAATGAGGGCCAGAATTGCGCCCATTACAGTCGTGTAGACGTGAAAGCGAAGTGAGCGATCCTTCGTTGGGAAATCGGAATGCATATTCGATGAGAAGAGAAGTGCCCCCAGACTGTCTTACCATCTGATCCCGGAATCCGCGGATATAAAGGCTCTAAGAAATACGCCAAATAGGATTGCGAGCAGTTTGATCGCGCTAATCATGGAGCGTCACCCCCTTTGCAAGTCCTGCGAGACCTGCTCGAAGACTAGGAAGTGCCACGCCTCGCTATGGCGCAGCCGACGCTCCGCTCAACCAAATGTCCGCTTGGCTTCGCTCTTTCCGCGTTAGCCCGGGGGCCCCTTCTTCTTGGCCTGTTCTCCTTTTTCCGGTGAAAGGTTCACAAGCTGTCCAACGGCGTTACGCCGCCATCCGCCTCTCCAACGCCTGGCCGATCGCATCGAGCAACACGTCGACGCCATCCGCCTTGTGCATGATCGTCTTCACGCCCACCTGCCGCAGTCGCTCGACATCCGAGTCGCGCATCCCGCCCGTCATCACCAGCACCTCGGCGTCCAGGTCGCGGCCCCGCTCGAGCAGCCGCTGAATCACCTGCACTGCGTTCAGGTCCGGCAGATTAAAATCCAGAAGAATCAACGCGGGGCGCACGCGCCCGATCTCGAGCAGCGCATCTACCCCGTTCGTGGCCGTCACCACCTGCACGCCCAGATCACTCTTGGCAATTGTCTTCGAAAGCGCCGTGAGATAGGGCACGTCGTCGTCCACCACGACGATCACGTCATGCCCCATCGCGTCCCGCAGATCGGAGGGGACCGTCATCTCGCGCGATCGCAAGAACTTGACGAGATCCACCGCCTCCACCCGGCGGCGACCCGTCGGCGTCTTGTGGCCCCGCAGCAAACCCTGATCGATCCAGTGCGCCACCGTCGCCGGCGACACCTGGCACACCCGCGCTACCCGCTGCGTCCCCCAGTACTTTTTCGTCCGCACGTCGCAATTCCTCAGTCGGCTTGTATCAGTATCCCGCGATTCGCCCAAAACGCACGAATCACACAAACCGGTAATACCGCTAAAATCGGAACCCCGCAAGATCACAAAAATGCCGCCGGGAGTCGCTCCCAGCGGCACAGGCGTCACGTCGACTGTATGATGCGAAAGTTGAAGAGCTACATAGGCTTAGCGGCGCGCATCCACCCAACGATTGGTGGCGTCGAGCACCGCGAGCACCGCCGAGCGCTCGGCGCTCTCGCGGATTTCACAGGTTCCCGTGAGCAGCTGCGCTTCACGCCCGCCCAGGCCGTGCACCGCCACCATCACGAATTTGCGGTCGAATGCCTCGACGATCTGCGCGCCTTCGAGCGCGACGGAATTGTCGGGGAGTAGCTCCTCCAGGCATTGCGACGCCGCACGCGCGGCCGCTTCCACGCGGTTCCGCACCGTGTCGGTGCCCTGCTCTTCGGCCCCCGATTCCTTGTCTTCGAACGAGAGCTTCACGCGGATCATGACGCGATGCGAGCGGGGCGCGGGCCGGACCTCGAGGCCCTGAAACACGACCACGCGCTTCTTGGCGCGCGTGTTGACCGCTTCCTGCTGCAGCACCTCGATCGGCTTCACATCGGCCGTCTGGGCGATGCTGATCTTGCGGTGGTCGATCTTCAAGCCGAGCTGCGCCATGAGCGCCGACTCGATGTTCCGCACCATCTGCTTCGGCTGGACATCGGCGGCCGTGAGAACGTGCACCTCGGAGACCTCGCCGTGCGACGTCACCACGACCCGCGCCGAGAGCACCCCGGTCAGGCTCGTGATGAGATTCTCCGCGCGCTTCGTGCCCCACGGATCGCCCTGCACGCGCTCTCCCCCGTTATCTGCCGTCGGCGGATACGTCGATGTCAGAGTGCCCCTCCTCCGTTCACGCCCAGCGCTACGCGGTTGCGGCCCTGCTCCTTGGCGCGGTACAACGCCCGATCGGCCGTGATCAGCACGTCCTCCTGCTCGGGCCCTTCCGCGGAGCTCGGCCGGACTTCGGCGACCCCAATGCTAACGGTCACGAGGCCCTCTGGATAGCCTAGGCGTCTCCCCAGTGCCTCGACGTCGGTCCGGATTTTCTCCGCCACCACGTGCGCGCCGTCCAACCCCGTGCGCACGAGCACCAGTACGAACTCATCGCCCCCGTAGCGCGCCGCAAGGTCGGTGGAACGGATCATCGAGGCAAACGACTTCGCGGCGTTTCGCAAGACTTCATTGCCAGCTTCGTGCCCGTATTCGTCGTTCACCCGTTTGAAGTTGTCCAAGTCGATGAACAGCACCGCGAAAGAGTCGGCCGTACGGGCGCTGCGCGCCATCTCGCTGGCGAGGCGGTCGCGCAACACCCGGAACGTGGCGAGGCCCGTGAGCGAGTCGACCGCCGCCTGGAGCTGCGCCTGGCGCTTCTCCTTCTCGAGATACGGCGGGCAAGACTTGAGCGTGGTCCGCCCGCGCGCCGCCGCCGCGGCAAACGAGCGGCAGCTGCGATACCCGCAGGCGCCGCAGTCCCAGGCCCGGCCATTGGGCGCGAGGCCGATCTGCGTGAGGATCTGATCGACCGCGTCGTCGGCCACATCGCTGCCGTTCAAGTCGAACGGGAACGCCTCGCCAATCTGGACCAGGCCCGCCAGCTGGGAATCGACGATGGGGGTGCGGGACCGGACGGGTTCGGAGGCGCCCACGATTTCGCGGCGCCGGAACAGCTCCTCCTTCGGGCCCAGCAGGGGATGATCGAGACAGCCCTCGCACGGCAGAATGTCCACGAACCCCAGCTCGATCCGGTCCACCGCCACGGCGCGCGCCAGCTGCTCCAGGTGCCCCATGCCGCGCAGCTTCCGGAACCGGCGGCTCGAGTGGCGCTCCTCCATCAGGATCTCGAGCGGCAGGCCCCCGGCCGTGCTCCAGTGGCGGCGCCGTTCCTCGGGGATGCGGCTGAAATAGGTCGGTTGGTCTTCCACCCGGACGCCGAGCTTGGTGAACAGGGTGGCCAGATCGGCGAACGTGATCGCGGCGTCCACCTCGTCCCGGCCTTCGGTCAGGCACACCCCGGCGTACACGACCGGCGTATCCGCGCCGTACATCTGCTTGAGATAGCGGGCCTCGGCGGCGATCGGCGTCGTCACGGGTGCGAGATACGGAATGAGCTCGGGATACTTGGTCCGCACGGTCTCGACGATCACGGGGCAGGTGCTGCGGATCATCGTCCCCCAGTCTTCGTCTTCCCACATGCGCGCGTATTCGCGCGCGATCAGCTCATCGCCGATCACGCCGCGGTGCACGATGCGGAACCCCGCGGCATACGCGGCGTTCACGACCTGCTCCGGGGTGGCGGGATAGAAATACGCCGCCGATTCGACCGTGAGGATCAGGATGGCGTTCGCTTCGCGGGCCAGGTCCTGGGCGCGCGCGAGATCGCCGATCGCGCGAATCGCTTCGTGCGGGCAGGCGGGCAGGCACAGCCCGCAGCGGGTACAGGCATCGTCCACGATCCAGACCCCCGCGGCGCCGCGGTCACTATCCACCGCCACCGCGTCCGCCGGGCACACGCGCACGCACGCCAGGCAGGCGACGCAGAGATCCTGGTTGATCCGAAAATCCAAAGACGCCCCCCTCCAGCCCTCGACTACGGGTCAGGCGATCGCGTATTCCTTGAGCTTGCGGTACAGGGTCCGCTCGCCGATACCGAGCAGCTCGGCGGCCTTCCGCCGGTTGGCATTGGTTTCGCGGAGCGCCGCCTCGATCGCCGCGCGCTCCACCTCAGCCATCGTCATGCCGGGACGATACAGGACGTCTCCCGCACCGCCGGGCACGCCAGGCACCTCGGACTGCGGCGTCGCTTCCACAGGTGTTTCGGGTGCCCCATGCCCCACCTCGATGACTTCGACCCGGTGGGGACGGTCTTCCAGCCGCCGGCGCAGCTCCTCCACCTGCAGTTTCAGGTCCACGAGGCTGCGGAAGATAAACTCGAGCTCCTGCCCCGCGACCTGGCGGGTGACAGGGCCGATGCGGACCGGCAGGCCGTAACTCCGCTCGCGCACATCGCGCGGAATGTCGCTCGCGCGAATCTCGCCCGCGGGGGCGAGGACCACCATCGATTCGATCAGGTTCCGCAGCTGGCGCACGTTGCCCGGCCAGTCGGCATCGACCAGGATCTGGAGCGCCTCAGGGGTGATCCCGCGGAAGCTCTTGTCGTGCGCGGCGCCGATATCGGCGATGAACCGCCGCACGAGCAGCGGGATATCGGTGCGGCGTTCGCGGAGCGGCGGCAGATAGATGTAGAGGACGTTGAGGCGGTAATACAGGTCGTCGCGGAACTGGCCCAGCCCGACCGCTTCGCGCAGCGACTTGTTGGTGGCGGCCGTGACGCGCACGTCGACTTTGATCGGCTGCGTACCGCCCACCCGGAAGAATTCCCGGTCCTCGAGCACCCGCAGCAGCTTGACCTGCGTGGCGGGCGGCATCTCGCCGACTTCGTCGAGGAAGATCGTTCCCCCATCCGCCAGCTCGAAGCGCCCCAGCCGCCGTTCCGCCGCCCCGGTAAACGCGCCCTTCTCGTGGCCGAACAGCTCGCTTTCGAGCAGCGTGTCGGGAATCGCGGCGCAGTTCACGGCGATGAACGGCTTGCCGCGCCTCGGAGACAGATCGTGAATCGCCCGGGCCACCAGCTCTTTGCCCGTGCCCGATTCGCCCTCGAGCAGCACCGTCGAGCTGACGGGCGCCATCTGCTCGATCTTGACCAGCACTTCCTGGATCGCGGCGGATTCGCCGAGGATGCCGGTACGCTGCTGCAGCCGGCGCCGCTCGAGCAGCCGCCGGACCGTCGAGACGACTTCCCCCGGGTCCGCCGGCTTCGAGAGCCATGCCGTGAGACCGAGCTCCCGCGCCAAGCCGGTCGCGTCGGGCTCGGTGGGCTCGACCAGGCCGAGCGTCGAGATCTCGCGGTCGCGCGCGATGGCGAGCAGCTGGCCGGCCTGATTTTCGTGCAGGCCGCCCGTGAGGATCACGCAATCGGGCACCCGCTCGCGGCCCTGGAGCATGGGTCGCAGATCGTCGAACTGCGACACCATGCGGGTCTCGAATCCCGCGGCCTCGAGCTGCGCGTTCAGGCGCACCGCCTGCTCGAGATCGTCGGTGGTGATCAGGACTCGATCGGCCATCAGTGGGTCGCTCCCTCTCCACTGAGCAAACCGACCGCGTGGTCCAGCAACGTCGCGAGCACGGCGAGCCCGTCTTTCACGCCGGACGTCGAACCAGGAAGATTCACGATGAGCGTCCTGCCCCGCGTGCCGGCGACGCCGCGCGACAGCCAGGCATTGGGAAAATAGGGCCCCGCGTTCGCTCTCAGCGCCTCGGCGATTCCGGGAGCCTGACGGTCGAGTATTACGAGCGTTGCCTCGGGCGTCACATCGCGCGCGGTCAGGCCGGTTCCTCCGGTGGTCAAGATGACGTCGACCTCTCCCGAGTCCGCCCAGCGCGCCAGCTTTCCCGCGATGTGACTCGTTTCATCGGGCACGACACTGCGCACCACGACCTCGTTCCCGCCCTTCATCGCCCACTCGTGAATCGCGTCGCCGGACGTGTCCTCACGCTTTCCCTGCGAGCCCAGATCCGAAACCGTCAGGATCGCGATACGCATCCCGCATCACGCATCACGCCCTATAGGTTCGGTGCGGCACGAACGGCAGTTTCACGACTTCGGCGGGCGCCCGCTTGCCGCGCACGTCCACCTCGAACGTGGAGCCCGGCGTGGCGTGCGCGATGGGGAGATACGCGAGCCCCAGCGCGTAGTTCGCCGTCGGCGTGATGGTGCCGCTGCGCACGCGCTCGCGTGCGCCACCCGTGCCGTTGACGAACACCTCATAGCCCGGCCGCGCCACGAGCCGCGGCTCGAGTATGCGAAATCCCGCGAGCTTGCGCTTCACACCGGCCAGCTTCTGTTGCTTGAGCGCCGCCTGACCTATGAAGCTCGCGCCCTTTTCGAGCTTGACGATCCAGCCGAGACCGGCTTCGAGCGGCGTGACGGTATCGTCGATGTCGTTGCCGTACAGCGGGTATCCCGCCTCGAGGCGGAGCGTATCGCGCGCGCCCAGCCCGCACGGTTCGGCGCGCCCCGAGCCCGCCAGCGCATGCCACAGGGTCTCCAGGTCGCGCGAGCGGCAATACAGCTCGAAGCCGTCTTCGCCGGTGTAGCCGGTGCGCGAGATGAAGCACTCGATCCCGGCCACCTTGCTCTCGACAAAGTGGTAGTACGGCAGCAGCGCGATGCCCGCGGCGGTGAGCGGCGCGAGGATCTCCTGCGCCTGTGGGCCCTGCACCGCGAGCAACCCGGTCTCGTCCGAGATATCGCGCAACCGGATGTTGGCGCCGCCCTTTTCGGCCACGAGATGGTCCCAGTTCTTCTGAATGTTCGACGCGTTGACGACGAACATCAGCTTGTCGGCGAACCGGTATACCACGCAGTCGTCGATGAACGTCCCGCGCTCGGTGAGCAGCGCCGTGTACTGCGCCTGGCCGGGCTTGAGCGCCGCCACGTCGTTACACGTGACGCGCTGGACGAAGGCGTTGCGATCGGGACCGGTGACTTCGAACTCGCCCATGTGCGAGATGTCGAAGATGCCCGCACGCTCGCGCACGGCGCGATGCTCGTGCACGATCCCCTTCGAGTACTGCACGGGCATCTCGTAGCCGCCGAACGGCACGAGCTTGGCGCCCAGACTCGCGTGGAGCGCATACAGCGGGGTGCGCTTGAGGATGGTCCCGGCGGTCATCCGAGCAGCTCCACGAGGAGGGCTTTCTGGACATGCAGCCGGTTCTCGGCCTCGTCCCACACGCGAGACTGCGGTCCCTCGATCACGTCGGACGTCACCTCTTCGCCCCGGTGGGCAGGTAAACAATGAAGGAAAATCGCCTTGGGGTCGGCGAGCTTCATGAGATCCGCATCCACGGTGTATCCCTTGAAGGCGTTACGCCGCGTGTCGGCTTCGGCTTCCTGACCCATCGACGCCCATACATCCGTATTGACCACGTGCGCGCCCTCAACCGCCTCCTCGGGCACCTCGGTGACTTCGATGCACGCGCCTCCGGCCCGCGCTCTCGCCTGCTCGAAAATCGTCCGGTCGGGCTCGAACCCCTCGGGGCACGCGAGCCGCAGCTCGAACCCCAGGAGACCAGCGGCCTCGATCCAGCTGTTGGCCATGTTATTGCCATCCCCCACCCAGGCCACGCGCTTCCCCTCCCATCCGCCCAGCGCTTCCCGGACCGTGAAGAGATCGGCCAGCACCTGGCAGGGGTGCATCAAGTCCGTGAGACCGTTGATGACAGGGATCGTGGCGTCGCGGGCCAGCTCGAGCACTTCCCCGTGGCTGTAGGTGCGGATCATGATGCCGTTCACATAGCGGGACAGCACTCGCGCCGTGTCGGCGATTGGCTCCCCGCGACCGATCTGAATGTCCCGCGACGAGAGAAACAGCGCCTGACCCCCGAGCTGGTAGGTGCCGACCTCGAACGACACCCGCGTCCGGGTGCTCGATTTGGCGAAAATCATGGCCAGCGTCTGTCCGGCGAGCGGCTGCTCCCGATAGCGACCGCGCTTCATCCGCTCTGCGAGGGCGAAAACACCCTGGAGCTCGTCCCGCGAGAGGTCCCCGATCGCAAGAAAATCCCGCTTGGCCATTAAACTCCTGGAATGGTCAGTCAAAATGACAGGGATAGGGGATTCTAGGCGCCGGGACGGCTGGTGACAAGCCTCACGCCGTCCCGGGGCGGGAAAATCTGATTAGAGAATGTAGCGGCGCAGGTCTTCGTCAGCGGCGATCTTGGTAAGCCGCTCGCGCACCACGGCCCCGTCGATCACGATGTGCTTCTCCGGATAATCCGGCAGGGCGAACAGCAGGTCCTCGAGCAAGGTAGTGAGGACGGTGTGGAGCCGGCGGGCGCCGATGTTCTCGAGCTGCTCGTTGACCTTGGCCGCGATGCGCGCGATCTCCTGGATGCCATCCGGTGTGAACTCGAGCGTGGCCCCTTCGGCCGCGCACAGGGCGGCGTACTGCTTGGTCAGGGCATTCTCGGGCTCGGTCATGATCCGGACAAAATCCTGCTCGGCCAGGGGCGACAGCTCGACCCTGATCGGGAAGCGACCCTGGAGCTCGGGGATCAAGTCCGAGGGTTTGGAGACGTGGAACGCGCCGGCGGCGATGAACAGGATGTGGTCGGTGCGCACGAAGCCATAGCGGGTCTGGACGGTCGAGCCTTCGACGATCGGGAGCAGGTCGCGTTGCACGCCCTCGCGCGACACATCGGGACCCACGGTCCCCCGGTCGCCCGCGATCTTGTCCAGCTCGTCGATGAAGACGATGCCGTGGTTTTCGACTCGGTCGAGCGCCTCGTTCACCACGTCATCGACGTCCACCAGCCGCTTGAGCTCCTCGTCTATGAGAATGCGCCGGGCCTCGTGCACGTGCACGGTGCGGCGCTTCTTCTTCTTGGGCAAGAGGTCCTGGAGCATCTCCGTGAAGTTCACGTCGGGACCTTCCATACCGGGCGGGGGCTGCATCATCTCGAGCGCCGGGAAGCCCTGCTGCTGGACTTCGACCTCGACGTCGCGCTCTTCCAGCTTTCCTTCCTTGAGCTGCTGGCGCAGCTTCTCGCGAGTGCGGCGGCGGCGTTCCTGGCTCTCGATGTCGGCTTCGGTCGGCTTGGGAGTGACGTCGCCCTTGGACGAGACCACGAACAAGGGACGGTTCTCGCTCCCCTCCCCCGGCTTCGGAGCCTGGGGCGGCTGGGGCGCGGTGGGAGCAGGCAACAGGATGTCGAGCAGCCGCTCCTCGGCTCGCGCTTCGGCCTCCGGGTACACATCGTCCTCGCGCTCGGTGCGGACCATGTTGATGGCCGCGTCCACCAGCTCGCGGATCATCGACTCCACGTCGCGGCCCACGTAGCCCACTTCGGTGAACTTCGAGGCCTCGACTTTCAGGAACGGCGCTCCCGCGAGCCGCGCCAGGCGGCGCGCGATCTCGGTTTTCCCGACGCCGGTCGGGCCGATCATGATGATGTTGTTCGGCAGAATCTCGTCCCGTATCTCCTCGGGCGTCTGCGCCCGGCGCCAGCGGTTCCGAACCGCGATCGCGACCGCCTTCTTCGCGACTTCCTGTCCCACGATGTAGCGGTCGAGCTCCGCCACGATTTTTCGCGGCGGTAGCTCCTCGAGCCAGGGCAGCGCCTCTTCTTCCGGGCGCGCGGCAGCGGGAGGTGAAGCTGGCGGGACTTGATCGTCAGACGTGCGTGTCGGCTCAGCCATTACAGCTCCAAAATCGTGATATTCGCATTGGTATACACACAGATGTCGGCGGCGATTTCGAGCCCCTTCTGGACGATCTCGCTGGCCGACAGGGTGGAGGCCTGGAGCAGCGCGCGGGCGGCGGCGAGGGCGTACGTGCCGCCCGATCCGATCGCGAGCACGCTATCGTCCGGCTCGATCAGCTCGCCCGACCCGCTGATCACGTACCCGTGCTCCTTGTCCGCGACCACGAGCAGCGCCTCGAGACGCCGCAGCACCCGATCCGAGCGCCAATCCTTGGCCAGCTCGACGGCGGCCCGCGGCAGATTGCCTGGATACCGCTCGAGTTTCTCCTCGAATTTCTCGAACAGCGTGAACGCGTCTGCCGCCGCCCCCGCAAAGCCGGCGAGAATCTTCCCGCCCTTCAGGGCCCGCACCTTGTTCGCGTTGGCCTTCATGACCGTGTCGCCGATCGTGACCTGGCCGTCGCCGCCCAGCGCGACATGGCCGTCGCGCCGGACGCTGAGAATCGTCGTGCTGTGCATGAGGCGACTGCTCACGAAATCCTTTCGTCAGGCGCGCGGGTGCGCCCCGTGGTACACCTTCTTGAGCCGCTCGACCGACGTATGAGTATACACCTGCGTGGTCGACAGGGAGGCGTGTCCCAGGAGCTCCTGCACCGCGCGCAGATCGGCGCCGGCGTCGAGCAGATGCGTGGCGAACGAGTGTCGCAGCGCGTGCGCGTGCAGCGTCTTGCCGCGCGGCAGCACCGCGAACAGCCGCTTCATCGCGAGCTGCACGCCGCGCAGTGACAGCCGCTGCCCGCGCGCGTTCAGGAATACGGCGCGGCGGTCGACTTTCCCCCTCGCCTGCGCCAGCAGCGCGTCGCGCCGCCCGTAATAACTCCGGAGCGCAATGCCTGCCGGCCGGCCGACCGGCACGATCCGCTCCTTGCGCCCTTTACCGCGCACCTTCACTTGGTCCGACACGAGATCGATATCCTCGAGGTTCAACCCGCCAAGCTCCGCGAGGCGCAATCCCGACGAGTAGAACAGCTCGAGCATCGCGAGGTCGCGCGCCTGTTTCATTCCCCCGCTCTCCCGGCCTTCCGCCGCCGCTCGAGCGGCTGCGGCCCGGAACAGCTCATCGATTTCGGCCCGGTCCAGATGCACGGGGAGCGTGCGGCCCAACTTCGGAGTGCGTGCCGCCCTGGCGGGGTTGACCTCCAACCCTTGGGTAACGTTGAGGAAGCGGTAAAAGGTCCTGAGGGCCGAGAGGGCCCGGGCGCTCGAGCGCTTCCCGACTCCCGCCTGCTGCAGCGCCCCGAGAAACCCGCGGATCGCGAGCCGGTCCACACCCGCCCATTGCCACGGGCCGCCGTAAAATCTTCCGCAGAACTCCGCGAACCGCGCCACGTCGCGGGCGTAGGCCTTCACCGTGTGGGGCGAGTCGTTGCGCTCCTTCGAGAGAAAATCCACGAACGCCTGAATGTCCGGGGCGGAGTTCACGAGACCTGGAACTCCCCCTGCTGTTCCCCGTGCCGCGTTCCGGCTTCCGCGGTTACCTGCACCGCAAACTCGTTCAGCGCCGCCAACGCCCGTTCCGCGATTCGCTGCCGCTTTCGAACCTTGTCTCGAACCGGGGGATCAAGCGGTTCCACGAGCCCGAGGTTCGCGTTCATCGGTTGAAAATGCTCGGGCGGCGCTTCGCGCAGGTAGCGATACAGCGCGCCCAGCATGGTCGTGGGCGGGGGGATGAGCGGCGCGGAGCCGGAGAGCAGACGGGCGAGGTTGATGCCGGCCAGAATGCCGGTCGCGGCGGATTCGGTATAGCCCTCGACGCCCGTGAGCTGACCGGCGAACAGGAGTTGTGGATCGTCCCGGGTCGAGAGATGCGGTGTCAGCGCTCGCGGGGCGTTGATATACGAATTGCGGTGAATGCTGCCGTACCGCAGGAACTCCGCGCGCTCGAGCCCCGGGATCATTCGCAACACCCGTTGCTGCTCGGCGTTGCGCAGCCGGGTTTGAAACCCGACCAGATTCCACATCTGACCAGCGCGGTCTTCCTGCCGCAACTGGACTACGGCAAACGGCTCCCGTCCGGTGCGTGGATCGCGGAGGCCGACCGGCTTCATCGGTCCAAACCGCGGCACATCGCGCCCGCGGCGCGCCATCTCCTCCACCGGCAGGCATCCCTCGAAGTACGGGATCTGATCGAACTCGTGCGCCGGCTGGTACTGGTCGGCCGCGGTGAGCGCCGCGAGAAATGCGTCATACTCGGATTCCGTGAGCGGCGCGTTCAGGTAATCGTCGCCGCCCCCTTTGCCGTATCGCGAAGCCCGGAATAGCCGGTCCTGGGCCAGCGATTCGGTCGAGACGATCGGCGCGATGGCGTCGTAGAAGGCAAGCGCCGTGGTGCCGAGCCGGGTGGCGATCGCGTCGCTCAGCTCGGGCGACGTCAGCGGTCCGGTCGCGATAATCGCGGGAGACGGGAGCCGGGAC
Source organism: Gemmatimonadales bacterium (assembly GCA_035519195.1). Classification (GTDB taxonomy): domain Bacteria; phylum Gemmatimonadota; class Gemmatimonadetes; order Gemmatimonadales; family GWC2-71-9; genus AG25. The sequence continues at coordinate 12,626 of DATIWU010000095.1, forward strand.
ACGTGGTCGTGGACGAGGCTGATCAGCGGGTGCGAGCGGATCCGCTCGTGCACACCCTGAGAGAACGCGAGACGATCGACGGCGAGCGCCGCCCCCCCGGGCACGCGCGCCTGGTCCGCCGAGTCGAGCACCACGCTCCCGAGCACGCGCATCTCGGCCTTGAGCAGGCCGTGGGCGTTCGTGACCTCGAGGGACTTGAAGGAATTACTGCAGACGAGCTCGGCGAGGCCGCCGGAATGATGCGCCGGCGTGGTGCGCCCCGGACGCATTTCGTACAGCCGGACCCGGATGCCACGCTGCGCGAGGGCCCATGCGGCCTCGCTCCCGGCGAGGCCGCCGCCCACGACCGCGGCGTTCAGGTCCCGGCCGGCTCCGCCTGCGCCGGCTGGCCCTCTTCGAGCGGCACTTCGTGCGCGCATTTCAGACACTTGCGGAACGAACCCATGGTTTTGGTTTGCTTCTGCTCCATGCCTATGAAGCCGCAGCTCGGGCACGCCACGGGCACCGGCTTGTTCCACACCGAGAAGTCGCAGTCGGGATACCGCAGGCAGCCGTAGAACGTGCGGCCCCGCCGGGTGCGCCGCTCCGCGAGATCGCCTTCAGTGCACTTGGGGCACTTGATGCCGAGCGGCACGGGGCGCGTGTGCTTGCACGCGGGGTAGCGGGTGCACGCCAGGAACTCGCCGTAGCGGCCCGTTTTGATCACCATCGGCGCGCCGCATTCCTTGCAGATCTCGTTGGTGGGCCGGTCGGGCACCTTGTCCTTCCGGAGCGGCTTCGTGAACCGGCATTCGGGATACTTGGCGCACGCGATGAACGGGCCGAACCGGCCGCTCTTCACCACCAGCTCGCCGCCGCAGTTCGGGCATTTTTCCTCCGACAGCTTCGAAAGATCGTGCGTGTCGCGGATGAGCTGCTGCACGTCGACCTTGCCGAGCTGTTGGGAGAACGGCTGCCAAAAGTTGCCGAGCACGTGCTGCCAGTTGAGATCGCCTTCCTCGATTTTGTCGAGCTCGGTTTCCATCTGAGCCGTGAACCCGACGTTGAACTGGTCGGGGAAGAGTCGCACCATGATACCGCAGACCGTCTCGCCCAGCTCGGTGGGCGTGAAGCGGCGGTCCTTGGTGTTCACATAGAAGCGCTGCTGCAGCGTCGAAATGATCGTGGCGTAGGTCGAGGGACGGCCGATGCCCAGACGCTCGAGCTCCTTCACGAGGCTCGCCTCGCTGAAGCGCGGCGGCGGCTCGGTGAAATGCTGCGTCGGCGTGATCTTCTGCAGGTTCACGCGATCGCCCTGCTCGAGCACCGGAATCGGCGCGAGATCGCCCAGACTCTTGCCCTCTTCGGGCTCGTAGACTTCCTGATAGAGGGCGTGATAGCCGTCGAACACCACGCGGGACCCCGTCGCCCGGAACAGATACTTCCCGAGATCGAAGTCGACCGTGGTGGTTTCGTAGACCGCGGGGCTCATCTGCGATGCGACGAACCGGCGCCAGATGAGCTGATACAGCTTGAAGAGGTCGGCCTCGAGATAGTCCTTCACGTCTTCGGGACGGCGCGACGCCTCGGTGGGCCGGATCGCTTCGTGCGCGTCCTGGACCCGACCCTGGCCTCTCGTGGCGCCGTACTGATTCGGAGCCTCGGGCAGATAGGGCTTCGCGAAATTCTGGCCGATGTAGTCGCGGGCCTGGGTGATCGCCGAGTCGGCCACACGGGTGGAATCGGTCCGCATGTACGTGATGAGGCCGACGGGCCCGTCGGTCCCGACGTCCTGGCCTTCGTACAGCGCCTGCGCCGCCCGCATCGTGCGCTTGGCCGAGAAGCCGAGCTGCTTCGCGGCTTCCTGCTGCAGGGTGCTGGTGGTGAACGGGGCCGAAGGCCGCTTCTTGCGTTCCTTCTTGTTGATCGACGAGACGACGAACGGAATCTTCTCGGCCTCGCGAACGATCGCATTCGCGTCATCCGCGTTCCGGATCTCGGGCTTCTTCCCGTCGAGCTTGTGCAGCCGCGCCTGGAAGGTCTGGCCGTCTTTCTCGAGGTCGGCTTCGATGGTCCAGTATTCCTGGGGAACGAATTTCCGGATTTCGTGCTCGCGCTCCACGATGAGCCGCAGCGCGACGGTCTGGACGCGCCCCGCGGAAAGCCCGGTTTTCAGGCTTTTCCAGAGGAGCGGCGAGGTCTTGTAGCCCACGAGGCGGTCGAGAATGCGGCGCGCCTGCTGCGCGTCGACCTTGTTCTGATCGATATCGACCGGATGCTCGAGCGCGCGGGCGACCGCGTCTTTCGTGATCTCGTGAAACAGGACGCGACGGACCTTCCCGCTGTTATTGCTCCCGACCTGATCGGCCACATGCCACGCGATCGCTTCACCCTCGCGGTCAGGGTCGGTCGCGATCAGGACGCGATCCGACGCCTTGGCGGCTTTCTTGATTTCCGAGAGCGTCTTGGCTTTGCCCTTGATGGTCACGTAGCGCGGCGTGAACCCCTGCTCCACGTCGACGCCCAGCTCGCGCTGCGGCAGATCCCGAACGTGGCCGACGGTGGCTTTGACCGTATAGCCCGAGCCGAGATACTTGCCGATCGTCTTGGCCTTGGTGGGCGATTCGACGATCACGAGCGCCGGCCCGCCGCCGCCGTTGCCGTTCCCGGAGCCCGTCGCGCGCTTGCGGCGCGGCTTCTTGGGCTTCGGTGCGGCGCCGTTGACGGACGCCTCGTCGTGTTCCGCGGTCACGCCGTCGGGCGACGCGCCGTTCGCTTCATGCGTTTCGGCGGGTGCCGCGCGCTTGGCGCGGGCGCGCCGCTTGGGGGCAGGCTTCGCCTCCGCCTCGGGAGCGCCGTTCTCGAGCGGCGCATTCGTGGCCGGGGGAGTCGAAGTCGTGGCCGCGCTCTGGTCGAGCGCGCCAGCGGCGTCGGATTTCACACTGCGTTTCTTAACTGGCACTGATCAACCTTTCTTCAACATCCAATTCGGCATCTTTACCATCCAGCTTTCGTTTGCGCAAGGTTGAACACTTCCTGCGCGACCTGCGCCGGAGTCTTGCGATCGGTGTCAACCGTTTCGTGCGCCTCGCGATACGCGGCGTCACGCTCCTTCAACAGCGCCCGCATCCGGGCCACGGGATCATCACCGGCTAACAACGGCCGGGTTCCGTCCGGGGCCGCGCGCTCGGCGGCCGTGTCGGCGCGAGTCCGCATATACACCACAAACGCGCTCTGTTTCGCATTCGCGAGCGCGCCCTGCTGCGCCGCCCACCCACCGCCTGACGCGATCACGGCGGGCTCCTGCTTCAACGCTGTCTCCATGGCATCGCGTTCCAGCTCGCGGAACGCCGCTTCGCCCTTTTCCGCGAAAATCATACCGATCGGCTTCCCCTCGCGTCGGATCACCACCGTATCGATATCCACGAAGCCGGTTTTGAGCTGTTCCGCGAGCAGGCGCCCGACGGTTGTTTTTCCCGCTCCCGGGAGACCGATGAGCACCACATGCCGTTTTGTCACGCGACGCCTTTGGGCGAGCGACTGCGCACCGTGGACTGATAGCCGGTGAAATTGCGCTTCATCTCGGCGAGCGAATCACCGCCGAATTTTTCGAGCATCGCTTCCGCCAGCATCAGCGCGATCATCGCCTCTGCAATGACCCCCATCGCGGGCACAGCCGTCACATCGGATCGCTCGGACTGCGCCTGCGCCGGCCCACCCGTTCGCAGATCGATCGTGCGCAGCGGCGACATCAGCGTCGAAATCGGTTTCATCGCGGCGCGCGCCACAATCGGCTCTCCCGTGGTGATCCCGCCTTCCGTGCCGCCCGCGCGATTGGTGGCGCGCGCGAAGCCGACGAGGATCTCGTCGTGCACTTCAGAGCCCTTGCGCCGCGCGGCCTCGAACCCGAGGCCGATCTCGACGCCTTTTACCGCCGGAATGGACATCAACGCCTGGGCAATCCGGCCGTCCAGCTTGCGGTCCCACGACACGTGCGATCCCAGGCCCACCGGAATGCCGAGCGCCACGACTTCGACCACGCCGCCCAGCGTGTCGCCCGCCGCCTTCGCGGCGTCGATGCGCGCGATCATTTCCTTTTCGGCTTCACGGTCGAGACAGCGCACCGCGCTCAGGTCCGCCGCGGGATTGAGCGGTACGGGCAGCGGCGGCCGGATGCTCGCCGTGACGCCACCGAGCTCGACGACATGGCTGCCGATCTCCATGCCGAACTGCTCGAGCAGCAGCTTGCACACGGCGCCACACGCCACGCGCGCCACCGTTTCGCGCGCGCTCGCACGCTCGAGAATGTCCCGGGCGTCCGTGCGGTCGTATTTGAGAACGCCGGCCAGATCGGCATGGCCGGGCCGGGGCCGCGTCACCTGCCGGCGCCGCTCGGCGCCGGGGGCATCCGCCTCGGCCGCCATCACGTCCTGCCAGTGCTCCCAGTCGCGATTCCAGACGAGCATCGCGATGGGCGACCCGAGGGTTTCCCCGGCGCGCACACCCGACATCCACTCGATCTGATCCGATTCGATTTTCATGCGCGCGCCGCGACCGTAGCCCGCCATGCGCCGCTTCAGCTCTGCATTGATCCGGTCGGCGGTCGCGGGCACGCCCGCGGGAATTCCCTCGAGGATCGCTACGAGCCCTCTGCCGTGCGATTCGCCGGCCGTCGTGAACCGAAAAGTCACGGGATCTTCATACCCTCCGAATAACGAGCGAGCCCGACCGGGCGTCGGGCTCGTCTCTCTCCGCGTCGGGTCACCGCTTGCGGCGTCACCGGTTTCGCTGCGCCTTGGCGCGTGGCGGCGCTGGATTGGGATTCGGGAACACGGGGAGCTTGACCATGACGACCCCGCGCGCGGTCACGCCGAACAGCAGCTGGTTGCCGCCCGCGTCCTTCGCGACGCGCAGCGGACCGATGATCGGGTCCCGCACCGGGATCGACCCGATCTGATTGTAGAAGAATGTATCGAAAACCAGAATGTTGCCGATCGGGTCGGCCACGAACGCCACGCGGTTGGTGGAATCGCGTGTACCGCCCAACCCGGTCGAACCCGCCTGGCCCGCGAGGAAGTCATGGAAGTAGTTCATGTCCATGCCGAACGCGCCCGGTGCCACCGGCGACGCGCCCTTCAACCGCAGGCCCTCGTCGAGCACGTACATCGAGTCGGCGCGAACCAGGTTCGTGCCGCCGTTGAAGTTCGTGGCGATGGACGCGACCTTCACGCCCGTGTTGCTGATGAAGTCGCTCACGTCCACGGCGGGCGACATGCCGAGGTCTTCGTCGTTATCGCCCGCATCGAACGTCTCGCGACCCAGCGAGTCGGGCGGCGACGTGCGGCACGAGGTGAAGGTCGGCGATCCGTGCAGCAGGGCGTCCTTGCTGGTATAGGACATCACGCGTCGATACTGCGCGGGCGCGTTGCCGCCTTCACCCACGAACGCGTGGGTGAAGTTGCCCGAGTTGCGCGTGTAGGTCGAATCACCCAGGCCAAACGTCGAGAAATTGATCGTCACCCCGGCGCACGCGCTGAGAATGACCTTGGTCTGGTTGTACGGCCTACCGCGCCGCATGATGACGCGCAGCGTGTCGGACAGGTCGCTCGAGTTCAGCGCGCCGATCTCCCAGAAGAAATGCCCGAACAGCTGCGTCGTGTCGATCGAGTTGATGAGCTTCTCCATGCGCAGCGTGCCGCGCCCATCGAACGGCGTGCTGGAGCTGAACGTGGGCGTGGTGGCGTAGATCGCGAAGATCGAGTCCGTCGCGCATGCGGGCGGCGCCCCGCCGACGCGGCAGACGGTCGACACGTACTGGGGACGGTCTGACAGATCGTACACGGTGATCTTGTAGCCGTACCCGCCCTCGGCCAGGTTGATCACCTTGTACAGCTGGATCTGATAGTTGGGCAAGTCTTGCCGCCAGCGCAGCCGCCGCGCCGCGGCGTCGATGATCGACAGCTCCGTTCCACCGGCGTCGGCCACCACCAGGGTATCGAGGTAACCCCCCATGGTGTCCGCGGGCCAGAGCGCGATGCCCCAGGGCTGCGGGCCGGCTGTCGGGATACCGTTGGCGACGAAGTTCGTGTTCGCCACCTGGAAGATCTCGACCCGGCCGAGCGGCGCATTCGTGAGATACAGCTCGCCCGTGCCGCCCTGCGCGTTGCCATTGAAGATGGCGTCGGCGATGTGGCTGCCGGCCGGCAGGAGGCGCGAGATCCCGGCCACGACCTGCGTCGAATCGGCCTTGGGCGTCCCCTTCACCACGCCGTTCACCGTCGAGAACGCGCAGTTCCGCGCCGCCGCGGCGTCGCAGGCGTATCCGTCGATGAGCACCGTGCTCGGGAACGTCGAGATCAGGGTCGCGAGCTGCAGGCTGAAATGCCGCACCACGTCCGTCAGCGCCCCGCCGGCGTTCACCGTGTCGAAGGCGATCACCGCGAGCGTGCTGGGATCGCGGATCCGGAAGCCGATCCACGAAATCCCGCTCGGATCGGTGGCGTGCACCACCACCGTGTCCGACACCTCGACCCGGGCCGCCACACTGTCGGTGACCGAAGGCGGCGTCACGTCGTTCGCCGCCGACTGCACGGCCACGGTGACCGGACTCGTGGTAGAGCGCCGGCCGCTTGAGTCTTCCGCGAACCCGGTAATCGTGATCACCCCGGTCGTGAAGGCCGGGTTCACGGTGAGCGTATCCGTGTAGTCCACCGAATCGGCGTACGGCAGCGCAAAAAAGATCGAATCGTTCGGTGGGATCGTCGGGTTCGACACCGCGGTCGGCGGCGACACGATGAATCCGACTTTGCGTATGCCCGAGAGCTGCGCGGCCGACACCTCGACGGGGAAGCTCTTCCCCGGCGAGGTCGTGGCCCCCGGCGCCGGGGCGTTGAGGTAGACCTTCAGCGCCTTCACGTTGGACAGGAAGATGAAAATCGTGTCTTCCGCGGCATTGCCTGCGCCGTCGGTGGCGCGGCCGATGATGCGGATATTGCCGCCCGCGCCCGAGTTCGCCGGGAACGTGAGGCTCACCGGCAGCGTCACGGTCGTGAGCGTCTGGTTCTTGAAAATCGTGTCGATCGTGTCGATCAATCCGCCGGAGAAGATGAGGCGGACGTCGTTGAGCGCGAGGTTATCGGTGGCGTTCACGGTCAGCGAGAGACCGCTCGCGATTGGCTGCGTGTCGTTGGCCGTCGTCAGGGAAATCGCCGGCGGAATGAGATCCTTCTGGAACCCTCCCGGCGTGGAAGTCGTCTCACACGCCAGGCCGGCTCCGGCGAGCAGCAGGAAGCATATTCCCGACCGCGTCATGGTTCGTCCGCGCATAACGACTCCTGGTTACTTCCCGGTGCTGGGCGACACCAGGTCGTCGATGATGTGCGGCGTGATGAGGATCAGGAGATCACGCCGATTTTCCTGCTGATTCGTGAATCCGAACAGCTTGCCAAGAATCGGCAGGTCTACAAGGAACGGAATTCCGGTCTTGGATACCGTGACCTCGGTCACCGTAAGTCCGCCAATTACAGCCGTTTCGCCGTCTGCGACCAGCAGCTGGTTGTCCGCCTGCTGGGTCTGGAACGTGTAACCGATGTCGACCGAGGCCGGCACCACGTTGGAGCGCTCCGCGTGCACCTCCATCAGCACCTGGCGGTTCGCCGTAACGTGAGGAGTGACCCGCAGGTTGATGCCGGTCTGCTGGAAGCTGACCGTCGCCTTGGGCGGGGTGGCGCCGCCGGCGGCGGTCGAGCTGACGTCGATCACGCGAATCGGCACGCGATCGCCCACGAGGATTTCGGCCGGGCGGTTGTCGAGTGTCGTAATCGTGGGCTCGGCCTGAATGTCGTCGAGCGACAGCGACTGCAAGGCTTGCAGGAACGTCGTGAGATTGAAGTTCCCGATGGCCGTCGAGAAGATCAGATTGAGCGCCGGGTTCACCACTTGCTGGCTCGCGTTGCCGAGCGCCGAGAGCGAGTTGCCGCCGAGATCGATGACGGTCTGCGACGGTTCGAAGAACGTGGTCGGCACCGTTCCCGTGGGCACGCCATTGATGTTCGGATTCCCCGGCTGCGCAGTAGCCGGGTTCGGCCGCTGGACCAGCTGGTTGAAGAACTGCGTCTGGGAGCCGAGGTCGTACTTCAACCCGAGCTGTTCGATGTCGGTGCGATCGACGAAAATGATCTTCGCCTGGATCGACACCTGGGGAGTCCGGATGTCGAGGCCGTGCACGAACTGCTCGATATCGGCGATGCGGTTCCGGGTATCGGTGACGACCAGCGAGTTGCTCGTCGTATCCGCCACCACGGCGCCCCGCCCTTTGGAGATGATCGACTGGACCGCCGGGACGAGCGACGTCGCGCGGGCGTAGTTGATGCGCACGAGGCGTGTCTCGACCGGGACGGTTGAGTCGGCCCGGGCGAAATCCGATTTGTTAAGGACATTGATGATGCCGCCCTCGAGCACCTGATAGGTCAGGCCCTGCGACTCGAGCACCGCGGCGAACGCCAGGTCCCACGGCTGGTTCTTGATCTCGGCGGTCACCTTCCCCCGTACGTCATGCGCGAGCACGATCGTGCGGCCGCTGAACGCCGCGAAGCCGGCGATCACGTCCTCGATGTCCGCGCCGTCCCACCGCACGGTGATCCGCGGGGCTTGCGACTGAACGCTCTCCGCGGCATGGGCCGCGAGATAGCGGTCGATGGTCGCGCCATCCGCGTCAACGACGCTGGCGCCGACCGGCGCGCCCTGCAGCTCGCCCGCGGCAATCGGGGCGCCGAGTGTCGCGTCCGCCGTCGCCCGACTCGCGACGGCCGCGACAGAAACGGGGGCGGGAGACGGCGCGGGCGGCGGAGCGCTCACGCTGTGTCGCGCTTGATCCGCACGGCTGGTCCACGTACTCGCTGCCACGCGGTCGGCGCCAAACTCGATGCGGACCGAGTTGTCGGTATGCTGGATGTGGTAGTCCTTCAACGCCTCGAGGTCCACCACGACCCGCACGACGTTGGGACGGTATTGCGAGTAGCGGAGATTCTTCACGCCGCCGCGGTTCTGCCCGTCGTACGGCGTGGAGGGACCCGACAGATGTGCCCCGACGAGGTCGACCACGAGCCGTGCCGGAGCGCGCAGCGTGAAGTCCTGCACATCGACCGGGCCGTGCAGATCGATCACGATCGCGATCGTGCCGCTCCCCGGCTGGACACTGACGGTACGCACTTCGCCGTTACCGTGTCCGCCAGTGGTCGCGCTCGCCCCCGCCGGTGCGGGGGTACGGGCCGCCAGGAGCACACACAGGGCGGCGAGCGCAGCGCTGCGCTTCATGGCATCTCCTCCTGCTTGGCGAGGGACAGGGTCTCCTGCCGCTCGAAGCCGAATTCCTGCACCGTGAACACGATTTCGCGAGATCTGATCTGCGTGACCTTCAACCGACCCATGATGTCGCCCGACTTGGCGCGATAGCGCTTGCCGTTGGTGACATCGTGGAGCACGGCGACACTGCGGACCGGGTACCGCTCATCGTAGTAGATGCCGACGAGCTTCAGGTCCGAGAGCAACGGCCGGATATCGCCGGATTTGAGCAGTGAAACGAAGGGGTCCCGGCCGCCTCCCTCGTAGGAGAACTCCTCCCGCTTCAAGTCGATCGCGAGCGCGGAGTCGCCGTGCGCCGAATCGGCGCTGCCGGCCGCGACCTGTGCCCGTGCCCACGTCGCCGCACATACCAGCGCGATCGCTCCCAGCATGACGGATCTCACTCGCCCGCCTTCGCGCCCGGTTTCTTCTGGGCTCCTGGGGGCGGAGCCGACTTGACGAACGTGCGGATCGCGAGGTCGGCTTCGAGCAGCGCCCCGATGGTGTCGTTCAAGAGCCGCTGCGCGCCCTGCGATGCGGGCTTGAGCGAGATGTCCTGCGGCACCACAATGCGCGGCAGGCTCGCGATGTCCGACAGATACTCGCCCAGCTGATCGTAGTGTCCGAGGATTTCCAGCCGGTACCGGTACGTGTCGAACGGCGCACCGGGCTCGACCGGCAGCGGCTCGATCCGTCCGATCGACACGCCCCGCACTTTGGCTCTGGTCGAGATGTCGTCGATGAGCGCCGGAACTTCGTTCTGCTCAGGCACGAGCCGCCGCATCAACAGCAGCATGCCGCGATACTGCTCGACTCGCTGGCGGAGGTCCTCTACGGTGCCCTGCGCCAGATCCTGCTTGGCGCGGTCGACCACGATTTGCAGGCTGTCGATCTCGGTCTTCTCCGAGGAGATCTGCGTGCTCGTGGGCTCGTAGTAGTAGTGCCAGAATCCGTACCCGCCGATGGCGGCGAGCAGGATTACCAACAGCATGACCTGACTGCGCTGGTCGGTGGGGAGGAGGGCCACGGCTACCTCAGCGGCTGGGTGAGGGGAACCGTGTGCATGTACACGGAGTCCGCCACGCGGAAACGCGCCGCGATCGTGAACGCGGTGACCGGCCGGTCCTGGTCCACGATCGTCTGCGAGCTTGCCGGGAACACGTCCGTGAACCACGGCGACGCGGCGAGCTGACGCAGGAACGTCGTGTACGCCTGAATGTCCACCGTGCTGCCGGTGATCTGAAACGACACGACCGACGCGATCGGTGCCGTCGGAGGAGGCCCTGCCGGCTGCGCTCCCTGCGGGGGTGCGGGAGCCGGCGCCGGCTGAGACGAGCCCTGCACGGTGAGCGTGTTCAACCAGGTGTAAGGGGGCAGCGCCTTCGCGACCTGATCGAGGATATGAGGCCAGATGTACCGGGCCCCGTCGATCGAGCGAATGATGCCGATCTCGGCTGCCAGCGAATCCCGCATCCGCTCCGATTGCCGCTTCTGCGCGATCACCGCGTCATAGCGGCGCTTTTCCGTGCGGACCGCCTCGAGCCGTGAGTTCAGCACGGCGAGGCGCGTCCGGCTGGTCACGAACAGGGCGAGTCCACCGCCGAGCACGAGAATCCAGGCCGCGCAGGCGGCAAGCAACCAGGGGTTGGTGACATTGGAGAGCATCGCCCGGAAATCGGGCATGCGGAGCTTGAATCCCGCGCTTTTCTCGGCGGGCCGGCCCGGTAAGAGATTGACTTCAATCATGCCGCGCGCCGCAGCCCGAGGCCGACCGAGAGCATGAGCAGGGGTGCCAGCTCGTCGACCGGCACGGCCTCGAATACCTTGTCGCGTACCTTCAGGCGCTGCAACGGGTTAGCAAGCTCGGCGGGGACCTTCAGACGGGTGGAAAGAAACTCGTTCAGTCCCGGCGTCCGTGCCCCACCCCCGCTCGTGAACACGCGACTCAGCTCGCCCGCCGAGCGCGATGCGGTGGCCAGAAACCCCGCGGCACGCTCGACTCCCACGGCGATCTCCTCGCCTCGCTCTTCCACGCAAGCGGCCAAATCGTCGTTCTGCAGCTGTCCCTGAATGACCTTCTCGCTATCCTCTGCCGACAGACCCTTGTTGCGCTGCAGGTCTTCCGTGAAGCGCCGCGTACCGACCGAAAGGTCTCGCGTGAGCACCGGGATCCCGTCCTCGAGGATGTTGACGTTCGTGACCTCATGGCCGACGTTCACCAGCCCCACAACACCCTGCATCGCGTCGGGGTAGTTCAGCTCGAACGCGTTATGGATGGCAAACGCGTCCACGTCGATCACCGTCGGCTTGAGGCCGGCTTCCATCAGCAGCGCCATCCGACTCTCGACCACTTCCCGCTTCGCGGCGACGAGCAGGACGTTCATCTGGAGCCCTTCGGCGTCGGGATCGAGGATCTGGAAGTCGAGCTCGACGTTGGCCATGTCAAAGGGCACGTGCTGCTCGGCCTCCCACCGGATCACCTCGCGGGCATCGGCCTCTTTCATGCGATCCATCTGGATTCGCTTGACGATGACGTCGCGACCTCCGATGGCCGTGATCACCGTCTTCTGTTTGACACCCGCCGTGGCGAACAGACCCCGAATCGCTTCGGCGACGATGCCCGGGTCCATGACCTCGCCCTCGACGATCGCGTCTGTCGCGACCTGAGTCGTGGCGACGCGGACCAATTCCGGCTCACTACCGGAATGGTCGAAGACCACCAGCTTGATAATTCCCGAGCCGATGTCCAAGCCGACTGAGGTGCGTTTGCCACCTAACAACCCGAAAAGCGCCATGTATTTGCCGCAGCGCGTAGCTGTGGAAGAGGGCGAACTACAGTAAGACTCGAGTGTTATCCTGTCAAGCCTAGAAGATACTGGAGATTATTTGCTGTAAGATATTGCTGGCGAGGTACTTAGCTTCTCAGAACGCCTCGATCGCGGAGCGGCTCGTCAAGGGAACCGCTCTTGACGCTGAATACAACGCGTTGGTAACAGCGCATTTAGAATATGTCACTTCGAGTGGGGATGCAAGGCTATCCGCTTCGAGTACGGCATCGCCTGCCGCCGCCATCGCGCCCCACACGTGGAATGTCGGCCCTGTGCCCCTGAGGGTCAGGTTTCCGCCGGCCAAGATAATACCGTTCCAGCGCGTCGCACCGGTCAAAGTGAGACTGCCGTCGACAATGAGGGTGCCCTGTCCCGAAATGTCGACGAGAGTCGCGTCGCCGGTCAGGTGGATCACCGGGTAAAACCCGCCACAGGGCGCGCCAGGCTGGTTCGCGTCACCCCAATTTGTAACGACAGCGATAGCGCAGTGTCGACCCATGGATACCGGCTCGACCCTGGGGACCCCGGCTCCCGCGAGCGCGTGGTTGGGTTCCGCGAGGAGTACGTCGCGCAACATGGCCCAAGCGCGAAGGCGCTCCGGTTGCCCCTCAGGCGGCGTAATCGACGTGGGAGGCGAACCCGCGATCCTGCCAGATGGAGTGGGGAGCACGGTGATCGATTCCGCGGCAACGCCCGCTTTGCTGGTGTCTCGGAGGTCGCATGACCAGGCGGACGGTGCGGAGTCGTTGCCGCTGATTTGCACCCGGCCGACGATTCGTGCCGAGCCGCCCGCCTCGAGCGCCGCACGCACGTCGGATCGAGGTGGCTCGAGTCGCAGCAGTATACCGAGCCGATGGAGAGCCGGGAGCGGAGCCCCCACTCGGCCCTGAGTGCTTAGGAGGTACAGCTCGTCGTTCAGGCGGTACAGGTACCCCCGATAGCCTCCGCCGCCATGCGGCGGGGTGAGCCACGATGTTGGGGCGTCCGATGGTATCGCGACCGAATCAACCGGGTAGGGAGCGATGAAGTTGTACGACCGGGGCCAGTTCCGAATCGTGGCTGCCGCGCCTCCTTCGGCGACGTAAAACGAGCGGCGCAGCGCGCCCGCAGTCTCGTCGATGCGCGCCTCATTGAAGGCAACGGTCCAGGCGATCGCGACCAGAGCGCTCGCGAGAACGAGCGCCAGCAGCGTGAACACGAGCGCCGCTCCCCGTACCCTCCGCCGCTCAGGAATGGCGGCCCCGCACCGCAACACGCAGCGCAATCGAATCGTACGTGCTTCTTCCGTCCTGTGCTACAAGCGGGCTGCCGCGGATCAGAACGTCGACAGCGGTAACGGCGCCAACGGTTGCCGTAGGTTTGCCACTCGAGTCGGAGTACGTGAAGACAACGCCGTCCGCGCCTTTGAGCGGGCCAACGAGCGGCTCGATGGTACTGCCGTCTGCACGCATGCCGAGATACCAGCGCCGGTCGCTGGGAGACTGATACAGCGTGTAGGTGGTGGCCGTGAAGGCACGAATTGGTGCGCCCAGCGTGGCATGGCGCAGCGCGCTGTCTGCCGTGGTCAGATGCAGCTCGATGGTCGGTGCCTGGGCGGGAAGACTGTCGCCTGGACACGTTCCGCTCGCGGTCTTCGTGATCTGCGCCCGACCCCAACGGTCGTCGCTCCCGATCGAGCGATCGCCATCTTGGAACACGAGCACCGAATCCCCCGCGGCGAAACTGCCGGGTGACCCGAACAAGACCGTGAGCTCACGAACCGTGACGACCAACTGACCGTCGTTGCTCGAGGCCAGTGCGCAGAGGGCGCCGAATTCCCGGAAGCGGCGCAGGGTGATCGACGTAGGGGAGAGTGCCCCCAGATCCGAGTCCGCCGGGTCGAGCTGCCGCAGCTCGGAGGGAAGGATCGATGCCGCGGCGCGCAGACTCTGGTGCGCGCCGATGCGCTCGATGGATCGGCGGTAGCTGCGGTCGACCACCAGCATGACCAGGCAGGCGCCAGCGAGAATGACCGTGGAGAGCGCGAGTGCGACGATCAGTTCCGCGAGCGTGACGCCTCGCTCGGTCAGCCGGCGCACGGGATTTCCGCGTCGAACGTGTCCGTGCGCCAGCGCCCCGGCGGAACGAGATAGTGGCTCCGGAGCACCAGCTCCCGCTGTTGCTCGCCAAGGCTAACGCTCTGCCACGCGAGCGAATCAACCGGCGTAAGTCCGACCAGCAGCACCTCGTGGCCGTTCGCAGCGCAGCCATCCTGGCGCAATGCTTCGAGCCGCTGCTCGGCGGCGAGCGCCGCCGCCGCGGAACGCTCCCCGACACTCATGACGCGGGACACGAGCGCCGTTGTGGCCAGGACACCCAAGAGTCCTGCCTCGAGGAGAACAACCGCCACAATGACCTCGGCGAGCGTGGAGCCTGCTGCGGTGCTGTGCACGGCGCCAAACGTGTCTTCGAGAGGTTATTGAGATGTTATCCGACGGTTGCGATACGGAGCGCATCGTTGCGGAATTGCTGACGAAAACGAAACGGCCGCCGGCGGGTGCCGGCGGCCGTTGCAGGAGGCATCGCTACGGTTAGAACACGCCCCCGGAGCCGTTAAAGAAGGTGTTGCCCGCCACCGTTGCCCCAGAGCCAACGGTCACGGAGTAGCCGAACGCGGCATAGGGTCCGGTGCACGCCGTGCTGTTCGACGCCGAGCCGGCGGCCGGGATCTGCTCAGCGGCCGGCGATGGATCGGCTTCACACACCATGTACGTGCCGGGAGCGACGCCCGTAAACGAGTAGGTGCCGTCTCCAGCGGTGCGTGTGGACGAAGACGCGCCGGTTGAGCCGATCAGGAAAATCTGCCAGTCGGCCACTGCGCCGTTGTCGCCGGCAACACTGCCCGACACTGCGCCCGGCTGGGGCGTGCCCGTGCTGCCACCGCCCGTGTTCCCGCCACTGCCGCCGTTGTTTCCGTGGCAGTCTTTGTCCTTCTTGTTGTCATCCGGACGGCGGTTGTTGTCCTGGGGCCGGACATCGTGCTTGTCCTTGTCGTGGCAATCACGCGAGTTCCACCAGGAGCCGCGGTGGTCACAATCGTCGTGATCGTGCTGGTCGTGCTGGAACCAGCCCCATGGCCAGCCATGGGAATGATCGGCCTGCGCCGCCAGAGACCTCACCGAGACGAGGCTCAGGGCTATCGCGAGCGCGAACCAACGATGCGCTTGCATTCACTTCCTCCTTGACTGTTGTGAGCTACAGGGCGCATACCAACCGGTACGTTCCGCGCGCTAGAGCTCCCGCCCCAGCGTCGCACGGTGTGAAAGGTGCTCGCTCCTGGAACGGGGTGCCGTGACGGCTATCATCAGGGCAGATGCTCGCTCGTCACATACTAAGACTATGATTTTTAGGGAGTTACGCTGTCACGTGAGGCTGGTTTCCCGCCGGCCCGGAGGCCGGCGGGAAACCCTGATGCGCCGATTAGGCAGTCAGCATCAATGATTTGGAATCAGAAGCTGCCAATACGACGCGATATTGAAGTTCGTCGGTTCGACCTCGTAATAGTGCCCCCGGGCAAAGTGGCCCGTAGTTGGGAAGTACGGCGGGGGATTCGCGCTCGCGCACTGGTCGTACGAGTAGCGCTTCTTATATCCGTATCCCGACGTTAGACCCACGGCGCCGCGTTGCTGCTGGATGACGCCGCCCGTCAGGTAGAGGCACCCGCGTCCCGCCGCATTCGTACCGCAGGGCTCAGCCGTCGACGACCCCGTGCTGTAGTTCTCGACGATGAAGTTGCTCAGCGCCAGCACCACCCCTTGGATGAACTCGTCCTGCGTGTCGTCCCAGGTGTACGTGCACGTCGCGCAGGGTGACGTGCCGCTGCCCGGGAAGCCGCCGGTCGAAGGGAATGGATCGTTCAGCAGGTTGTCGGCCACGATGACATCCTGGCCGCTGAACAGGCCCAGCATGTCCCGCTGAGTCGAGCCGCAGGGCGTGGTCGACGACGGATCCGTGACGTACTTGATGTCGTCCGCGATCACGATGTTGTCGGTCGCGGCGAGGGTGACCTGCCCGCGCAGCAATCCGCTGACCGCGACCTTGCCGTCGACGTAGATCACGCCCTTCCAATTCGGGTTCAGCGAGCGAGTGATCGGCCAGAGATACTGGGCGTACGTGGCGTTCCCGGTGTGGCTCGCAATGCGCGGATCGACCGTCCCCGTCCACGGCAGCCAATGGCCGAGCGAATCGTGCACAGTGAATTGACCATGGATACTCGAGCCCAGGGTCGAGTCGTTGAGAATGTCCGCGCCGCCGAGATAACAGCGCCACTGCGATCCATGGCCCGCCACGCCGGGCTGCATCGCCCAGCCCACGCTGTCCTGCCCCATGCCGGCGCCCGCCTTGTTCTTGTGGTGGGCGAACGTCTTGAAGTAGGTGTGGGGCAGCGTGCCGGAGCTCAACCCCACGTGACCGCAGTTGCGAGCCAGCTTGAGTCCGTTGGTGCCGTACGACAGGTTCGTCGACTTGAAAACGCCGCCGGTGTCCGCCACCACCCACCAGGCGTATTTCGTGCTGTCGGCCTGGTACACCTTGATGAAGCCTTCGTCGTCATCCGTCGAGTCGCCGTCGCCGTCCAGGTCCATGGCGACGAATTCGATGCGCGTGGTGGCCTGGCCCGCCGCCCCCGCCGTGGTGCTGGTGATCGACATGCCGCCCGCCGCCGCCTGGGCCTGGAGCTTGTTCAGATCCGCGGTTTGGGGGAAGGCAATGGTGGTCGCGTTCTGCTTGTAGCCGGCCTCGAAGTTGCCGTTCGACAGGTTGTTGATGGTCTTCGCCGTCGCGACCGGACCCTTGAAGTCCGGCTTCGGTGAGCCCGACCCGATGTTGATCACGTCGTTCGAGAAGACGGGGCCGAACAGCTGGTCGCCCGCCGCGAACTGAATGGCGCCCTCGACGTTCGTGAAATAGGCGTATTTGGCGAAGCTCTCCTGATAGACCTCCGCGCGACGGACCACCCGATCGCCCTGCGCATCCTGGACCACGGTGACCACGCTGCCGTACACGCCGAACTCTCCCGACGTAACGCCCGTCGGGCCGAGGTACGTCCAGCGCTTGATGTTCGGGATGGCGGTGCCGCTGGCGTTGTACACCGTAGCGCCGTTCTCGAGCGTGGTGTAGCCGGTGTCGGGATAGATCGCCTTGTTCCCGTTCACGGCCGAGCGTGCTTCCTCGAGGCCGGCATCAGCCGCGGTCTCGAGCACGCTCAAGCGGTCGTGGTACTTGTTGATCAGGGTCGTATTCGAGCCGAGCAGCGCCGCCCCTGCCGCAATCGCCGCGATCGCGAGCAGGACGAGCAGCACCACCGCGAGCGCGATGCCTCGCTCATTTCCGATCGTGGCACGGTGCGTCATGTTGACCTCTCCTCAGGGAATGGCGACGCCGCTGCTCGTCGCCTGATTGGACATTGAAGGCGTACAATCCTCTGCCGCGAGCGCGTACACGTACGTGTTACCAGACACCACGCTTTGATCCTGGAACTGGTACGACGCGCTCCCCGACGGAATGCTGACGTACGGGTCACCCCAATCCACGACCGTGGACAGCCGCCGCCACACCACGTAGCGCTCGATGTCCTTTTCGCCGCTGTTCTCGTCGGTCGCGGGATTCCACGTCAGCTTCACTCCAGGAACGCCGCTCACCGCGTTGTAGACTGCCGTGAACGCGACGGATCCGAGAATGGGCGGATCGCCGCAGTCTTTCTTGTTCACGAGGCCGGCGTTGGGGAGCCGCATCTCGCGACTGATGGTGCGGAGCCGCTGGGCCGAGCCGGTCAGGCCGTTCGTGCTCGTGAAGTTCACGCGCACGGCACGGATGCTGTCGATGCGCGCTGCGGGCCCGGTGTCGTTCAAGGCCAAGTGCACCTTGACCGAGTGCATGAACGGCAGACTGGCGGTCGACACGAGGCTCATCGTCGACACGCCCGTCGCCCCGTTGGTCGAGACCGTGTAGTACTGGAAGAACGGCAGGCCCGATGTGGCAAGGATGTTCCGGGCCACGACCTCGGGCGCGAGGTTATTCACCTGGCGGTACAGGATGTAGTCGTCGCTGCGCGCGGTCGACGTGTCGGCCGCGAAGTAGAAGACGATCGTCTCCGCCGGGCTATTGCCCGGACCGAAGGCGTAGGACGTGTCCGGGTATCCGAACGACGTGAGCGGAATCGTGATCCGCTGCGTGCTCTTGAGCGCCTGCACGGCACTGTCGGGCGCGTCGGGGTTGTAGTACACGGCGAAGACGTCGCCCGGCGTATTGGTCCAGTAGTTGGCGTTGAACGCGACTACGTTCGTGCCCGCATAGATCAGCTGGGGCTGGTTATCCGACGTGCCGGCCCCCGCCGTGCGCAGGTCCTTCTCCATTTCATTCAGGGCGTAGCGCGTGTTCTGATACATCGCCACCCGCTGCGTCCCGAGCGAAAAGCTCGAACCCTGCGCGCGCAGGAATGCGAGCGCGCCCGCCATGATCACCGAGAAGACGATCAACGCGATCATCATCTCGATGAGCGTCATACCGCGTTCGCGCACCGCGCTGCGAGAAGTCATTGGGCCCCCACCGTGATCGTCCGTGAAACCGTACTCGAAAGCCCCGGGCCGGTGACCGAAACGGTGACCCGTTTGTAGTCGTTGCCGCTCGCCGTGGTGCGCACGATCTGCGTCGTGCGGGTGTAGCCCGGCAACGTCGCGAAGTTCGACTGGCTCCCCCCGTACGTCGTGTCCAATCCGCCGTAGTCCGGATCGGAGCGGATCTGATCGATTCGATCGCTCACCAGCTGCATCGCCATCTCCTGCCGCTCGCTCGTCGCGGCCACGTTGGTCGTCTTCCCGGTAGTCGTCACGAAGCCGACGATGACCACCAGCAGGATCGTCAGCGCGACGACGACCTCGATCAGAGTGAATCCACGCTCGTTTGTCATGGCTAGAAGGCCTTTACCCAGGTGCTGGTGCCGTAGCGATACCAAGAGGCGCGACCGGTGGCCCGATCGACCAGGATCGCGCGCGAGTCCTGCTTGTAACCCCCCGAGTAATTCAGGGCACGCTTCGACGTCAGGTAGAACCCGCCGGCTTCGCTGGCGCTGCCGTCGCGGTGAAACACGAGCGCCGGATAGCCGCGCACGACCTTGGTGAACGTGACCGGGCCGCTGCCCATGGACATCGCCGTCGCCGCACCGCGTCCGAACACCACCTGATCGCCGAGCGGCACCGACCGTACCCGTTCCCCGGGGTCAACCTGCCCGTTGTTGTTGTTGTCTTCGTGAATGCGCAGCGCCTGGTTCGCCACGTCGAACAGGACGATGATGTCGTGCTGCTGGGTGATCGCCTGCCGCTCCACCCCGAGCAGCGTGATGCCGATCCCCTGCATGCCGCTCTCGATCTTGTATTTCGTCACGTCGATCTTGGGCGCGGCGAACGCCGCCACGATGCCGATGATCAGGCACACGATGAGCAGCTCGATGAACGTGAAGCCCTGGCGTCTTGAGCGCATAAGTCCCCTTTCGGCGGCACCCTATCTCATGTTCCGTGCCGACTCATAACCAATTGTTATTACGGGGGTTGCGTTTTCTACGAGAGGAAAAAACCGCGCAAATTCACGCACCAGTGCAAGCGACTGCATTACTCCATGTCGTACTGGCGCAGCTTGTAAAACAGCGTTCTGAGGCTGATAGCGAGGTGCGTCGCCGCTTCGCGCCGGTTGCCTCCCGTCGCTTCTAACGCGGCCGCGATCGCGAGTCGCTCCGCCTGCGTGACCGCGGCCTCGAGCGTCATGGCACGCGCGCCGTCCGGCGCGGCCGCGGGTTTCGATGCTTCGGGAGTTTGGAAGTGCTCGGGTTCGAGCACGCTGGCTCCGGAAATCACCGCCGCCCGCTCCAGGGCGTGCTCGAGCTCCCGCACGTTGCCCGGCCACGGCTGCTGTTCCATCCAGGACAGGGTTGCCGGGCTCAACGTCACCGCACGAGCGAGACGCCGGCTCAACCGCTCGGCGAAATATCGCGCCAGTGGCGCAATGTCCTCGCGGCGGGCGGCGAGCGGCGGAAGCGTGATGTGCACGACATTGAGCCGGTCGAACAGATCGGCACGAAATGTCCCGGCGGCCGTTTCCCGCGCGAGATCCTTCGCGGTCGCCGCGATCAGCCGGACGTCGAGACGCCGCGTGCGCTGCTCGCCCACGCGCCGAATTTCGTTCTCCTGCAGGACCCGCAGCAGCTTGGCCTGCAACGCCAGCGGCAGATCGCCGATCTCGTCCAGTAGCAGCGTGCCTCCTTCGGCTTCCTCGAACAGCCCTGGACGGTCGGACGAGGCGCCGGTGAACGCACCCTTGGCATGCCCGAACAACTCCGATTCCATGAGCGCGTCGGGAATGGCCGCACAGTTGACCGCGACAAAGGTACGCGCCGCGCGGGGACTGGCCCGGTGAATGGCTTGCGCGATGACTTCCTTGCCGGTTCCGCGCGGCCCCGTGATCAGCACCGTGGTCCGGTGACCGGCCACGCGGGACACGAGATCCAGCGCGCACTTCATGGCTTCGCTCTCGGCAACCAGAGCGCGGGCGGCGGGAATCGTGTCCAGCTGTGCCTGGAGCGTGGCCACTGTTTGGCGGAGTCGCTCGCGTTCCTCCGCCTTGCGCAACGTCAGGACCACCTCGTCAGGACGGAACGGCTTGGGGATGTAGTCGTACGCGCCTTTCGTCATCGCCGCGAGCGCCATGTCCTCGCCGCCGTACGCGCTCATCATGATGACCAGCGCCTCTCCACCGCCGGTTTGATACGCCCGCAGGAACTCGAGCCCATCCATGTCGGGCATGCGGACGTCGCACAGGATCAGATCGAACTGTTCCTCGAGCGCGCGGGTAATCGCCCGCGCGCCGCTGCCCTCGGCGACCACCTGGTAGCCTGCGTCGCTCAACAGGAGTCCGAGTGATTGGCGCAGGCCCGGTTCGTCGTCGACGACCAGGACTCTACTCACCGTGTGCACACGGAAAAAAGATCTTGAATGCCGCACCTCCTTCGCGGGCGGTGTCGACCCATATCACCCCGCCCATCTCGTCCACGGTCCG
>DATIWU010000096.1:0-30562 GCA_035519195.1 Gemmatimonadales bacterium
TCGAACTCGAGCTGCGCGCGTCGGATTGCCGAGCGGAGCGCGGTGCTCCAGCGCGAGCGCGGTCCGCGCTCGGCCTGCTCGTCCGCCGCGCGCCAGTTGGCCACACCGACTTTGGGTGGTTGGCGTACGATGAGGAACTGGGCGGATGCCTCGCCGTCGCCCGCGATCGACGCAGAGCGTGCATTATCGTCGATCCAGCGGCGCAGCTCGTCGGGGCTCTTCAGTTCTCGTTTTCTGATCGTCATGAACAGCACACTGGGTTGGTCATAGCGAGAGAACCTACCCTCTTTTGGGACAGCTTCAAGCGCCGGCAACGGTTCGACCTGGAGCGTTCTGCACCAACTCCGGCTGGGCAGCGCCATACCGCGCCCCGTAGGTCCGGATGACATCGGACACTTCGCGCATCGCAACTTCGCTCTTTTCCCAGCCGACCGTCTGCACCCGCTTGCCTTCTAAGTCCTTGTAAATCTGGAAGAAATGCTCGATTTCCTTGAGCACGTGACCCGGTATATCGGCAATGTCGAAATACTCGTGTTGAAACGGGTCCCGAGCCGGCACGGCGATGATTTTGTCGTCCGGCACACCCAGGTCGAGCATGCGCAACAGCCCGACGGGGCGCACATCTATGAGGCAGCCGGTGAAGGTAGGCTCCTTGATAAGCACCAGAATGTCACAGGGATCGCCGTCCCGGTGGAGCGTGCGGGGAATGAAGCCGTAATCGCCAGGGTAATGGACGGCCGAATACAGCACCCGGTCCAACCGAAACAGGCCTGTTTCCTTATCGAGCTCGTATTTGTTGCGCCCGCCGCCGGGAATTTCGATGACGGCCGTGACGACTTCGGGGGGATGCTTCCCCGGTTCGAGGTCGTGCCACGGATGGATCACGGCGGGAATATAGCATAGAGCTAATTCGTTCCGTTCGGGAGGAATCCGGTCTATGATTGCTGCGTACAGAGAATCGGAGTGTTCGCCCGGTGACACGATCTGTGCTCTTGGTGGATGACGACGAGCCAATCCGTACGCCGCTCAAGGAGCTGCTCGAATCGGAAGGATACCGTGTTGTCACCGCGGCAAACGGACGCGACGCGCTGCGCTCCGATCCTGAGCTGCATGCGATTCCGGTCATCATTCTCTCCGCCTGGCTGCATCGCTGGACCGCACGGATGGTGGATTCCGAGCACATGCAGGTGCTGCCCAAACCCATCGATACCGATCGATTGTTGACGCTGGTCCGCGGTTATTGCGGCGAGCGGCGCCGCGAGTTTCTCTCGCCCTCGTCGGAGACCGGGAAGGCCCCAAAGAGCTGAATTCGCGCGCGACCGCCCGTTGCCGCCCACCACCGCCTGCCTCTACATTGCCCTTCCCTTCTCTCGTGTCGTGAACCACGTGATCGCTCGGTATTCACTTCTGACGTTGCTCGTCGCCGCGACGGCGGCAAGGCCGCTGGCGGCTCAGCTGCCGCACCGGGGCACCGAGGTGCCTGTCGTCCCGGGCTCGGCGCCCGACACGGCGGCGGAGCACGCGCGTCTCGCCGCCCTCCGGGATTCGGGCGCGGCCGCGCCACGCTGGTTTCGGATGTACATCAACGAGGCGGGTGCCGAGGTCCTGTTCGACTGGTACAGGAACCATCTCAACGCGAAGCCCGGCGCAGGATCGCCGGACAGCGTTCCCGACCTCCCGGAGGACGGAGCCACCGCGCCCGCTTACTGGATCACCTTTCACGACCTGACGGACAAGTGCGCCGACCCACCGCCGCCGCCCGGACCTGGCGACTCCACGCGAGCCGGCACGACGCCTTGCAAACACTGGCTGCTCGGCAAGGACAAAAAGAACGCGCTCGGGATGTCGCGGATCAGGTACCGCCGCGACGATAAGTGGATCGAGGAGGCGCTGTTCCGCTGGTATGTCCGGGAGGGATCCGGCGACGTGCTGCGGCTTCAGGTCGAGCTGAAGGACACCGGGCTGACGAGCAACTGGAAGTACTACGCCCCGCGCGCCGAGATCATCGTCAGCACCGTGCCGATCGGCGCGCCCGTGCACTAGCCGGGGATGGCCGCCGCACCACTTCCCCGCGCCCTGCTGTTCGACGTAGACGGAACGCTGGCCGACACCGAGCGCGATGGCCACCGGGTCGCATTCAATCGCGCATTTGCCGAAGCGGGGCTCGACTGGCAATGGGACGTGCCGCTGTACGGGGCATTACTCGCGGTCACCGGCGGCAAGGAGCGGATGCGGCACTACGTCGAGCGCTACCGGCCCGACTATGCGCGGCCCGCGCCGCGTGAATTCGATGCACTCATCGCGCGCCTGCATGCCCAGAAGACGCGACACTACACCGAGCTGGTGCGCAGCGCGGGGATTCCGCTTCGCCCGGGGGTTCAGCGGCTGCTCGAGGAGGCGCGCCGGGACGGCATCCGGCTCGCCATCGCCACGACGACCACGCCCGACAACGTGACGGCGCTCCTGGCCAGCACCCTGGGCCCCGACGGGGAGCGGTGGTTCGACGTGATCGGCGCGGGTGACGTCGTGCCGCGGAAGAAGCCTTCGCCCGACATTTACCACTGGGCACTCGAGCGCCTCGGGTTGCCCGCAGCCGACTGCATCGCCTTTGAAGACTCGGAGAACGGGCTGCGCTCGAGCCTGGCGGCGGGAGTGCCGACCGTCGTCTCGGTGAACGGCTATACGCGCGACCACGATTTTTCCGGAGCCGCACTCGTCGTGGACGACCTGTCAGGAGTGGACCTCCAGGCGTTGCGCGATCTCTGCTCCCGGCGCTGAACCCGGGGCACGGGGACGAGAACGTATGGCGCGCGCGTGAGGTGATCGCTTCGCTCGAGTAGCCCGGCGGCCCCGTCTGCCCTAGCTTCCCGCTCATGCCGCACCCCGGGTTTCCCAATCTCACCGTGCTCGATCATCCGCTCATCCGGCACAAGCTTTCGATTCTGCGGGACAAGCGAACCAGCACCCGGGATTTCAAGCAGCTCGTGAACGAGATCGCCATGCTCATGGCGTACGAGGTGACGAGCGATCTCCCGCTCGCGCCGATCACCCTCGAAACACCGCTCGAGCGCACCACGGGCGTGGAGGTCGCCGGGAAGAAGCTGACGCTCGTGCCCATTCTCCGCGCGGGTCTGGGGATGGTGGACGGGATTTCCCAGCTGATCCCGTCAGCCCGCATCGGGCATATCGGGCTGTATCGCGATCACGAGAGCCTTTCGCCGGTAGACTACTACTTCAAGATTCCCGCCGGGGAGCAGGACCGGACGTTTTACGTGCTCGATCCGATGCTGGCCACGGGGGGATCGGCGGTAGCCGCGGTGACCGCCTTGAAGGCCGCCGGGGCGGGCGCGCACCGGATCCGGTTTCTCTGCCTGGTGGCCGCTCCCGAGGGCGTGCGCCGGATGCTCGCGGCGCACCCCGAGACGCCACTGTTTGCGGCGGCGCTGGACCGCGAGCTCGACCGGCGCGGCTACATCTTGCCCGGCCTGGGCGACGCGGGCGACCGGCTGTTCGGCACGGGGCGGGTGTGACGCTTTTCGTCACAACTGCATGAATTGACGTTTTCCGTCATGCGGAGTATCCTGGGAGCGTGGCCGCCTCTTACGTCGCGCTGATCGCCGATGTGATCGCCTCCCGCCAGCTGTCGCCGGCGCGCCGCGCCGCCTTGCAGCGCGACCTGCGCCGCGTGCTTCCCGAATGGAGCCGCCGCTGGCATTCGAGTCTCGCGGCACGGTTCGCCGTGACCCAGGGTGATGAAATCGAATGCCTGCTCAAGCACGCCACGGCGATCTGGGAAATCGCGCATGTCTTGCGCACCCGCTTCGCCGACGTCGACTGGACCGTCGCCTGCGGCCAGGGACCGGTATCGACCCCGTTATCCCGCGGCATCACGGCCCCGGAGGTCGACGGCCCCTGCTTTCACCTGGCCCGCGCCGCGGTCGCGGATGCCAAAGCGCGACGCCTGCTGTTCGCCTTTGCCGGATTCGGGGAACGCCAACCGTTGCTCCTGGGACTCGCGAGCTACTATTCCGCCCTGTACTGGGCCTGGACCCCGCGGCAGCGCACGGCCGCCGCGTGGCTCCGGACCGGGCCTCCGGGCGACGCGGCACGCGCGCTCCGCATCGATCGCAGCGCCGTCTCGCACCTGGCGCGGCGCATGGCGTGGCCGCTCGTCCGCGCCGGTGATGCTATGTTTGGAGCCGCACTCGGCGCGCCATGAACCCCATCATCCTCGTTCCCTTTCTGGCCTACACGGTCGCGGCCATCCTGTGGCCGTCGCAGATCGATGGACGGCGCCGCGGACGCGACCTGCTGCTGATCGAAGGCCTGATCGTGGCCGCAGCGGCCGGGGTCGGGATGGCCCTCGACAACCTCGTTGTTCCGCGCGCATCCGGGCTGTGGTGGGGCAAGGCGGGGCTGATCGGCAGCGCCTATCTCTATATCTGCGGACGCGGGGTGGTGCTCGTCCGGGCCGTACTCGAGCTGCCGACGCTCAAGATGCGACGCGACGAAGATCGCAGCGCGGGGGCCATCGATATCGCGCGCGGCCGGGCGATCGGCGCCCTCGAACGAGCCGTCGGGCTCACCCTCGTGCTGCTCGGAGAATACAGCGCACTGGGAATCATCCTCGCCGCCAAATCCATTGCGCGGTTTCGCGCGCTCGAGGACCGAGAGTTCGCGGAATATTTCCTCATCGGTACGCTGGCCTCGCTGCTCCTGGCGCTGGCCGGCGGCGTGGCCGTACGGCTGATTCTCGGCAGCTGACCTCTATATTCCCGGCATGCCATTCTGGACGGTGCGACGGCGCCTCATCGCCGTAACCGTCATCGCGGTGTTGCTCGTGCTGGGGTGGGCGGCGGTCGTGGTGAGCGTCGCATTGACCGCCGACCAGGACGAGGCGACCACCGCCGATGCCATCGCCGTGCTCGGGGCGGCACAGTACAACGGCCGCCCCTCCCCCGTATTTCGCGCCCGGTTGGACCATGCCGCCGCGCTGTATCAGCGGGGCCTCGCGCCCGTCATCCTCGTCACGGGTGGCATCGGTCCCGGCGACACCCTCAGCGAGTCGGAAGTCGGCCGCCGCTATCTCAGCAAGCTCGGCGGGGGACGGAGCGGGGGAGGGGGCCTGTCTCAGGACGCAGTCATCGGGCTCCCGGCCGCGGGAAATACCGCTGCGTCCCTTCGGGTCGTTGCCGATTGGTTCAATGGGCGCCAAACTCGTCGGGTCATCCTTGTGAGCGACGGGTTTCACATGATGCGTCTCAAGATCATTGCCCGGCGTCTGGGCCTCGTTCCGTTCCCATCACCGGCTCTGAATTCGCCGATCCACGCGAACATGCGCTTGAACGTCGGCTATCTCCTCGGCGAAGGCTTCAAGGTCCCGCTCACCTGGCTGTTCCAACACTAGAGGACAGATGCAACTCGCGACACGCCGTGTCTATTCCGGCAAGGTCATCCGGCTCGATGTCGATCGCGTGCGATTTCCGGACGACAGCGAAGGTGAGCTCGAGCTGATCCGGCATCCGGGCGCTGCCGCTGTCGTGCCGTGCGCCGGTGATCCCGAAAGCCCGGATCCAACCATCCTGATGATCAAGCAGTACCGCTACGCCACCGGTGGGGCGCTGTGGGAAATCCCGGCAGGCACGCTCTCGCCCGGTGAGTCACCGGAACAATGTGCGCGTCGTGAGTTGTCGGAAGAGGCGGGCGTCGAAGCGCAGCACCTCGAGCGCCTCACAGCGATCTGGACCACGCCCGGATTCACCAACGAGGAGATTCACCTTTTTTGGGCGCACGGGCTCACGGCCGGCCGGGCTGCGAGAGAGCCGGATGAGTTCATCGAGGTGGTGCCGCGACAATTGTCGGACGTTCTGGAGGGGATCAAATCGGGCGAGATCCGCGACGCCAAGAGCATCGTCGCTATCCTTTATATGGCCGGATTCAAACTAGGGCGGTAGGGGCTCGGAAGTGTCCTTTTGTCATCACGGTGAGACACGCCGCAGCACGCCCGGCTGGTGTGACGAACATTGTTAACGCGCGTAGCGTTATAGCACTATCGGGGCGCTCGCGACGGGTACGCTTCCTGCGGCATCATATACCTGCAGCGTGGACTCCCCACGTGTGGTGTTTCGATCTGCAACGCGGGAGTGATTGTGCGAGCGACGCTCAAGCGAAAGATGGTCGTGACTCAGGAGAGCCCCCGCGCCTTGGAGCGCGTTGCCCTCCATGAGGTGGATGACGGTCGGGTCGTGCTCGAACACCTGAGTGGGAATCCCCAGGCGTTTGGTGCGCTCGTCGATCGTTACCAGACGCGGTTGCTGAACTTCATCAACCGTACCATTGGCGATCGCGAGCGCGCGGAAGACTTGGTTCAGGAAGTGTTTATCCGCGTGTTCCGACACCTGCACCGGTTCGATCAAACCAAAAAGTTTTCCACCTGGATTTACACGATTGCGTCCAACCTCGCGAAAAACGAGTTGCGCAACCGGAGCCGGAATCCGCTCGTGCTCTTCCAGGCGATCAAGAAGCATTGGGAGCCCGACCACCGGCCCCTGCAATTCGAAGACACCACCGCCCGTCCCGATGATCTGTATCGGAAGCGGTTCCTCAAGGAAGCGGTCGATCAGTGTGTCGGGCAGCTGCCGACGCACCATCGAGCGGTGTTCGTGCTGCGCGAGCTCGAGGGGAAGAGCTACGCCGAGATCGCCGATATTACGGGGTGCAATCTGGGGACTGTGAAGAGCCGGTTGAACCGTGCCCGGAACAGCTTCGCCCAGATGATCTCCCCGATGCTCGACTAGGGCCGGCACCGGCCGGCCCTACCACCCCCGGCCCCCCCTTGCGGGAACCCCGTCTGGCGCGGATGGTAGTACATTCCGCCCATGACGTGCACCGAGTTCCTCGAGCAGTATTCTGATTTTCGCGACGGCCTGATCACGGCGCCTCGCGAGACGCGCCGTTTCGAGCGGCATCTGAGCCAGTGCGCGTCGTGCCGCCGGCACGATCAGGCGTTGCGGAACGGTGTGCAGCTGATGCGGGAGTCAGCGGTCATCTACCCCTCAGCCGATTTCCGCCGCCGTCTGGATGAGCGGCTCCGCAAGGAAGGTCTGATCGCAGGGCCTCCCGCGATCGTGGCGTCTCCGGCTCGCGCCGGACTGATTGCGGCGCTCTTCGTGGGGGTCGCGCTCGCGCTCGTGGCCTTCGAAGGCGTGCAGCGCTACCGCGGACCCGAACGCCCGGAATTGCCGCCAGTCCCATTCCCGAAACCGGTTGCTCAGGCCGGCGTCCCGTTCGTTTCCTTCCAGGATCCTCGCGCCAGTGTCGTCTTGAGCAATCCGAATCCGTACGGCACGGCGCTCGTCGAACCGATCGCGGCTGGACGCTGAGCACCGCGCGGCAGTAGTTTTCCGCCGCGTATGGGGGCTCAGAGCTTCGACGCGCTGCTCCGAAGCCTGAAGCGTGGCGCGCCCGACCCGGTGTATTACTTCTACGGCACCGAAGCCGTCCTGAAGGATGAGGCTACGCGAGCGGTGTTGGCTCGCGCGGTCGATCCAACCGCACGGGATTTCAACCTCGATCAGCGTAGCGCCGCCGATCTCGATGCGGGGGCGTTCAACGCGTTGGTAAACACCCTGCCGCTCCTCACCACCAGCCGGGCCGTGGTTCTCAAAGGGATCGAGCAAGTGCGGAAAGCGTCGGCGTTGTACAAGGAACTGGTTCGCTACCTCGAACGACCCAATCCGAGCACGGTCCTCGTTCTGGTGCAGGGAAACGACGAGAAGCCGGATCCGGCGCTGGTGCGCTCGGCAACGGCCGTGGAAGTTGAGCCGCTGCCGCCGGACCGCGTGGCGCGCTGGATGGGACACCGCGCTCACGAGCTCGGACTCGTTCTCGAGGACGACGCCGGTGCCCTGCTCCTCGAAGCAACCGGTCACGATCTCGGAACCCTCGCCGGTGAGCTCGAGAAGCTCGCCGCCGCGGTTGGACCGAAGCCTGCGACCGCGGCGATTGTCGCGGACCTCGTGGGTGTACGACGGGGTGCGACACTCGCCGACCTCGTCGCCGCCGTGCTCGAGCGCCGCCCCGCCCGTGCTGCGGCGCTCGCCGATCCCGTTCTCGAGCAAGCCGGCATGTCCGGAGTACGCATCGTCACGGCGCTCGGCACCGCCCTCGTGGGATGCGCCCTGGCCCGTGCCGAGCTCGATCGCGGTACATCACCCGGAGCGCTGCCGAACGCGCTGTTTCGGCATCTTGTGGCGGCGCGTCCGTTCGGACTCGGCAACTGGAAAGAAGAAGCGGCCCGCTGGGCGCGATGGGCCAGCGGGTGGACCGCAGCCGAGCTGCGTGCCGCGCTGCATCGAACGCTGGCGGCGGATGTCGCGCTCAAATCGACCACGGTCACCGACGAGCGGGGGATCGTCACGGACCTCGTGCTCACGGCGGGAATCTTCACACAACAAGCCGCATGATACGCTTCCCCGGCGTGTGCTTCTCGCTCGTAGCAGGGTTAGCCCTTGCTGCGCCTTCGTTGCGCGCTCAGGTAAATTCCGCTGCCGTGCAGCGGGTCGATTCCATACGCCGCGCCGCCATCGGTCTGGCACAGACTCGCCCCGACTCGGCACGTGCGATGATTCGCCGGTTGCTCACGACGCTATCGCCCCGCGATTCGATGTACCCTGCGGCCCTGCTCGACGCCGGCAGGTTTGCCGCCGACGCGCCAACGGTCGCCACGAACCTGCAGCGCGTCGTGGTCGAGTACGGCCGCTCCGTGTGGGCAGACTCGGCGCTGCTCTTGCTCACGCAGCTCTATTTCGCCCAGGGCGACCCGGCGGCTACGCTCCAGGCGGCCGATCGGATGCGTCGTGACTACCCGGATTCACCACTCCGCGCCCGTACGTCGTTTTGGGCGGCCCGCGCCTATTTCGATTTGAAGGACGACACGCGCGGCTGTGCCATGGTACAGGAAGCACTGACGCGCGCGGGAGATGATCTCGAATTCCAGAACCAGGTGAACTATTACCAGGCACGATGCCGGCATGCGCCGGCCGGCGCGCCCGTTCCGACGCCCCCCCAACCGGTGAGCGGAGCCGCGAATCCCGCGCCGACGGGGGGAGGGTCCGCGGCAAGCGCAGCGGCGGCGACGCCGGGCGACGACGGCAAATACGCGGTGCAGGTACTGGCGGTGAAGAGTGCCCCACAGGTGGACGATGTTCTCACCCGCCTCAAGGCCATGGGATATGACGCGCGGGTGGTTCGGGATACGAGCGGCCTCTTCAAGGTGCGCGTCGGGCGATACACTACCCGTGTGGATGCGGACCGTATGCAGAAGACGCTCAAGACCAGACTCGGCGGTCAGCCATTCGTGGTGGAAGAACCGTGACGGCCGGCGCCGCAACCGCCACCCCATTGATGCAGCAGTACCGGGAAATCAAGGCCCGGCATCCCGACACGATCCTGTTCTTCCGAATGGGCGACTTCTACGAGATGTTCGAGGACGACGCCCGACTCGCGGCACGCGAGCTGGGACTCACGCTCACGAGTCGCAATAACGGGGGCGCCGCCCTCGTCCCACTCGCCGGGGTACCCGTGAAGGCCGGCCTCGAGTATCTGCGGCGCCTCATCGAGAAGGGGCATCGCGTCTCCATCTGCGAGCAGGTAGAGGATCCGCGGCTCGCCAAAGGCATCGTGCGTCGCGAGGTCGTGGAGACGGTCACGCCGGGGAGTGTTCTGGCCGACGAGTGGCTCGAGCAGAATCGCAACAACTATCTCGTGGCGATCGATCCTCGAGTGGCCGGCACGGCGTCCGTCGGCCTCGCCGCGCTCGACTTGATCACGGGGGAATTCGCGCTCGAGACGGTAGCCGCGTCCGAGATCGCGACCGCCGTGGCGCGCTACGAGCCGGCGGAGCTCGTGGTTCCTGCCGGGACGCCGCCCCACGCCGAGCTGCCGCACACCGAACGGGAAGTGTGGGAATTCGACGTCGAGCTGGCGCGCGAAGATCTGTCGCGCACCTTCGGGATCGTATCGCTCGACGGCCTCGGTATCGAACCGGGTGACGCCCCAGCGCTGGGCGCCGCGGGCGCCCTGCTCCGGTACGCGCGGGAGCTCAAACCGGGCGGCCTGCCGCACGTGTGCCGACCGCTCGTCCGCCGTCCCCACGACGTCTTGCCGCTCGATGAGATGACGCGGCGCAATCTCGAGCTCGTTGAACCCCTGCGCCCGGGGACGCAAGGCGCGACCCTGCTCGAAGTCCTCGACCGCTCCCGGACCCCGATGGGGGCGCGGCTGTTGCGTCGCTCTCTCCTGGCGCCGCTCGCGGACCCGCGGGAGATCAACGCGCGACTCGATGCGGTGGCGCTGTTCCTCGAAGACGCGCGCGGCCGTGAGCGCACCCGCGAAGCCCTCGATGGCATTCGGGACCTGGAGCGACTCGCCGGGCGGGCGGCGCTGGGCCGGGCCACGCCACGTGAGCTCGGATCACTGCGCGACTCGATGCGCCACCTCTCCGACGTGGAGGCGGCGCTCGACACACTCGAAGCTCGCGCGCGGTCCGCCCTCGTCGAATCCGCGGCTACCCGCTTCGACCTGCTCGCCGATATCGCCGCCGAGCTCGACCGCGCGCTCGTGGATCGCCCGCCGGCGCAGCTGGGTGACGACGACGCGATTCGCACGGGGTTCGATTCGGACCTCGACGAGCTGAAGCGCGCTCGGGATGACGGCAAGCAATACATCGCGTCGCTCCAGGGACGCGAGCGTGAGCGCACCGGTATTCCCTCGCTCAAGGTCGGCTTCAACAAGGTGTTCGGGTACTACATCGAGGTCACCCGCCCCCATCTCGACCGCGTACCGGAGACCTATGAACGGCGGCAGACCATTTCGGGGGCCGAGCGGTTCGTGACGGCGGAATTGAAAGAACACGAGGCGAAGATCCTCGGCGCGGAAGAGCGGATCAGCGCACGCGAGGCCGCCGTGCTCGAGGGTCTCAAGCAACGGATCGCCGGTTCGAGCGGGCGCATCCACACGACGGCGTCGCTGCTCGCGCAGCTCGATATCTGGAGCACGCTCGCGGAAGTGGCGGAACGGGAGCGGTACGTGCGGCCGGTCGTGGACGACGGCTTCGATCTCTGGTTCGAGGGCAGCCGGCATCCGGTGGTCGAGCGTCGTCTCGCGCGCGAGGCCTTCATCCCCAACGACGTTCGGCTCGAGCAGGCCGCCAGGGTGATTGTCCTGACGGGCCCCAATATGGCCGGGAAATCCACCCTGCTGAGGCAGATCGGGCTCGGCGTCGTGCTCGCGCAGCTCGGCTCGTTCGTGCCGGCCCGCGCGGCGCGCGTGGGTGTGGTCGACCGCCTCTTCACGCGCGTCGGCGCCGCCGACAATCTCGCACGCGGTCAGTCGACGTTCATGGTCGAGATGAGTGAGACAAGCGCCATTCTCCACGGCGCGAGCGCGCGCAGTCTCGTATTGCTCGATGAAATCGGGCGCGGCACCTCGACGTACGACGGTGTGGCGATCGCGTGGGCCGTGACGGAGCATCTCCACAACACCATCGGGTGCAAGACGATCTTCGCCACGCATTACCACGAGCTGACGGAGCTCACGGAAGAGCTGGCACACGCGCGGAACTACAACGTAGCAGTGCGCGAGGTCGGTGATCAGGTGGTCTTTCTGCACCGGCTCGAGCCGGGAGGGGCGGATCGATCCTACGGGATTCACGTCGGCCGGCTGGCGGGACTGCCCGCGCCGGTGGTGATTCGAGCCGCTCAAGTCCTCGCGTTACTCGAGGCGGGGCATCACGTCGCGAGCCGCCACCCCCCCGCCCCGCCCGACGCTCAGCAGCTCGGGTTGTTTTCCAGCGGCACGCATCCGGTTATGCTCGAGTTGAGGGACCTGGACGTCAATACGCTTTCGCCGCTCGAAGCCCTGAATCGCCTGGCGGGATGGAAACGACAGCTCGAAGGCTCTGCATGAAGGCGCGCGCCGCGGCCGCGCTGCTCGTGCTCACGCTCGCGTGCCGCAAGTCCGCGACGGTGGAGCAGGCGGCGAGCCGTCCGGTCACGCCCCCGCCTCCAGAGCAGGAGGCGCCGGTCGCGCTGAACGGCGACGTGCCGATTCAGTACCCTCCTCGTCTCTATGAGCAGCGAGTCGAAGGTGATGTCGTGCTGCGGTTATTCGTCGACTCCGCGGGTCAGCTCGCAGCGGATTCGTCGCGCGTCGCGGAATCGAGCGGCTATCCGGCCCTGGACTCGGCGGCGCTCGCCGGCGCCCAGAAGCTACGGTTTGCGCCGGCGCGGCGGCGCGGGATCCCCGTTGGAGCGACGTTCCTGCAACCAATCGAGTTCCGCCATTCACGCGGCCGGGCCGCTCGCACCGCCCCACCTGCCACGGATGTCGGTCCGGGCCCAGCCCCGGTCAGGCGGGACAGCACGAAAACGGACACGACCAAGGCGACCAAGGCCGACAGCACGAAACCCGATACCGCACATGCCGCCCCACGCTAAGCCGTACGCCAACGTCCTCGAGACGATCGGGTGGACGCCGCTCATTCGTCTGAACAAGGTCACGCAGGGGATCCGCACCCCGGTGTACGCCAAGGCCGAGTTCTTCAATCCGGGCGGCTCGGTCAAGGACCGGATCGGCGTCGCCATGAT
This sequence comes from Gemmatimonadales bacterium, assembly GCA_035519195.1. GTDB lineage: Bacteria > Gemmatimonadota > Gemmatimonadetes > Gemmatimonadales > GWC2-71-9 > AG25. The sequence goes on from DATIWU010000096.1 coordinate 12,648, forward strand.
CGAGGCCGCCGAGCGTGCCGGGCGCTTGAAGCCGGGGGGACTCATTGTCGAGGCGACGTCGGGCAATACCGGCGTTGGACTCGCGATCGCCGCCGCCGTGAAGGGCTACCACTGCATCTTCACAATGCCCGACAAGATGTCACAGGAGAAAGCACGGCTGCTGCGCGCGCTCGGCGCCGAGGTCATCATCACGCCGACCGCGGTGCCGCCCGATCATCCCGAGAATTACATCATGAAGGGGCGCGCGATCGCGGCCGCCCATCCCAACGCGATCTTCGCGGATCAGCACTACAACCCGGTAAACCCGGAAGCCCATTATCGGACCACCGGTCCTGAGATCTGGGAGCAAACCGGCGGCCGCGTCACCCATTTCGTCTGCTCCCCTGGAACGGGCGGCACCGTAAGTGGCGTGGGACGATTTCTCAAGGAGAAGAACCCCAAGGTTCGCGTGATCGCCGGAGATCCCGTGGGGTCGATCTACATGGCGTATGCCCAGACGGGCCAGCACCCGGAGGGGCACCCGTACAAGGTCGAAGGCATCGGTGGAGACAAGCTCCCGACGGCGCTCGACTGGCACGTGATCGACGAATGGATCGCGGTGAGCGACAAGGACGCCATGCTCAGTGTCCGACGCCTCTCGCGCGAGGAGGGGTTATTCACCGGCGGGTCCACTGGGGTGAATCTCGTCAGCGCGCTCGAGGTGGCGCGGCGCGTCGACGATCCTGCCGCCATGGTCGTGACGGTCCTTGCCGATACGGGCGAGCGGTATCTGTCCAAGGTCTACAACGACGAATGGCTGCGCGAGAATCAGATTCTCGAGTCCGAACGGACGACGGTCGGACGGCTGGTTGGTGCGAAGGGGAATGGTGCGCCACCGCTCATCCACGTTGCGCCGCAAGCGACCGTCCGCCAGGCCCTGAACCTGATGAGCACCTATAACGTGTCGCAGCTTCCCGTGCTCGACGGCGGCGACGGCGTGGGGGCGATCTCGGAGCAGGCGCTGATGGCCAAGGCGCTCGAGCATCCCGGGACCCTCGATCGGGCGGTGGGCGACGTGATGGATGCGCCGTTTCCGGTCGTGGATGCCGAACTGCCGGTGGAGCGCCTCACCACCCTGCTCTCCCGCGAGACGCCCGCCGTGCTGGTGCGGCGTGACGGCGCGATCGCCGGGATCGTGACGCGCTACGACGTGCTGCATCAAGTCGCGGGGATCCGGTAAATGCGCGTGACCGTCCTCACCGGAGGAGCTACTCCGGAGCGCACGGTGGCGTTTGCCGGGGCAGCCGAGATTGTCGCTGCCCTGCGACGTCGCGGTCATCAGGTGTGCGTTGTGGATACGACCCAGGGGACCTTGTCCGAGGCCGAGGAAACACGGCTTTTCGGAGGCGGAGCCACGGTCGGGCGCGAAGCGCCGGAGACGGCCGACCTGGTCGCGCGGGAACAGAACATGCTCTCCAGTGGACTGGCCGCGCTCCCCGCGGTGCGGGATACCGATGTGCTGTTTCTCTCCGTACACGGCGGACGTGGCGAGGGTGGAACGCTTCAGGCCGTGCTCGATGTCATCGGCGTGCCGTACACAGGGTCTGGCCCGATCGGCAGCGCGCTGGCAATGGACAAGGATCTGGCCAAGCGGCTGTTCCGCGCGAGCGGCGTGCCCGTGCCCGCGTGGTTCATGGCCCCAGTCGGTGCGGAAGACATCACCACCGCCCTGGGTTGGCCGGTGATCATCAAGCCGTCGAAGGGTGGCTCTACGGTCGGACTCTCGCTGGTGAAGGACGCGAACCACTTGGATGATGCCGTGCGGCTTGCGGCCCGCTATGACGACGAGATCATGGCGGAGCAATTCATTCCGGGCCGCGAGCTGACCGTTGGGGTTCTGGGCGATGTGCCGTTGCCCGTCGGAGAAATCGTCCCGAAGCACGAGATCTTCGACTACGAGTGCAAGTACACGCCCGGCATGTCGCAGGAAATCTTCCCCGCTCCCCTCGAGCCACGGGTCGCGCGGCAGCTCCAGGAGCTGGCGCTCGAGGCGCATCGCGCGCTCAAGCTCGGGGGGTACTCGCGCATCGACTTCCGTCTCAGCCCCGACGGCGACATCTTTTGCCTGGAAGCGAATACCCTTCCCGGGATGACGCGCATGAGCCTCCTCCCCCAGGCCGCCCGGGCCGCGGGGATCGAGTTTCCTGAGCTCTGCGAGCGCATCGTGCAGCTGGCGCGGAACCCGGAAGGCGTGCGCGGGGGATAACCCACCGATGGATTCGCAACGCATGTTCGGCTTGAGCCCCTGGGTCCGGCGCCTCCTGGTCGCCAATCTCGTGGTCTTCTTGTGCCAGAAGACCGTCCTCGTGGATCCGCGGTTTCAGTCGGTGCTCGAGTTCGATCCCCTGTCCGCGCTGGCGCGTCCGTGGACGTTCGTCACCTACATGTTCCTGCACTCGGGCCTCCTGCATCTGGCGTTCAATCTGCTGGCGCTATTCATGTTCGGACCGCCGGTGGAGGAGCGGATGGGCGGCCGGCGGTTCATCCTCTATTATTTCCTGTGCGGGCTCGGAGGCGCGGCGCTGTCGTTCGCGCTGATGCAGCTCAAGCCGGTCGGGCCGATCGTGGGGGCCTCGGCGGCGGTGTACGGCGTGCTCCTCGCATTCGCGTGGTACTGGCCGGATCAGCCGATCTACGTCTTCCCGTTCCCCGTTCCCATTCGCGCGAAATGGCTGGTCACGTTCGCGGTGGGGATTTCCTTCCTGCTCGCGCTGCTCACGCTTTCCGACGGCGTGGCCTACCTCGCCCACCTCGGCGGGTTTGCGGCCGGATTTCTGTATCTGAAGGCGTCCGGATGGTGGCTGGCGCGCGCCGAGCGGCAGCTGCGGCGCACGCCGGAAGCGAGCGTGGTCGTCCAGTCCGCCCGCGTCGCCGGGGGAGGATCGGGGGAACCCCCGAAGCGTCCCCGGCCGCCGCTGCGCGACGCCGCACAAGCCGAGATCGACCGCGTGCTCGACAAGATCTCGGCGCGCGGAATTGACAGCCTCACCCCCGCCGAGCGCCGGTTCTTGAGTGAGATGAGCCGGAAGATGCGCGACCGCCCCTAAGCGAAGACCTGCTGCGCCACCCCGCGGCTTGTTTCAGGCCGCGCTGCTTCCCAAATTGGACGCCGTTCGGCGCCCATGCTCATCAATCTCGTCCCGGAGTTCCAGGCCGTCCTCGCCTCGCCTGACCCAGTCGCGGCATATGGGCGCTACTTCGAACGCCACGAGCCGATCCTTTCGAGTTACTGGCGCAACTACGTCCTGGATCCTCGTTCCCCCCACGCCGAATCCGTGGTCGCCGCGACCGTCCGGGCCGCGCGCGGGGATCTGATCGAGTTATTGGCGGACGTCGATGTGGCGCGCATCGCGGAAGACGGGCTGGAGCGCGCCGTGGCGCGCTGCGAGGCGGACTGCCCGGTTGACCTGTATCTGATGGTCGGGGTTGGGGCGGCGAACGCGGGCGAGCTCGTGGTCCGGGGCCGCGGGGCCGCATTTGTGTGTCTCGAGCATTTTACCGGTCGCGCCAACCCCGAGACGTATGGGATGGGGCTCGCCCCGCATCTCCTCCCCCTCTGGATCGCGCATGAAGTGGCGCACGCAGTCCGGTACACGTCCCGCACGAGTCGCGCCGATCTCAAACGGCTCGTGGCCGAATCCGGTGAGTACGACTACTGGGACACGGGCAGCCGCGCGACGTTGCGCGAGCTGCTCGTCAACGAGGGCGTCGCGGTTGCGGCGGCGCAGGCGGCGGCGCCCGGGTTCGAGCCGTGGGAGTACTTCGGCTTCACGCGGCGACAGTACCGGCGCTGCCGCGAGCTGGACGCGTTTCTGGGACGTGTGATGCGGCCGCTGCTCGACGAGCGCGGGCTGGGACTGAGGTTGCGATTTCTCTCCGGCGGCGCCCGGACCGCGGCGCGCGCGATCGAAGGGAAGGTGCTGCCGGAACGGGCGGGCTATTATTTCGGCCTGCGAATGGTGGAGCCGTACATCGCCGCCGAGGGAATCCCGGCCGCGATTCGGGCAACGGGGGCCGATTTCCAGAATGCCGACGATCGCTTGCTCGGCGCCCAGACAGCGTGAAATCGAAAGGGCGGATCGCCAAACCCGGCCGCGACATGGAACGTCGCAGCAATCGGCCGCTCCGCGAGGTGCTCGAAGAGCTGCTGCAGCACGCGCGCGAGATCGCGCGGCGCGCCCGCGTCATGACCCCCGCCGAGCTCGAGTACTCCCAGCAGCGGCTCGACTGGCTTGCCGACGAAGTCTGGCGCGTAGCGACGGGCGGTGAACCGCCGCCGTAACGCGTGTTTGCCCCACCTTGACACCCCCGAAAACGCCGGACACGTTAGCGATTCCAACACGGTTACCTCGAGCTACCCGCCGTTGCGGGACCGCGTGGCTTTGGCTGATCACAACGAGCCGCGCCGCTCCGATACCGCTTCGACGAAGACCACTTCCGGATCGGGAGGCGTTATGGCAGCAGACTTCTTCATCGGCGAATCATTGGTTGGCGACGGCAACGAAGTCGCGCACATCGACTTGATCATCGGCTCGAAGCAGGGGCACGCCGGCCAAGCCTTCGTCAATGCGCTCTCGAGAAACACCGACGGGTTCACCACGCTGCTCGCCGTCGTGACGCCGAACCTCCCCGCCAAGCCTGACACGCTGTTGTTCAACAAGGTGACCATCAAGAATGCCGGGCAGGCCGTGCAGATGTTCGGCCCGGCGCAGGCCGCCGTCGCGCGCGCCGTCGTCGACAGCGTGGCGTCGGGCGTCATCCCGCGCGACAAGGCCGACGACTACTGCATCCTCGTCGGCGTGTTCATTCACTGGCAGGCGAAGGACGACAAGAAGATTTTCAAGTTCAATTATCAGGCGACGAAAGAATCGATTGAACGCGCCCTCCGCGGCCAGCCGAAGGTCGATGCGGTGATCTCGGGCGCCAAGACCGCCACGCATCCGTTCGCGGGCGGGGCAGACAAGAGCTGATCGCGCCTCGACCGGGGCACCGCCGGGTGGGGGCGAGCTGGTACGCTCCCACCCGGTAGCCGTTCATGCGCAAGCTCCTGCTACAGCTCGACAGCTCGCGGCTGCCGAGCGTGTTCGACCGCATCGTCGCCCATGATGCCGGTGCCGACGACGTCATGAGTTATGGGGGCGTCGTCGAAGGCGACGTTCGCGACCTCATCCACGGCTGCATTTTCACCCGAGGTCCCAAGGACCTGAAGCACACCGCCGTGTTCATCGGCGGGGCGGACATGACGGCCGGCGAAGGCCTGCTCCGCGCCGCACGGAGCACGTTTTTCGGCCCGTTTTCCGTGTCGCTCATGCTCGATTCCAACGGATCGAATACGACCGCCGTGGCCGCCGTCATGAAACTCCTCGAAGTGGCGGGCGAGCTGCGCGGCACCCGAGTGGCCGTCCTGGCGGGGACCGGCCCTGTCGGTCTGCGCGCGGCCGGGCTCCTCGCCAAGCAGGGGGCGGAAGTCCTGATCACGTCACGATCATCCGAGAGCGGGACGCGCGCGCAACAGACCGTGTCCCAGCGGTTCGGGGGTGCGGTGCAGGCGAGAACCGTCGCGGGTCCAGATGACGCCGCACGAGCGCTCGAAGGCGCGGTGGTGGTACTGAATGCGGGACCCGCGGGAGTTCAGCTGCTGCCGAAACGGGCCTGGGCCGGCCGCGCGGGATTGCGCGCGCTTGCCGACGTGAACGCCGTTCCCCCGCAGGGCGTCGAGGGCGTCGAGCCGAATGACGACGGGGTCGAGAAGGATGGAGTCCGCTGCTTCGGCGCACTTGCGATCGGCAGTTTCAAGATGAAGCTGCATCGGGCCTGCATCGCCCGCCTGTTCGAGCGCAACGACCTCGTCCTCGACGCGGAGTCGATCGCCGACCTGGCGCGAGATCTCGGAAAGACCCGCTCGTAAGCCCATGCCCCGTGTCATCGGGATCGACCCGGGGACGAAGAGCATCGACGTCTGCGGTCTCGACGAGGGACGCGTGTTCCTGGACTATAGTGTCCCGACGGCAGCGGCGGTCCAGGATCCGGACGGATTGCTCGCGCTGGTGCGCGGCGCCGGGCCAGTGGATCTCGTGGCGGGTCCGTCGGGCTATGGGTTACCGCTGATCCGCGGATCGGCCGTCACGGAGGAGGAGCTGCGGCTCGCCTTTCTCGCCGCTCCCGGAGAGGCGGGAGAGGGGGGAATCGGCGGCATGCGCGGCCTGGCGCGCGCCCTGGCGCGGTCGGCGCTGCCGCTCGTCTTCACGCCGGGCGTCATTCACCTCGCCTCCGTTCCGGCGCATCGCAAGATCAACCGGATCGACATGGGTACCGCCGAGAAGGTTGGCGCGGCAGCCATGGCGATCTTCGAGGTCTGCCGGCGCACGGGATCCGACCCGGGCAGCGTCTCTCTAGTGCTCATCGAGCTCGGCGGCGCGTTCACGGCGGTCCTGGCGATTCGTGAAGGCCGGATCGTCGATGGCATGGGGGGATCGGCGGGGCCGCTCGGCTTCGAGGCCGCCGGGGGCCTCGACGGCGAGGTCGCATTTCTCGCGGGCGAAATTCCCAAACGCCTGCTGTTCGGCGGCGGAGCGGCGAGCGTGGCGGGCTGGGGCACAAGCGCGGACCCCGAACGATTCGCCCACGTGGAAAATCCCCGGGAGCTCCTCGCGCTCGAGGCGCTCATCGATCAAACCGTGAAGGCGGCAGTGTCGATGGCGGTTTCGGTGGACGCGCCCTGTGAGTTCGTGCTTTCGGGGCGAATCGCGCGGGTGGGCCGCGTCCGGGCGGATCTCATTGCGCGCCTCTCTCGCTTCGGACCGGCGCGCCTGCTCGAGAGCTTCGCCGGGGCGAAGGAAGGAGCCCAGGGAGCCGCGCTCCTCGCCGACGGCCTGGCCGGCGGCCCGCACCGGGCGCTCGTCGACCGGCTGGGGATCCAAGAGGCGAGGGGGACGATCCTGGATCATTTATACGTCATTCCCGTCGCGACCGCGCGGCAACGGCTGGGGCTCGGGTGAAGGCGCGGCCCCAGGTGGTGCTCGTTGCCGGAATTTCCACGCGCGGCCTTGTCGAGTCGGCCGCGCGCGCGGGTTACCACGTGGTGGCAATCGACGGTTTCGCGGACCTGGACCTGGTCGCTCACGCGAAGCAGGTGGTCCGCGCTCGGACGCCGGGAGCGCGCTTCACCGCGCAACGGGCCGTGCGGCACGCGCAGCCCGTCGCGGCCGATTGGGTGGCCTATACGGCGCCGTTCGAGAACCACCCTGCGGCAGTCGCGCGCCTATCCCTGCACCGGTCGCTGCTGGGTAACTCGCCCGACACACTCAGGGCGGTGCGCGATCCGCTGCGGTTGAGCCGCACCCTGCGGCGTCTCGGACTCCCCGCTCCTCGTGTGCGTAAGACGCCGCCCATCACCGCCGATCTGCCGTGGCTCGTCAAACCGCGACGGTCGGGCGGGGGGCACGGCATCGCTGTCTTTGATCGTGCAAAGAACCAGCCGCGGTCGAGAACAGGGACGTATTACCAGGAGCGCATCGCCGGAGAAGCGGGATCCCTGCTCTTCGCGGCGGACGGAACGCGAGCCACGCTCCTGGGAATGACGCGGCTGCTGGCCGGTGATCGAGCGTTCGGCGCCCCCGGGTTCCGCTATGCGGGAAACATTCTTTCGTCGGGACCCGAGAGCGTGGCGCGTCGGGATGCCAGCCAGGAACTCGTGAGTTGCTTGACGCGGGAATTGGGCCTCGTGGGCGTCAATGGCATCGACGTGATCTGGTGGGGCACCGAACCGTACACACTGGAGATCAACCCGCGCTACACCGCGGCCATGGAGCTGCTCGAGCGGTTCCTGGACATTTCGGTCTTCACGATTCACGTGGCCGCCTGCGCCGGTACCCTCCCCGCGCCCGCGCGCCACACGATCCCCGAAGCGTTCGGGAAAGCCATCGTCTATGCACGCGAGCCGGTGGTGATCGGTGATACGACCGAATGGCTCGACGATCCTACGGTCCGCGACATCCCGGCTCCACACTCCCGGTTTTTGGGTGGCGATCCGATCTGCACCGTGTTCGCCCGTGCGCCAACGGCCGCGCGCTGTCATCAGGCGCTCGCCTCGCGGGCGCGGCAGGTGTATCGCGCGCTCACGAGCGCGAGCAGGCGTCGACGCGCGTGAACGCGACGTACGAGCATGTCACGTGTCTCGGCTGCGGCTTGAGCTGCGATGACCTCACGGTCACAACCGAAAGCGGCCGGATTGCCGATGTGCAGAACGGCTGTGATCTCGGACGAGCCTGGTTTGGCAGCGGCGTCGTGCCGGGCGAAATTCGCTCACGCGGCGAATCCGTTGCACTCGAGCAGGCGCTCGTCGATGCCGCGGAGCTCCTTGGCAACGCGCGCCGACCGCTGGTCTATCTCGCTCCCGAGCTGAGCGTGGAGGCGCAACGTGCCGTCGTCGCGATCGCCGATCGGCTGCGGGCCGTTCTGGACGGCAGCACGTCGCTCGCGGCCGAGTATATGCTCGCGGCCCAGCGGCGCGGACGGACCGGCGCCACGTTGGGCGAGATCCGGCGTCATGCGGACCTCATGGTGTTCTGGGGCGTGGATCCCACCGCGCGCTGGCCTCGCTACGTGCGGCGGGTAGCGAATCCCGAGAGCCCACCGAGCCTCGTGGCGATCGACATCGGCGCGCGGCGGGGGCTCCCCGAGGCCACAATCCGCTGCAGCATCGAGCCGGGCCTCGAAGTCGTGGCGTTGGGAGTGTTACGTGCGGCCGTGCTGGGACGTGCGCCGCTCGTCCCCGCCGCACTTGCTCCATTCACGGACCTCGCTCACCAGATGCTGCGCGCGAGGTACGTGGTCCTGGTTCACGACGTTGAATCGACCGACCCGGGCCGCGACCCGGATCGCTTCGAAGCGCTCATCGCGCTCGCCCAGGCCCTGAACGCTCCGACGCGCGCCGCGCTGTCACCGCTCATCGCCGGAGGAAACCGCACCGGCGCCGCTCAGGTGGTGGCCTGGCAGACCGGCTTTCCGATGACCGTCGACTTCGGTTCGGGGAGTCCCGCCTATCGCCCCGGCGACATCGTGCGTGGCGCTGGCTGGGAGCGGGAGCTCGATGCCCTCCTGATCGCGGGGGATCCGGGATCGCTGCCCCACAAGCTCGCGTCGCTCCTGGGCTCCGTGCCCGTGGTCTTGATTGGGCCGCGCACCAGCGCGGCAAGCCTGCAAGCCACGGTGCTCGTGGATACCGCGGTGGCGGGAATCCACGAGTCCGGAATGGCCTTCCGCATGGATGACGTTCCACTCCCCCTCACGACCGTGCTCGCATCGGGTCCTCCGGCTGCGTCAGAGGTGCTCAGCGCCTTGCTCGAGCACCTGCAGCGGATGAGGTGAGGATGGCGCTCCGGATCACGGGCGGCACGGTGTACGATCCCGCCAATGGAGTGGACGGGTCGGTACGCGACATTTGTATTGAGCACGGCGAGATCGTCGCCCACGTCTCGGCCGATGCCCCCACGCTCGATGCTCGAGGCATGGTGGTGATGCCGGGGGGCGTCGATATCCACGCGCACATCGCCGGCGCAACCGTGAACCAGGGGCGCCGGCTGCTTCCCGAAGAGCACGCGGCGGATCCGGAGCTTCGGCCGTTGGGCGACGGGCGTTCCGGGACCGGGGGGACACTGCCCAGCACGTTCACGACGGGATATCGCTACGCCGGCTTGGGCTACACGACCGTCATGGAAGCGGCGGTGGCGCCAATTGCCGCCAGACACGCTCACGCGGAGCTGGACGATACGCCGATCGTCGATGCGGGCTGTTTCCTGCTGATGGGGAACAACGAGTATCTGCTCGATCGCATCAATCAGGGTGACGGCGCGGTGACCCAGGATTTCGCGGCGTGGCTCTTGGGCGCCGGCGGCGGGTACGCCATCAAAATCGTGAACCCCGGAGGACTCGCGGCGTGGAAGAGCGGCCAGCGGAACGTTACGGGGATCGATGATCCCATCGGCTCGAGTCGCGTCACGCCGCGCAAGATTCTGGAAACCCTGGCCGATGCGGCCAACGGCCTCAAACTGCCGCATCCCGTTCACATCCACTGCAACAATCTCGGCCGGCCCGGGAACGCGACGACCACACTCGAGACGATGCGCGCGCTCGCTGGACGGCGGGCGCACTACACGCACCTCCAGTTCCACAGCTACGGCGAGGGATGGAAGTCCCGCGCTCGAGAGCTGATCGAGTACGTCAATGCGCACACGGAGGTGAGCGTCGACGTGGGGCAGGTGATGTTCGGGCCCGCCACTACGCTCACCGCCGACGCGCCGGTGGAATATCTGCTGCACGCGAGCACCGGACGGAAATGGACCAACATCGATCTCGAGCTCGAAACCGGATGCGGCATCGTTCCCTACTCATACCGCGACCGGGCGGCGGTCGCGGCCTTGCAGTGGGCGGTGGGACTCGAGCTGTTCCTGCTGGCGCGAGATCCGTGGCGGGTCGTGCTGTCCACCGACCATCCCAACGGCGCCTCGTTCCGCTCGTATCCGGAATTGATTCGCCTGCTGATGGATCGAGCATACCGCCATGAGCGGCTCAAGCACGTAAACCAGACACTGCTCGGCGGCGGCGCCCTGTTGGACGGGCTCGACCGCGAGTACTCGCTCGGCGAGATCGCGATTATCACGCGTGCGGGTCCCGCGCGCCTTCTCGGTCTGCGCAGGAAGGGTCACCTGGGTGTGGGCGCCGACGCCGACGTGACCGTGTACGCGACCGAGGCGGATCGCTCTCGCATGTTCGCGACGCCGCGATACGTGTTGAAAGACGGCACCCTGGTCGTGTCCGAAGGAACCCTGGTGCGCGCTCCCAGAGGCCGTCGCCTGCATGTTCGGCCGCCGTACGACAATCGCGTGCTCGGCGGGTTGAAGCGCCACTTCGACCAGTTCGCCACGGTGGCGTTCGAGAACTATCCCGTCCGCTCGGTTCCCGACGCCCCGGTCGGCCCCTGACATGCGAGTCAATGGCGTGTGGATCGAGGACACGTTTGCCGAGGCGTTCACGATGCGCGCCGCGCGCGTGGTGATCACCGCGAAGAGCGACCGGTGGGCCCGCGAGGCCGCGCTGAAGCTCACCGGATTCGCCACCTCCGTCATTGGGTGTAAGTGCGAGGCCGGAATCGAGCGCGCGCTCGCAGCGGAGGAGACCCCGGACGGTCGGCCGGGCACGAGCGTTCTGTTCCTCACGATGGACAAGGAAAGCCTTCCCACGAGACTCATCGAACGTCTGGGGCAAACGGTGCTGACCTGCCCGACGACGGCCTGCTTCGATGGGCTCCCCGCCGCTCCGGATCGGCTTGGGGTCGGGAAAGCGCTGCGCGTGTTCGGCGACGGGTTCCAGGCAAGCAAGGTGATCGCGGGCAGGCGTTACTGGCGCATTCCCGTCATGGAGGGTGAGTTCCTGATCGACGAGACGTTCGGGATGCAGAAGGCGGTTGGCGGCGGAAACTTTCTCATCCTGGCGCGCGATGCCGACGCGGCGCTCGTGGCCGCCGAGGCGGCGGTGCTCGCGATCGAGCCGATGGCGGGCGTGATTCTACCATTTCCGGGCGGCATTGTGCGGAGCGGTAGCAAGGTTGGTTCGCGACGCTACAAGAAAATGATTGCCACCACGAACGACGCGTTCTCCCCCACCGTACGCCCGCTGACGGCGAGCGCCCTCCCGGAAGGCGTGAGTGCCGTGCTCGAAATCGTGCTCGACGGCCTGGACGGCGGAGCGATTCAGGATGCGATGCGAGCCGGCATTCACGCTGCCTGCGGTGTGGGGGGGGAAGGACGCGTCATCTCGATCTCCGCGGGCAACTACGGCGGCAAGCTCGGGCCGCATCATTTCCCGCTCCGCTCGATCATGGCGCCTGGCACATGAGCGACCGCATCGTGCTCACATTACGCCAGCCGCTCACGAGTGCGCTCGATGCCTCGCCCATCACGGCGGATCACCTGGCCGCGTGTACGAACGTCGAGATCACCGCTCTCTCACTCCGGTACGACGGAGAACCGATGCCAGTGGGCGAGCTGTTCCGCGTCCAGGGTGAACGCTCGCCTCACGTTGTTCTGGAAGGCGACCTCGAGCATGCCTCGGGAATTGGGACGGGTCAGGTTCGCGGGACGCTCGTCATCGAAGGCTCGGTCGGAGCGGACGTGGCCGTGGGACTGGCTGGCGGAAGCGTGCTGGTTCGCGGCAATGCGGGACCGAACGCGGCGGGGGCGCCTCCCGGAGCATCACGGGGCGTGACCGGAGGCGAGGTCGTGATCCGCGGCGCTGCGGGAGAGGGCGTCGCCGGATGCATGCGACGAGGCGTCGTGGCCGTCATGGGCGACGCGGCAGCGGGCGCGGGGCGGGGCATGATAGCGGGGACGCTCGTGATCGGTGGCCGTGCAATGCCGCCCGTAGGGCGATTCCTCAAGCGTGGCTCGATCATCGTCTTGGGCGAGGTGGAGCCAGACCCGCTCTTTCCGTACGCCTGCACGTACCGGCCGCCCCATGTGCCGGTCCTGTTCCGACACCTGCGCACGGCGTACGGGCTTCCGCTCAGTAGCGCACATATCGGGGGATCCTATCGTCGGTATTGCGGGGATATGGCGGAGCTCGGACGCGGCGAGATCCTGGCGTGGAGTGCCGCGTGACAGCATTACAGATCAACGAACGCGCGGCCGTTATCGCAGACCGCCTCGAGGAGCGAGCGGATGTCGCGCGGATCGCCGTTCGCCGGCTCGGCAATGGATGCCGCGTCATCGATGCGGGTATCGAAGCCCCGGGCGGGTATGAGGCGGGACTGGCGCTCGCGGAAATCTGCATGGGGGGGCTCGGTCGCATCGCGTACACGCCCGTCGCGATTGCCGGCGAGCAGTGGCCCGGGGTGCTCGTCACCACCGACCATCCGGCTGTGGCGTGCATGGCCTCGCAATATGCCGGTTGGATCGTTCAGGTCGACAAGTACTTCGCGATGGGCTCGGGCCCGCTGCGAGCCCATGCTCGGGTTGAAGGAGAGTTGTTTCGGAAACTGGGTTACAGCGAGCACGCGAACCGTGGCGTGCTGGTTCTCGAGACCCGCAATTTGCCAACTGACGAGGTTGCTTCCTGGCTGGGAGCGAAGGCGAGGCTCGCACCGGCCAACCTGACCCTGGTCGCCGCCCCGACGGCGAGTATCGCGGGAGGTGTACAGATCTCGGCACGTGTGCTGGAGACCGGAATGCACAAGCTCGCGGCCCTGGAATTCGATGTGACCCGCGTGGTTGCCGGGATCGGAACGGCGCCGCTCGCGCCGGTCGCGAAGACCGACGTGCGGGCCATCGGCAGGACCAACGACTGCATTCTGTACGGCGGACAGGCGCACTATCTGGTCCGCGCCACCGACGCTGAGCTCGAATCGATCACTCCGCGGCTGCCGGCGATGGCCTCTCGGGACTATGGCACACCCTTCTACGAGACGTTCAAGCGTTACAACGGCGACTTCTACAAGATCGACCCGCTGCTCTTCAGTCCCGCCGAGGTCTGGCTCACGAGTACGGAATCGGGGAAAACTCACCACTCGGGCAGTCCGAACCCTGACGTCCTGCGGACGTCGCTCTGGGAGTCCTGAGCGATGCGGGTGCCCATCCTCGCGGCGCGCGCCGGGTGGCATACGGCGGAGCTGTGTCGCGCCTTGGCCGAGCGCGGACATGAGGGACGGGTGGTCGCCTATGAGGGGCTGGTGGCACGGCTGGGAGGGGGAAGCGGGAAGGGGGAAGCGGGAAGCGGGAAGCGGGAAGGGGGAAGTGAACGGCAGGGGCTGTGGTCGTGCGACGAGGACCTCGAGGCGGCCGGCGCCGTCCTCGCCCGCATCATCCCGGCCGGCTCACTGGAGCAGATCATCTATCGTGTGGATGCGCTCCATCGCCTCGAGGAGCGCGGCGTGGCCGTGCTGAACCCGCCTCGCGCTATCGAGCGCACGGTGGACAAATTCTGGACCTCGACGCTGCTCGAGCGCGCCGGGATTCCGGTGCCGGAAACCGTGGTGTGTGAGCGGGCGGAGGACGCAGTCCGGGCGTTCCGGGGTATGGGCGACGTGATCGTGAAGCCGTTGTTCGGCTCGATGGGCCTGGGAATGGTGCGCGTCAGTGACGAGGAAATCGCGTTCCGCGTGTGCCGGACGCTGGACGCGATCCGCGCGGTATATTACGTCCAACGCGCCATCGATCATGCCGGACGCGATATCCGCGCGTTCGTGGTCGGTGATCGGGTGATCGCGGCGGTGGAGCGACGCGCCGAGGGCGGGGGATGGCGAACCAATCTGTCGCGGGGCGGGCAGGCGTACCCGTGCGCACTCTCCTCCGAATGGACCGAACTCGCGCTCCAAGCCGCGCGCGCCGTTGGGGCGGAGTACGCCGGCGTCGATCTTCTGCCCGCGCGCCATGGCCCGACCTACGTGCTCGAAGTGAACGGCATTCCGGGGTGGCGCGGTCTGCAAGCCTCGACCGGCGTGGATGTCGCGGGATCGGTCGTCGATCATCTGCTCGAGCGGACGCGCCAGCGATGATGCCGCAGCCTGGCTCACAGGTGGCCGCATACGCACAGCTCGCGTGCCTGCTCGAGGTGAGTGCGCCCAAGCCCGGCAACGTTTCACCAGCTCGCCGGTTCCGGGATGCCGCGTACAGTGACTTTCTCGCGAGCGCCGTGGCGATCGGACCGGCGTTCGCCGCCGCGGGCGCCGAACCGCTCGGGAAGACAATTCTTGCCGCAGTTGAAGCGACGCAGCGCTGGACCAAGGCGAACACCAATCTGGGCCTCGTGCTCCTCTTCGCCCCGCTCGCGCGCGCCGCGCTGATCCCGGGAGGCGACTTGGGATCCCGGCTCGAACGGGTGCTTTCGGAAGCCACCGTGGCCGATGCCGGGGACGTGTATGCGGCGATTCGTCTCGTGAATCCCGGTGGACTCGGAACCGTGGCCGAACAGGATGTCCGAGAAGCGCCGTCGGTAACGCTGCTCGACGCAATGGCGCTGGCGCGTGACCGGGACGCGATCGCACGGGAGTATGTGACGTGCTTCGCTACGACGTTCGGGGTTGCTGCTCCCGCGCTGCGGCGGGCACGCCGTGATGGGCTATCCTGGAGCGATGCCATCGTCGAGACCTATCTCACGCTGCTCGCGGCCGAGCCGGACTCGCTCATTCTCCGCAAGGCGGGTGCGGCCGCCCAGGATGTCCAGGCGCGGGCGCGCGCCGTCCTCGATTCCGGCGGCCTGCGGCAGCACGCGGGCCGTCATCTGCTCGCGATCCTGGATCGGGACCTCGGCGATCCGGCGAACCGGCTCAATCCGGGCAGTACGGCCGATCTCACGGGAGCCGCGATTTTCGTGGCGCTGTTGGAAGGAGGCTGGTGTGCCGCCGCGTAACGAATTCCGGATCGCCGTCACGAAGGACAATCTCGTGTTCGCGTCGGCGCACTTTATCACGTTCCCGGGACACCGCTGCGAAGCCCTGCACGGCCACAACTATCGTACCCGAGTCGTCGTGGAAGGCGGCCTCGATCCCGAAGCGCACTTCGTGTTTGACTTCGGGGAGCTGAAGCAGCTCATGAAACAGCTCATCGACGAAATCGACCACAAGGTGCTACTGCCCCTCAATAACCCCAAGCTACAGGTCGTGGCCGAGGGGGACGGCGTCAGCGTGGCGTACGAGCGCGAGCCTCGCTACCGCTTTCCCAAGCGCGATTGCGCCTTGCTCCCGATTCCCAACACGACCGTCGAAATGCTCGCTCAGTATATGGCCACACGACTCCGTAGCGCGCTCGAGCAGCGTGCCGGAGCCGCGGTGCAGCTCAAGGCGATCGAGGTCGAGGTCGAGGAAACGTTCGGGCAATCCGCGAGCTACCGCGAGTCGTTCGCGTGAGCGTCACGCCGCCGCCACCGCACGAGCGCGCTCCGGTCCAGCGTGCCATTGTGCAGCGCGCTGCCGACAAGCACGGCGTCACAGCCCGCTTGCTCGGCCCGCTCCAGATCCCGCATCCCCGCAATCCCGCCCCCGGCCAGAAGCTCGATCTCCAGGTTCGCGCGGCGCACATGCTCGAGCAGCGCCCAGTCGAGGCCAGCGCCACTCCCCACGCGGGCCAGATCCAGCACCAGCACCGCCCTCGCACCTGCTCGCACCGCGCGCTCGAATGCGGAGAGCGGAGAGCGTGCATTGACGCCGCCGTGGGCCGGTATCGCAATGGGGATGCCGCCCCGCAGATCAAGCGAAAAGACAATGCGGTTCGCGCCAAATTCGGCAACGGCCTCGGCCAGGAGCGACCAGGAGGGCAGCGTCTCGAGTGCGAGGACGGCGCGGCGGGCGCCGGCCTCGAACAGCGCCGCGAGCTCGCCCACATCGCGGACCCCGCCGTCCACGAGCAAGGCCGCAGCAGACGCCAGGGCGCCCACCAGCTCACGCTGCGGGACCCCGCCCTCGAGCGCATTGAGATCCGCCACGTAGACCTCGCGGGAACCGAGTGCCGCACACGCGCGAACCAGCGCGCCCGGGTCCCCATCGATGCCGCGCATCAGCGCGGATTTGAGCGGCGCGTAGCGCTCACGCACTCCACCACGCGCCCACACGGCCCGCCCGTGGCGCAGGTCGAGCACGGGGATGACGCGCATCTGAACGGCTCCGGATTCGGCCACGTATGAGTGGAATAATAGGCTGGGATATCGGAGGCGTGAACACCAAGGCCGCGCGGGTTGAGAGCGGCAGAATCGTCAGAGCGGCCGTGCGGCCGTACGAAATTCAGCGTGATCCGGCGGCGCTCGAGCTGCTGCTCGTGAACATGGCTGCCGCGCTCGGCGGCACTGCGGGGGACGCTCATGCGCTCACGATGACGGCGGAGCTTTCACAGGTGTTCCGCACCAAACGCGAAGGCGTCAGGGCCGTTGTGGACGCAGCGTGCGCCGCATTCGGAGCGGCGTCGATCCAGGTCTTTTCGGTCGATGGCGTCTTCCTGGATCCCGACTCGGCGCGGAGCGATCCGCTTTCCGTTGCCGCGGCCAACTGGCGGGCCAGTGCCGAGTTGGTTGCGTCGACCTGGGCCGACGCCGTGTTGGTGGATATCGGGTCCACGACGACCGACATCATCCCGATCGTCGCAGGAACGGTGAGGGCTCGGGGGAGGACCGATCCGGAGCGTCTGGAAGCGGGAGAACTCGTGTACACGGGGGCAGTACGAACACCGGCCGAAGCGCTGCTTCCGGGATTGGCGGCAGAGGGGTTCGCGCTGAGCGGCGATGTCTACGTCTGGCGCAGGCAGCTCACCCCCGCGGACTACACGTTCCCTACTCCCGATGGCCGTCCCGCAACGCGGCAGTTCGCGGGCGAGCGTCTGGCCCGGGTAATCTGCGCTGATCGCGAGATGCTGGACGATCGCGCCCTCGACGGCATTGCGGAGCGGCTCGCGGGGGCACAGCTGGATCGCGTCGTGGACGGACTCTCGCGGGTCCTGGCGCGGTGCCCGGAGCTGCGCGGGTCGACCGCCGTCCTGGCCGGCATTGGGACGTTCATCGCGCGCGAGGCGGTGGAACGAGCCGGGCTCACTCCTGTTTCGCTGTCTATCGAGTACGGTGACAGCGCCGTGCACGCTCCCGCCGCAGCGGCGGCACTCCTGCTCGCACGCTCGGTCGCGGTGGCAACCCGATGAGCGCCGCGGTCGCGACGGTCATCAAAGTCGGCGGGGCATTACTCGGACAAGCCGGGTCGTTCGAGCTCGTCACCAATTCGTTGACGGCATTCGCACATGGCCGCCGCGCCGTGGTCGTCCCCGGCGGCGGACCGTTTGCCAATGCGGTGCGTGAGATGTTTCGGCGCATCAAGATCTCGGACGACGCGGCGCACTGGATGGCGG
>DATIWU010000097.1:0-2667 GCA_035519195.1 Gemmatimonadales bacterium
CCACGAGTAGTCACCCTTCAGGAATCGGAATGCAATTGAAATAAGCACCAGGAGGACGAGCACCTTCCTCGCCGAAAGCCACGCTCCCGGTCCACCGAGCGTCTCGCCAGCGTATCGGGCCAGCGGCGAAAACGCTACAGCCGGTAACGTGCAGTAAATCAGCGGGTCCCGGTTTGTTCGCCAGAGCCAGGATAGCAGGCCCACCAGGAGCAACGCCGCGATACAAGCGGAGAGCACTGCGTTATTGCTCGACCAAAATGATCATCAGATGGAGTTGTGTTCGCCCTGCCGACGAGGCGACCGGAGTTCGGCGAACAAAATGCGAGACCCGCCCCCTGGAAGCAACCGGGGGGCGGTTGAGAGGCTACTGGATGCTAGAAATGAATCTTTCGAAAGACCTGCGTTAAGCCGAATTGTACCGTCTCGACCGACGCTGCGCCCAGCACATCCCACATGATATCGATCGGGCCAAACCCTCGGCCCACCTGGCTCCCACAGGGATCCCACGGCGCTGTGGCGCAGGTGCGATAATCGTTGGACTCGTACAGGATTCCTCCCACTGTCACGATCGCCACGGGTCCCAGTGCAGCTCGACGCGATGGCATTTCTGCCGCGACAGCGCGTGACGAGTTCGCTTCAACCGCGGAAGCAAAGCGATCTGTATCGCCTCTGTTACAGATCTGTAGCGCGCGGTGCTAGAGCTGCTTGACCAGAACGACGATCGCAATCGCGCTCGTGACCACCTGCGCCAGGGCCATCGTCAGCGCCAGCCAATTAGTGTGCGTCCCGGTCGTGTCCTTCACGGGAACGAACACCTCGGACCCTGGACCGGGGGCGGGATCGCTCGACCAGAAAATCATCTTCTTGTGCCGCGTGCGCACTTCGCCATTGGCGTAGGCCACGCTCACGCGGCCGTCGTCCCCCTTGTAGCTCGCGCCCCCAGCGGCGCTGAGATAGTAGTCGAGACCCTCCCCCTTCTCCCACAGCACGCTCCCCGGGGAGTTCACGGCGCCGGACACTTTCACGCTGGGCTGATACTCGGGAATCAGCACGGAGTCATCGGGCTGCAGAATGATGTTCTCCCGTGACGCGCTGTCTTTCAACGCGCGCGCCAATTCGATATCGATTCTGCCGACATGGTTCAACGCCCGCATGAAGCGAATGCCTTCGGGATACGCCGCGGCTGTCAGGCCTCCGGCGCGCGCCACGAGATCGGACAGGCGCTCGTTTTTCGAGGACAGCGCGTAGGTGCCGGGAAACCGCACCTCCCCCGCGATGTACACCGTCCGCTGCAGCTCGAAGTTGGGCTGCCGCAGGATCAGCACGTTGTCGTACGGCTCAAGCGGAACTTCGGGAGCGCCTGGAGCGGGAAACGCGAGGCCCTTCGCCCCGATGTAATGCCCCGCCGAGTCCCGCTCGAACAAGTACGTGGAGTCGAGCGGGACGCGCACGGTCTGCGCGAGCTGCCCGTGCGAGCGGTCTTCGGGGAGCCGCGCCACCTCGGCTTCGTGCAGGTAGGCTCCGACCTTCGGCCCGCGGCCCAGCAGCACGAGATCCCGGAGCGTCAAGCCCTCACGCCACGGGTAGCGGCCCGGCTTCATGATCATGCCCGCGATCGTCACATACAACGTTCCCTCGAGCGGGGGCAGGGAATCGACCACCGTCGAATCGCCGTCCGCGAGGGCGAGCGCGGGCACGAGCACGCCGTTGAACGCGCCAGCGCCGCTCGCGGCGGGCGGCGGATCATCCGGCGCGAGCTTCGGCAGCGTGACGTCGATGACGGTGCGCGGGAACGGTCCGGGCCCCTGTGCCGAGACCGGGAGCACGCGGTGGATCGCCAGCCGCCGCAGCGACGCGTCGGGCCGGAATCCTCCGGCGTCCCGCACCAGGTCGACGAGCGTCTCGCCGGGCTTGAGCTCGTAAATCGCGGGGCGTACGACGGCGCCCGTTACCTGCGCGCGCGTGCCGTGCAGCGGCACGAAGACGACATCGCCCGTTTCGAGTCGAATGTCCTGCTCTTTGTCGCCGTGCAGCAAATAGCCGTAGAGATCGGTGGTGACCTTCGTCTTGTCGGTGCGGCGCACCTCGACGTCGCGCAGGTTCGCCCGATTGGTCAGACCGCCGGCCGCGTACAGCGCGGTAAGCACCGTCCCGAGCGCGCTGATCTGATACGCGCCCGGCTGGTTGACCTCGCCGATCACGTACACCTGGTTCACTCCCACGCTCGCAATCGAGATGTCGAAGTGCGTGGTAGCAGTCGGACCGTGCCGGATCCCGGAATACACTTTTCCCAACCGGGTGTACAGCAATTCGCGCAATTCATCGAGCGTCAGGTTGGCGACGTGCACTTCTCCCACCTGCGGGATCACCAGGAACCCTTCGCGCGTGACCTGCAGGGAGTGGGCGAATTCGATGTCCCCCGTGACGATCAGCACCAGATGATCGCCTGGTCCGATCCGGTAATCCGGCGGAACGGGACCCGAGAGCGTCGGGAGAAATTGCGTCGTGGCGCGACGGAAGACGTCAACCCCGAATACGTAATTCCCGGTTGCGAGCGACTCCGCACGCATCGCGTCACGGACGCGAATGAATCCGGTATCGATGGGGAGCAGCTGTCCACGGTTGTTGAACGCCCCCAGGCCGAGTGCCTGGACCGCCGCTAATTCG
>DATIWU010000098.1:0-2822 GCA_035519195.1 Gemmatimonadales bacterium
TATGGCGGGCGCCGTTTTTGTTTCGAGCAGCGAGTCCCTACTCGCTGTGCTCTAACCTCGTTTCGTACGCGGTCACCAATCGCTCGTAGTCGAGCAGCATCAAGGGTGACGAGAGCAGGAAGTCCGCACTGGACCGATTGCACGCGATGGGGACGTTATAGACCACGGCAATGCGTAGCAGAGCTTTCACGTCGACGTCGTGCGGGTGGGGCTCGAGGGGATCCCAAAAGAAGATCACCACGTCGATCTTACCTTCGACGATCGCCGCGCCCACCTGCTGATCGCCACCCATCGGTCCACTCACGAAGCGTGTGACGGGCAGGTCCAGCTCGTCGGCGAGGATCTGCCCGGTCGTTCCCGTGGCGAGCAGGTCGTGTTGGGCAAGCGTGCCGCGGTTGTAGCGGGCCCACTCGAGCAGCTCGAGCTTTTGGTTGTCGTGCGCGATGAGCACGATGCGCTTGCGCAGCGGCAGCATGATGTGCCGCTGCACGGGAATCAGTTCGGCCTGGCTCGAGAGCCCGCGTCCGGATCGCTGGGGGCGGTCACGCGGTCCGGTACCGTTGCTTTCATCACGAGCTCGTACGTCGCCGTTTGCCATTACTCCCTCATGAGTAGAGGAATGAGCCGACAGACCGAGAACTGACATGCGCCGTTCTCCGATCTGCGCGATTTTGGTAACAGGTATGTAACACAGCGGTGCGGCTGGCATCGCCTGCTTTGAGGATATTCCGGTAGTTGACGGGCGCGCCGTCGTGGCGTAAATACGTAACCATATGGTTACTCATAGATCGCGCGGCGCCGGTCATGACGTGTTTCACGCCATCGCCGACCCCACGCGCCGGGCAATCCTGGACCGGCTCCGCGCGGGCCCGTCTCCCGTCAACCGCCTGGCCGCCGACTTTCGCCAGAGCCGACCGGCCATATCACGCCATCTCCGGGTCCTGCGGCGCGCGCGGCTCGTCGCTGAACGCCGCGCCGGGCGCGAACGGCTATACCGGCTCGACCCGCAGCCGCTGCGCGATGTCGCAGGGTGGCTCGAAGGCTACCGCGACTTCTGGCTCCACAGCCTCACAAACCTCAAACGGTACCTGGAGGAATCATGACGGCTCACCTGCATACCGGCCCTGAATCCCAGGCGGATCTCGCGGCGGGCCGCATCGTCGCACGCGTCGAGATCGCGGCGGCTCCCGACCGCGTATTTCGCGCGCTCGCATCGGAACAGCTCGTCAACTGGTGGGGCTCGCCCGACACCTACCGCACCACCAGGTGGACCGGTGATCTGCGAGTCGGGGGATCGTGGCGCACCGACGGCGTGGGCGCGGATGGACAGCCGTTCTCCGTGGAGGGCGAATTCCTCGAAATCGATCCGCCTCGCCGGCTGGTGCAGACCTGGCGGCCCGACTGGGATGATCATCAAACGACCACGATCACCTATCAGCTCGAGCCGTTTGCCGGAGGCACCCGCCTGACCATCCGGCACGAGGGATTCGGCTCGCGCACCCAGTCTTGCGAGAGCCATGCGATGGGCTGGAAACAGGTGCTCGAATGGCTGCGGCACTACTGCGAACCCGCGTGGCGCCCATGAAATTTTTTACGCCGTTCCGGCTCGCGGCCTACCTGCTCCTCATCTTCTGTGTCCTGCACACGGCCGGGGGCATGCTTTCGGGGAGAAGCTTGGGCCAGGAGTCGGACGCGGTCGTGCACGCGATGCAAGCCGTGCGCGTGACGTTCGGGGGCTCGACCGGCACGTGGTACGGGTTCTGGTTCGGGTTCGGAATCATGGTCTCAGTCTTCCTGCTCTTTTCCGCCACCGTCGCGTGGCAGCTCGGCAACGTCGCGCCGGAGCAGTGGAGCAGCGTCGCCGTGATCGCCTGGGCGCTCGTGCTGAGTCAACTCGCCACGTCCATCCTGAGCTTCCAATATTTTTTCGCGGCACCCGGCGTGTTCGCGCTGCTCGCGGCGCTGTGTATCGCGTGGGGAGCAATCCAGAAAACCCGCGCCGGCCGCGAGGCCTCAAGCGTCCTTCGAGAATCCTGAGCGCTTTGCCGGGCAATTCCGGCGGCTACCTAACGCGGGACGACCACGATGCTCGCCGTCCCCGTGAGACCGTTCGTGGTCGCCGCGACGACAACCTTTCCCTGATCGTTCGCGGTGACGAGCCCGGCTTTGCTCACGGATGCGATCGCCTCGTTCGAGGACGACCACGTGAACAGCAGGTCTGGGATCGGCGAACCGCTCGACGCGACTCCTTGTGCGTGTAACTGCACCTGATCGCCAACGGTGACCTGGACGGCGGCCGGCCAAACCTCGACGCTCTGCACGCTGCGGGCTGCCGCAGCCTGAGCCCGCGCGCTGTCCGCCTGGGCGTGACGTGCCGCCAGTTCGCGCTTCGCCGCCAGGCAGCGGTTCACCTTGTCCATGCCGACGGCACCGGAAATCGAGGTCACGAGCGCCCACGCGATCCCGGACGCGATGCCCTGCCCGCTCGTATATCCCGTGTTGTTCTCATATTGGTCGGGATTTCCCGCGATCGAGAGGACGCCGACCACGCTCAATCCGGCCACCACGAAATCGACGATCGGGCCCCCACGACTTTCCGTGCAGGAAAACGAGGTGAGTTGCTCATGGTTCGCCGGCGGGCCGTGCGTGAACAGCAACCCGCAGCCTTCCGTGAGCGCCGTCGTGACAAACAAGCCGCCAACGAGGAGCGCGCTCACCCGTCTGCGCCCACATGCACGGTCCACGCGTTTCATGCGTCCGTCCCCCCAAACCCCGGTGTTTGTTGGACGGAGCTAGTATGCAGTGTGATTGCATGCATGGCT
>DATIWU010000099.1:0-7808 GCA_035519195.1 Gemmatimonadales bacterium
TCGATCAACGCCGGATCGCGTCGCCGGCGGACGATTTCCTCGTAGATGCCGCGGGCCTGCGCCGCGTCCATGACTTCGCCCTTGAGCTCGTGATCGCCCTGCCAGAGCGAGAAATCGCTGAAGACGGATTCGCCCGGAAGCGCGTACAGATACGCGCCTTCGTTCACCACGGGCCCCGCGTTCCGAAACCATTCTTCGACGGTGACTCGCGCCACTCGTCCGGTGATCGTGACGTCCACCGCACCGCGAACCTTCTCGATCCGTCCAGCCGGCGTGGCTCCGGCGACTTCGATCCATCCCTGTGCGGCGAGAGAACCGGCGGGCGCGAGAAACAACGCAAGCGCGAGGAGGTGACCCAGTTTCGAGCGACGCATGGCATCTGCTCCGGTTGAGAGATGCCATGAGAGACGTCGTGCGTCCCGAATTCCACACAAACCCGCCTCGCGTCAGCGTAGCGACACTGCGCACAAATTCGGGCCGGTTTCGAGCGTCTCGATTTCTGATTCGGAAGTCTCGATGAGGCCCAGGTTTACGAGCTTCAGCGTCCGGTAGGCCTGGGGCACGTGGGCCTGCTGGTCCGCGATCCAGCGCAGGAATGAGGGTTCATCCGCGAAGGACAGGGCGGGATTGGTGGCGCGGATCGAGGCGAACGCCGTGGCCACGGCGCGGTCCTTCCGGCGCTCGGTTTCGTTCGTGTAGTGGGCCGGGAGGATCACGCGATCACCCGGCCACGACTCCCTGGCGTGGACGACGCTCCGCCACAAGAGCTTTGCCCATGCGTCGGCCTGGGCACCGAGGTCGGGGCGACCGATGGACTCGACGAAGAGGAAGTCTCCCGTGAGGACGTAGCGGTCGTCGGCGAAGAGCGCGATGCTGCCGAGCGTATGTCCGGGCACATGGTCGACCACGAGCGTTGCTCGGCCGAACGCGATGGTGTCGCCCTGTTCGACGGGCTGATAGGACAGTTTGCCCGCGGCTCCGTCGAACGGTGAGATCGCATCCGCCGGGTGAAGGAAGTACGGAACGCCGAACCGGCGCGCTGCTCGCGCCGCTCCGCTCTGGTAATCGGCGTGCACATGGGTGTCGATCACCGCCGCGGGAGTGGCGGCGATCTGGCGCAGGACCGCTTCATAGGGATCGAGGTGCCGGCCGGGATCGACGAGCACCGCGTCGCCGTCGCTCGCGAGCACGTAGGAGAGCGCCCCTTTGCCGACGCGGTCGAACTGGACGACGTGCTCGATCTTCCCGGTGGGCTCGAGCCGCCGGTCGAGGTAGACGGCCTCCCACGCGGCCATGCCACCTGATACGGAGCGGGCATCGATGCCGCGGGCGCGGAGGAATGCCGCGACCTCGCGGCTCGAGTTGCCGTGTCCGCACACCACCGCCACGGGGCGGGCCTGATCGATGCCGAGGGACGCGAGGGACTCGTCCTGGTAGATCTCGGACGCGGCGCGATTCCGAAACACGAGCTCCGTGCCGAGGGCGATGCGCTGCTCCGCCACACGCCGTGCCGAGCGCACGTCCAGGACCTGCACCGGCTCCCCGCGATCGAGCGCTTGCGCGAGTGTTGCGGCCGGTAATTCGGACGAAACGGCCATGGCGTAGAGTGTCACGCGGGAGTTGACAAAGCGCAACCGCGCCGTATTTCTCACGCCTCAAGCCGCCAACCACAAACCAGGGGGAATGTACCAATGCGGTCGACTGTGCTGACCATGATTGCTGCCGTGCTGCTCGCCTGCGGAGGCGAGAAGAAGACCGAAACCGCGCAGTCGACGGGCGCCCCTCCTGTGCCTCCTGAGAGCGCTGCCGCCGCACCCCAGGCCGCTGCTCCGGCCGCTCCGGCGGGACCAGTCGTCGAAGTGAAGATGACCGGCGACGGAACGAAGAAAGCCGCCTTTGAGTCCCACACGCTGACGATCGCGCCGGGCACGACGGTCCGGTTCACGAACGTCACCGGCGGCCCGCACAACATCGCCTTCTGGCCGGATTCCGTCCCCGCGGGCGGCGCCGCCGCGCTCAAGAACGGCATGCCGAACCAGCTCACGGATCTCGCCGGACCATTTCTCATGAAACCGAACGACACTTATGATGTGTCGTTTGCCGGCGCGCCGGCCGGGCTGTACAAGGGGTACTGCCAGCCGCATCTGGCGCTCGGGATGAAGATCGCGATCACGGTGAAGTAGAGGTTTGTCGATCATGCGGTAGCGGCCCCGGAGCGATGCTCCGGGGCCGTTTTCTTGAAATCCCCTTGATTCGTCGTCGTCATTCTCCCGGCGTTCACGAACGGCAGGTCGCCCCATGAACGCGGGAGGTTCGGATGCGGCAGGTTCTCCTTCTCGTTATCGCCTTGGCAGCGGTTCGATGCGCGCCGTCTCAGACACTTCGAGCTGCCAGCCGAGAGAGCTCCCCGGGCGGGTTCTGTTTTCGCGACCGCCCCTGGCCCGCGTGCTCGGGATACGCATTTACCAACTTCGGAGCGTACGTGCAGTTCGGAGTCAGCGGCGCACCGGGGACGCCGCTCGGAGGCAGCGGTGCCGTGGTGGTGCCGCGTCTGATCGTCGACTGGGGCTTGATGGCGAACCTCAAGTCACGCGATGCGATCGGCGCGTCGCTGTTCGTGAGCGCCGCGCCCGGGGGCGCCGATATCGGTCCTGCAATTCACTATCGCCATTGGCTTGGGCCGGACAACTCCATCGAGGTTGCGCTTGGCGCTCCGCTTCTCGCGTCTGCGGACGGCGTTGAGAAGACCAGTCTCTATGGTTTGGTGAAATGGCGTCCGACCAATTGGGTGGCGCTTGCCGCGCGCCCCGAATTGGTGCGGCAGGAGATCTACCACTATCCGACGACTCCGTGCGAGCCCGACAGTCCATGTCCAGGGTTCGGCTTCACGACCGCCACCACGCCGCGCCTCGCGCTTGGACTCGAGTTCAGCCGCGTACCAGGACTCGCGCTCACGGGCGCCGGAGTGCTCGCATTTATCGTCGCGCTGGCGATGTTCCTGGGGACCGGGGGCGATTAGCGCGGGTTGCGGTAGCGGCCCCGGAGCGATGCTCCGGGGCCGTTTTCTTGAAATCCGCTTGAGCGAGCGTCGCTCAATTCGGGGCGTTCACGAATGTGAAGGCTCCTGTGCGACAAATCGCGTATCTCATCGTTGCGCTAACGGCGCTCCCCTACCAGACCGCGCCAGCCCAAGCCGACAGTGCGCGAGACAGCGTAGGCCATGGCCACAGACCGCGTCCCCCCCGGCGCGATACGTCACGGGAATTCTGTCATGAGGCCCGCCCCCTGCCGGAGTGCCCGGGATTCGTCTTCACGAATTTCGGTGTGTATGTGCTCTCGCACCCGAACACGTCGTTGGGGCCGCTCCGTTTCGTGGCGGACTGGGGTGTGATGCCGAACGTAGACTCTCACGACGCGCTCGGCCTCTCGATGTTCGCCAGCATCGATGAAGCCGGTATCGCAATGGGGCCCGCGGTGCACTATCGCCGCTGGCTTGATCGGCGGCAGTCGGTGGAAGCCTCCCTGGGCGCACCGCTCCTCATTGCCCCGGGGGAGATTCGCAATACAGATCTTTTCTCCGAGGTCAAATGGACCTTCCAGGAGCCGTACGCGCTTTCACTGCGGGCCGAGTGGATCCGGCAAGGATATCAGGCCCCCCGGCGGGGGCGGGTGTCATTCGGGATGGAAATCGGTCAGACGCCCGGCCTGGTGCTCACGTTCGTGGGGTTTCTGGTGTACCTCGGGATGGTCATGGCTGCCGCCGCCGATTGAGACACGGGCATGCGGACCGATTGCTTTGAGATCCGATTGATGCGAAGGGCTTATCGTGTTCATCCGTGTTCCCGGGGGAAATCACGGGAACTAGATGGTCCCCTTCGATTGACGTGCTCGCCAGGGCGCGCATAGGCGCTCGACTTCGCGAGTTGCGACCTGGTCGACGTATCCGATGAGTGTGTCGAAGGTGCCGCACGTCGGCTCGGCTCGGCTCGTGTCTCCACGGGCCGCGCTCACCCGGACGATCTCGAGGCGGAGCGGCCAGAGCGAGGTAACGAGTCCCAGCGGCACGGCCAGGACCGAATAGCGCCGCGTCGCGGTGTCCCACAGGGTGAGTGCCTTCAGCGTGTCACGCTGCGCCAGCGCTTCGCGTGCCGCGAGATCCAGGCTTAGACTCAAGGGCAGGGGACTCGAATCGGCGGCGAGCTGCTGGAGCGCCGCCGCATGCTGCTCCGGCCGTACGCCGGCACGCGCCAGCAGCCAGTGGACGGTGGGTTGGTCTTCGGTCTCCGTCAATCCGCTCGCATCGAGCCGCTGGGCGGCGTCCCGCCACGCGCCGAGTGATGGCAGGCCGCTCACGTGAGCCAGCACGAGCCACTGATCCCGCTCCCGCGTCGCCGCCCCCGGGAACGCCTTTCGGAGCAGCAGTTGCGCACTGTCCGTCCAGCCGTTTCGCAAATCCGCCGCGACGCCCATGCGCAACGCCTGCACGCGCTGCTGATCCGTTGTTGACCGATGCGCGAGTGCCGCCAAAATCCGACGCGTAACGCCGCGGCGCGTTGCTTCGCTCCCGAACACGGCGGACTGGAAGGCGAGAAATTGCAGCGCCGTCGGGCTGTGTCGCTCGATATCCTGGAGCAGATGACCTCGACCCGCGAGCGTCCCAAACAGAATCGTATCGGCGATGCCGACCGCCTCGGCCACGACCGAGACCGAGTCCGCCCGCAAATAGGCCTGCATCAGGCGCTCGGTCTCGCGGTGATCGGTGTGGAGCAGATAGCTGAGCGATATCAGGTGGGCGATCGCGGGCTCGAACGAGGGATCGAGATCGAGCACACGATTGAACGCCTCCTCGGCCTCGCTCAGGGGTTCGCCAAACAGGTTGCCGAAGTGGTAAACAAACTCCCCCTGCGCGAACCATGCGTGCGCGTATTCGGGAGCCATGTCGGTGGCGCGCTTGAACCGCTCCGCCGCGCTCCACCCGTCGCCCCGCCGTACCAGCAGACTGAAGCCTTCGAGCAGCACGCTATCCGCCGGCGATAGCCCGGTCTCGTGCTGCCACGCGCCGGTCAAGGCCGCACCGAACCCCGCTTCGGATGCGTCGACCTGGGCGGCCACGAGTGCGAGCCGCAGATGCGCGACGGCAAAGCTCGAATCCAGTTCGATGACCCGCCGATAATCCTCCCGCGCTTCCCGATAGTCGCCTGAGCGGAACGCGTCCTCCGCGTTGAAGAATGCGGCAATGGCCTCCTTGCCTCGTGGAATCGTGCCGTACGGGTTCGGCGCAAAATCTGGGAGGATTTTGGCCCACGCCTGGTCCATGACATCCGAAATGCGATCCACCGGGCCCGACGCCGTGCCGCTGCGGCGCGGCTTCTTGTGACCGACTTCGTACAACGTCGTAGTGAGCGTCGCCTGACCGTCGGACGAAAACTCCACGTTTCCGCGGATGAAGTATCGCGCGCCGAGACGCTGAGCGGCCGCTTCCGCCTCACTGCTCGAGGGTGGATCCTGTCCAGTCTGCGCGAGCACTTTGCCGAAGGACAGGACTTCTCCGAGCTTCGGAACCGGGCTGAACCGGGAGATGAAATACGCCGGGAGTTGGGCCGGCGGATACGGTGCGGTTCCCAGTACGGTGAAGGGCATGACCGCGAGGCTCGGCGCCACGGTCGGGGATTTCCACCACGGTCGTATCACAAGTCCGGCGACGATCAGGATGACCACCACCGCCGCGGCCGCGGCCAGGACGGGCCGGCGCCAGCGCCGCGCCCGTTCGATTTTCGCAAGCCACGCGCGCGCGGTGGCAGGACGCTGCCTCGGCTCCCGCGCCAGCGCCGATACGAGCGCCTGGGCGCTGGCCGGATCGCTGAGCGATCGTGCGGCGATCTTCGCGAGCGCCGAGGGGTCGCTCTCGGACGCGGGGCGCGTCCCCGTCAGCAGCTCGAACCCCACAACGGCCAGCGAGTAGAGATCGGCGCGCCCATCGACGTCCTGCCCGGCAACCTGTTCCGGGGCCATGTAGTCCAGCGTGCCAATGACGCTGCCGGGCGCGGTCAGCGACGACTCGGAGACCTGCTCGCGGCGCGCCACGCCGAAATCGGTGAGCAGGGCGCGGCCCGTTTCCTCTTCGATCAGGATGTTCGACGGCTTCACGTCGCGATGAATGACCCCGTGCTCATGAGCGAAGTCGAGCGCGGTGCCGACATCCCACAATATTCGCAGCACCGTTGGCGTGTTCCCGCGAATCCGTGCGCCAAGCTCCGCGAGCGTCGAACCGCGGACGAACGGCATGATGAGGAAGGTGATGCCATGCCGGGTATCGAACTCGTAGACGGGGACGATGTTGGGATGGGAGAGCGCGGCGGCCAGGGCGGCTTCGCGCTGGAACCGGGCCTGACGCATTTCGCTCGCCGCCACCTCGGGATCGAGCACTTTGATGGCCACGATATGACCCAGGACGCGATGGCGGGCGCGGAACACGACTCCCATGCTTCCCTTGCCCGCGGGCGCCAGAATGTCGTAGCGATCGCCGACGGCGCGCTGGACGTCGAGCACAAGGGGCGTCTCCATTCAGTGGCAAATCTACCGGCGCTTGCCGCTGAGCGAAGGGTGTCGGATAATCCCCACCATGCCGCGTGCCTACTGTCGCGTCCTCGGCCCCGCGCGCCTGACCATCAATGACGTCGCGGCGCCGCAGGAGTTGCTGTGGCGCAAGCATCTGGCTCTGCTCGTGTATCTGGCGCGCAGTCCGCGCCGCACCCGTACGCGCGAGCATCTGCTGGGACTCCTCTGGGGAGACAAGGACGAGCGGCAGGCACGCCACTCTCTCTCGGAGGCGCTGGGCGCGATGCGCCGCGCCCTGGGCGAACGCGCGGTGCGGGTGGACGTGGATCAAGTCGGGATCGAACCAGGGGCAGTCGTGCTCGACACCGAGCAGTTCGTCCAGCTGACGGACCACGGCGATTGGGCTCGGGCGGCTGCCCTCGTCGAAGGCGCGTTCCTCGAAGGACTGTCGGTGCCGGAGGCGAACGAATTCGAGAATTGGCTAGCCGCGGAGCGGGCGGAGTGGCGTGCCCGGGGGGTGGACGCGATCGCCCGGCACGCGGAGGCGCGGTTGTCCGAGGGAGATGCTCAGACCGCGGCGCGGGAGGCGGAGCGCGCGCTCGTACTCGCGCCCACCTCCGAGATCGCGGTTCGGGCCGCGATGCGAGCGCTGGCGCTCTGCGGCGACCGCGCCGCCGCGCTCCGAGTGCTCGAGGAATTCACGCGCGTGCTTCACGCGGAGCTCGGCAACGCTGCGCGGCCCGCGAAAGAGACCGTCGCGCTCGCGGACCGGATTCGCGAAGCTCGCGTCGGACGGCGCGTGATTGCGGCCGCGGCAGCAGCGCCTCGCCGCATCCCGATCGCGGGCCGCACGCGCGAGCTCGCGATCCTCAACGCCGCGTGGCAGCGGGTCTGTACAGACGGTGGACGGGGGCACATCGCGATCATCGAGGGCGAGTCCGGCGCCGGTGTCTCGCGTCTGCTCGAGGAGTTCGTGTCCCGGGCCCGTCTCGACCACGCCACCGTGGCCGCGGCGCGCGCGGTGCCGGGCGATCGCGTGGTTCGCTGGAGCGCGCTCTCGGGACTCGTGGCGGGTGGCCTCGCCGACGCCCCGGGCCTGGCCGGAGCGCCGCCCACCGCGCTCGCGACACTGCGTCAGATCGGTCCCGATTCCGAGGCGTCGCTCGCGGATGCATTCGCGGCGGGCGTGGCGGCGGTCGCCGACGAGCAGCCGCTCTGTCTCGCGATCGACGACGCGCAGTGGATCGACG
>DATIWU010000100.1:0-22094 GCA_035519195.1 Gemmatimonadales bacterium
CGTACCACGCGCAGCTCGCGACGGTGATCTCCGCGCATAACGCCGGATTCCAGGGGCACTTTCCGCCCGAAACGCTCGTGGATCTCGGCCTGTCGCCCGAGCTCTATAACCCCCGTGTATTCGAATGGTACGACCGGGTGAACTTCCTGAAGGGGGGGCTCGCGTTCTCGGACATGGCCGTAACGGTCTCGCCCACCCACGCCCGCGAGTTGTGCACTGCCGAGGGCGGATTCGGCCTGCACGATACGTTTACGGCCATGGGCGATCGCCTAGTCGGCATTCTGAATGGCATCGATCCGGTGATGTGGGATCCGGAACACGATGCGTTGATCGCCGCCCCCTATGGGGTCGAGGACACGAAAGGGAAGGCGGCGTGTAAGGCGGCGTTGCAGCG
Source organism: Gemmatimonadales bacterium (assembly GCA_035519195.1). Taxonomy (GTDB): domain Bacteria; phylum Gemmatimonadota; class Gemmatimonadetes; order Gemmatimonadales; family GWC2-71-9; genus AG25. The sequence continues at coordinate 395 of DATIWU010000100.1, forward strand.
GAAGTGGGGGTTGCCCGAGAAGCCTCGCGCTCCGCTGTTCGGGATGAGCGCGCGGCTCGTCTCCCAGAAGGGGCTCGATCTCGTCATCGGCGCCGATCTCCTGTCGCTCCCGGAAGCGCAATTCGTGTTTCTCGGTGCGGGAGAGCTGCGCTACGAGCGGGTGCTGGCCCAGCTCGCGGTTTCGGCGCCTGAGCGTATCGCCGTGGAGTTTAACTTCACGGACAAACAGGAGCACCGGTTGCTCGCCGGCGCGGACGCCCTGCTGATGCCATCGTTGTACGAGCCCTGCGGACTCACGCAGATGCGCGCCCAACGCTACGGCACGGTTCCGGTAGCGCGCCGTGTGGGCGGCCTGGCCGACAGTATCACGGATGAGGTGACCGGCATTCTCTTCAACGAATACACGGGCGGCGCGCTCCGCACAGCGCTGCTCAAGGCCATCCGGCTGTATCACAACTCGGCCACCTGGGCCAAGCTGATGCGCCATGGCATGCGGCAGCAGTTCGGATGGGACGTTTCCGCCGCGCGATACCTCGACGTCTACCGGCGGGCGCAAGCACTCGCCACCGCGCGCTAAGAGGCGAACCGTGGACTTCGTTCTTGCCCTGCACAGTCATCTCCCCTACGTCCTGAACCACGGTCGCTGGCCGCATGGGAGCGACTGGCTGTGCGAGGCGGCGCTCGACACGTATCTGCCGCTGATCGAGGTGCTCCAGGGGCTCGCCCGCGACGATATCTCGGCGCCGATCACGATCGGCTTCACCCCTGTGCTCGCCAATCAGCTCACGAGCCCGACGTTCGCCGACGAGATGGACGCGTTCTTCGGCCAGCGCCTGGCGGCCTGCGAGGAGGCGCCAGCCTCGCTCGGCGGAACCGGTGACTCGCACTTGCTGCCGCTCGTGGGGTACTGGCGGTCGCGGTTCTGCCGGCTGCAAACATTGTTTCATGGAATCGACCGCGACATCACGTCCGCGTTTCGGCGGCTCGAGGAGCAGGGTCGGCTCGAGATCATCGGTTCCGCCGCGACGCATGGATACATGCCGCTGCTCGGCCGCGATGAGAGCATCCGGCTGCAATTCGCGGTAGGCGCGCGAGAGCACCGCCGGATCTTCGGACGCCCCCCCGTGGGGTGCTGGCTGCCGGAGTGCGCCTACCGCCCGCATGGGCGCTGGACCGCTGCCGGCCCCGAGCGCGCGCGCACGCGGCCCGGCACCGAGGAATTCCTGCAAGCGGCCGGGTTCCGATACTTCTTCACGGACGCGCACCTGGCGCACGCCGGTAGCGCGTTGGGGACCTACGCCGACGTTCCGCTGGGGGCAGAGCGGTTCGACGCCGAACGTCACGAGGATGCGGCGGCTCCCGGGGCCAGCGCCGAGCGCTCGCCGTACCGGCCATACCAGATCGCGTCTACCCGCAAGGCCAGCTCCGTCGCGGCACTGGTGCGCGATCCGCTCTCCTCGATGCGCATCTGGAGCCGCCACCATGGGTACCCGGGCGACGAGTGGTATCTCGAGTTTCACAAGATCCGCTGGCCCGGCGGGCTGCGATTCTGGCGCGTGAGCATGGCCAACTCGGATCTCGGCGCCAAACAGTCCTATGACCCCGGCCAGGCACAGCGGAAGGCGGTCGATCATGCGGGACACTTCGCGCATTTGCTGACCACGCTGCCCGTGACCCGGGCTGACGGCGTGGGCGTGGTGACCGCGCCGTTCGATACCGAGCTCTTCGGCCACTGGTGGTACGAGGGAGTCGATTTCCTCGGGGCGGTGTACCGCCGGCTCGCGGGGCAGCCCAGAAACGGCGTCAAGCCCGTGACGGGCAGCGCGGCGCTGCGGGACGATCCGGCCAAGACACGGCTGCGGCTCGCGGAAGGCTCGTGGGGAGCGAACGGCGACCACAGCATGTGGATGAATGACCGAACCGCCTGGACGTGGCAGCGGCTTTGGCCGCTCGAGGACGCCTTCTGGAGCGCCGCCCACGAGGTCATCAACGTTCCCGCCGCCCGGCCCGCGCTCGCGCAGGCGGCACGCGAGCTGCTGCTGGCGCAGGCGTCCGACTGGCAGTTCATCATCTCGACAGGAGTGGTCGCGGATTACGGGGAACGCCGGTTCCGCGGTCACTGTCACGATGCCGAGCAGCTGATTGCCCTGCTTGCCGGCTCGAAGCGGGATCCGTCCGCGCTCGAGGCCGCGACCGCGCGCGCGGCCGAGCTGGCGCGGCGCGACGACCTGTTCCCCGACATTCTCGAGAGCGTCGCAGCGGTTCTGCACGACTGATCATGAAGTCGCGGTCGATCGTGATCCACGGCCACTTCTACCAGCCGCCGCGGGAGGACCCGTGGCTCGAGGAGCTGGAGCGAGAGCCCAGCGCTTCGCCGTTCCACGACTGGAACGAGCGGATCGAACAGGAGTGCTATCGCGCCGTCGTCGCCGCGCGCACGTATGACGGGGACGGGCGGATTCGTGGAATCCTCAACACCCTCGAGCGCATCAGCTTCGATTACGGCCCGACGCTGCTCGAGTGGATGGAGCACGAGGCGCCTCGAACCTACGCCGGCGTGCTCGCGGCCGACCGCGCCAGTCGATCGCGGAATCCGGGCGGGCACGGCAACGCCATCGCCTCACCGTATCATCACATCATTCTCCCGCTGAGCCCGAGACGCGAGAAGGTCACCGAAGTGCGGTGGGGCATCGCCGACTTTCGGCGCCGCTTCGGTCGTGACCCCGTGGGATTCTGGCTGCCCGAGACCGCGGCGGACGACGAGACGCTCGATGTGGTGGCGCGCGAAGGAATTCGCTACACGATTCTCGCACCGCACCAGGTGGAGGGCGTGCCCGCAGACGGGCGCGCGGGCCGATATCGCACGCGAGGTGGCCACGAGATCGCCGTGTTCGCGTATGACGGCGGGCTCTCGCACGACGTGGCCTTCGGCCCGCTGCTGCGCGACAGCCGGCAATGGCTCGCCCGGCTCACCGCGGCCGACCCGGCGATCGACGTCCTCTCGCTCGCGACGGATGGCGAGACGTTCGGTCATCATCATCGTTTTGGGGAAATCGCGCTCGCCTGGCTCTTGACGGAAATCGTGCGTCACCCGGGGTACACGGTCGAGAACTTCTCCGCGGCGCTCGAGCGCTGGCCCGCGTCGAAAGAAGTGCAGCTTGTGGAGCCGAGCTCCTGGAGCTGCACTCATGGTGTGGAGCGCTGGCGGTCGAACTGCGGCTGCAGAATCGCTCCGGAACGACCGACGCAGCAGGCCTGGCGGACGCCGCTCCGTCAGGGACTCGATTCCCTCGCCGCCCTGCTGCACGCTCAATTCGAGGGCGAAGGCCAGCGGCTGTTTCGAGACTGCTGGGCCGCCCGAGAGGGATATGGCGCGGTGGTCGCGAGTGAGCCGAAGGAGATCGCCGGCTTCGTGTCGACGCAGGTACAGGACGGGCTCGATGCCCACCAAACCGTACGCGCCCGGGAGCTGCTCGAGATGGAGCGCAATGCCCTCCGCATGTTCACTTCGTGCGGCTGGTTCTTCGACGACCTTGCCGGCCTCGAGCCGCTCCAGGTCTTACGCTATGCCGCTCGGGCAATCGAGCTCGCGGGACGCGATGGGGCGCCGAGACTCGAAGCCGGGCTGCTCCGGCACCTCGCCGAAGCGCGAAGCAACGATCCCGCCGCTGGCACGGGAGACCTCCTGTATCGCGAGCGCATCAAGCCTAGGATCGCGCCGGTGCTCCGCATCGCGGCGGGCAGCGTTGCCGCGGCGCGCCTCGCGCCCGCCGACCCGGACGCAGCGAATCGCTGTTATGACGTGCGGGAGGAGAATGGCTCGGTACGGGTCATCCATCGCCGCACGGGGCGCGAATCGCGGTGCCGGGTGGACGGGCCGAGTGACGCCACGCTGCGGCTGCGCGTCACCGCCGCATTCGAGGATGAAGCGCAGCCGGCGGCGCTCGGACTCGGCGATCTGCCCGAGCGCGCCCGCGATGCTGTGCGGAGGGCGCTGCGGCGCTCGCTCATCGAGCGCCGGCTTCCCGCCGAGCTCCGCCAGGCGCTGGACGAAGGCCGCCTGGACCTGGCGGAAGCGTCTCGGCAGGCGCTCGACGGGGCCGTCTCGGCGCTCGCGGCGGATCAGTCGCTGGCGGCGATCGCCGCGGTGATCGATCTTGCCGACCTGCTCGAATTGCAGGGGAAGTCGGTGCCGTTCGACGCCCAGACGCGGCTGTACGAGGTGCGATCGTCGCTCGGAGCGGAGCGCGGCGCGCGGCTCGACCCGGCCCTCGCGCGATTGGGATTCGCGAAACCACGGGGAGGGGACGACTAGCCTGGATCCGCTGCGATTCGTATTCGGCGTCCACTTTCATCAGCCGGTGGGCAACTTCGATCATGTGTTCGAGCAACATGTCCGGGACGTCTACCGGCCGTTTCTCGAGCGCCTGCGCGAACAGGATTTCTTCCCGATTTCGCTGCACATCTCCGGCCCGTTGATCGAGTGGCTCGAATCTCACGACCCGAAATATCTCGACTCCCTGGGTGAGCTTGCCGCCGCTGGGCATCTCGAGATGCTGCTGTCGGGATTCTACGAGCCGGTCCTCGCCTCGTTGCCGCGGGCGGATCGCATCGAGCAGATCGCGTGGATGCGCGAAAAGCTGGAGCGGCGGTTTGGCGTGAAGCCGCGCGGCCTCTGGCTCACGGAGCGAGTGTGGGAGCCGGAGCTGGCGGCCGACCTGGCGCAGTCGGGCGTCGGATTCGTGCTGGTCGATGACCGGCACTTTCTCGTTAATGGCTTCGCCCGCCGCGACCTGCACCAGCCGTTCTGGACCGAGAGTGACGACCAGCGCGTCGCACTGTTCCCGATCGACGAGCGCCTGCGCTATCTCGTGCCGTTTCAGCCGCCCGAATCCACCGCGCAATATCTCCGGGAGCTCCGAAGCGACGGTCAGCGGCTCGCCGTCCTCGTGGATGATGGTGAGAAGTTCGGCGGCTGGCCCGGCACCAAGGAATGGGTGTACGAGCGCGGCTGGTTGGGACGGTTCCTCGAGACCATGAACGCACTCTTCGAGTCCGGGGAGGTGCGGCTATCGACGTTGGCCGACGCGCTGCAGCACGTGCCGAGCGGCGGCATTGCCTATCTGCCGACGGCATCCTACCGCGAGATGGAAGCTTGGGCGCTGTTTCCCGGGGCAGCGACGCGGTTGGCCAGGCTCGAGCGCGATCTCGGCCCGGAGCGATCGAGCGGCCCCGATTCCGCGCTGCTGCGGGGCGCCCACTGGCGCAACTTCCTGGTCAAGTACTCCGAGTCGAACCGCCTGCACAAGAAAATGCAGGCGCTGTCGCTGCTGTCGCGCAGCCGCGGCGACCCGCCGGCGGCCCGCCGCGCCGTCGGGCGAGCGCAATGCAACGACGCCTACTGGCACGGTGTGTTCGGCGGACTCTATCTCCCTCACCTTCGCTCGGCGCTGTGGCGGCAGCTCGCGATTGCCGAGCGGGCGCTACGTGCCGGCGAGCATCTCGCGATCGAACGGCGCGATATCGATGCCGATGGCGCGGAGGAGCTGTGGGTCCATTCCCCACGATTCTCGGCCCTCCTCTGCCCGCAACGCGGCCTCAGGATCGAGGAATACACGCGCTTCGAGCCCGGCGTGAATTACGTGGACGTGCTTACGCGAAGGCGGGAGGCCTACCACGAGCTCGCCGTGGCCGAAGCGAATGGCGGAGCGCACGCCGGCGGCGCGGAAGGAGATCAGGCGCCGAGTATCCACGACATCGAAAAGGGCGTACGGCTCGATCGCTTGCCGCCGGTGGACTTGAATGTTCGCTCGCTGATCGTTCCCCGCGTCCTCCCCGCCGCGCTGGATCTCGAGACCTACACACGGGCCGAGTACGCGCCGCTCGCGTCGTGGGCCGATATGCCGTTCGTGCCGGACGTGGTCGCGCGGCGGGATACGATCACCATTGTCGGCCGCGCGACCACGCCGGTGCCGCTCGAAGTCACAATCGAGTTTACGAGTGATGGTCTCGGCCGGATCTCGTATCAGTGGGATTCCCGGGATCTCGACGCCGCCGCGGTATTCGCGCCCGAGGTGTCGCTGGCGCATCCGCTCGAGGTCCAGCATCCGGGCACCAACGAGATCTGGGCCTATGACATCGCGACCGTCGCGAAATCGGAGCGTGGCTTGGATGAAACGGTCCAGGGCCGTTCGCTCACACCGCGCTGGTCCTTCGCGCGCGGCGCGGCGCAGCTTATCTGGAAAACGTGACGCGCTCTGGCGTGACGACTCGTCGTCACCTACGTTTGAGGCGGTCGGGGGAACGTACCGTGGGAATCGGTGTACGGTGTCGCGTAGACGGCGCTCTACCAGGGCTCAGTCGACGCGTGAAGAAGAAAGGGGCAAAACGGATGCGCAACTCAGATGCGATGCTTCGGGTGCGGCGTCTTTCCTTCGGGCTTGTGCTGCTTGGGGCGGCCGCGTGCACGTCGGTTGGACCGGTCGACCATCCGGGCAGCTATATCGTTTCCAAACAGCCACGTACCATCTGGCTCACCAAGAGCAACCGCTCGGTCATCAAGGTCGATGGCCCGCGTATGCTGGGTGACACGGTCATCGGGTCGGTCGGCGGGGAGTACACGGAGATTCCCCTCACCGAGGTCACGCGCGCCTCGGTACAGCAGCAGGACAAAGGCAAGACGATCGCCGCGGCGGCCCTGGGTGGCGCGGCCGTGGCCGGCGCGCTGGTCGTCATCTTCAAGCACTCAGGCTCCGGCAGCAACTCGGTGAACGACCAAATCGCCGACACGATGACGTTGGCGCACCAGTTTTAGGTTTTACTCTCGAAATACGGAGCCCCGGTCATCTGACCGGGGCTTTTTGTTTACCTGTCGCGCCGGCGTGCCCTAGTCACATGGAATCCCCGCGCCATAGAGACCGTCGCGACAGAATTGCGATGTCCCCTGATGCTCGGATGACTTGTACAGCGCGAACCAGGCCAGGCCGAAGCCGGCGACGCCAGCTCCAATGGCGATCGCGGTCTTGGTCGTCGAGCGCTGCTCCGCCTCGAGCCGGGACACGCTATCGAGCGGCAGCTCGACGAATGCGTGCATACCGTCCCATTGCTGCACGAAGCCCATGAGCGTGTCGGCCTCGACGTGCGCCCCCACCATAGTGAACTTGTTACCACCAGACGGTGTCACTTGCACGATCTTGGGATGTCCGGTCTCGAAATACGCATGCGGATCCTGGATGTGAACCATGCCGACACATCCGGCAATGAAAAGGACGAGCACACTGGTCAGAAGGGGGAAGGCGAGGCGAGCAAGCGTTCGTGCGAGTAACATAGACCGGTCTCCTGGTGCAGTATCGCGGTTCGATAATATGGGCGGACGCCGCGACCCGCAACGGGTAGTCGTCCTCGAGAGCGGAGTGATGCCGAGCGTCTTCTGATTCAGCGGGCCTGAAAACACCAAGGCCCCGGCAGGTTGGCCGGAGCCTCGGAGATTAACGAGTCCGACGAAACCTACGGAATGTTAGTGGTATGCGTGCAGACGCACACGTCATCGAAGTCGCAGTCGCAATAGTTGACTCCCCCGAGGTGATTGCCGTTGCTCGCGCCGCTGGCGTTTCCGACGAACTCCTCATAGGCCACGAGCCCGAGCGTTCCAAGCCCGACGAGCACCGCGAGGAAGGGACCGGCGATCGAACGGCCCCCCTCGTACACGAAATCAGCGAAGAAGCTCAGGATCCCGATGAACAGGACGAAATGGAGGGCGCGACGTTTGGTGGTGTTCATCACCCTCAAAAAAAACTCAGCCCCGGTGCGAAGCCGGGGCTGAGCATGTCAATGCTGCTAGCGGCAGGTCAGCAGGCGCACACCTCGTCGAAGTCGCAGTCGCAGGGAATTTGCCCGGGTCCCTGCTTCGGGCCGTTCCCGCCCCCACCCACCAGCTGCGAGTAGACCACATAGGACACGGTTCCGAGACCGACGAGAACGGCGGCCGTCCGGATCGGCGCGGATTGCTTGGCCCGCATTTGTCGAACGTCGGTGAGCGGAATTTCCTGGTACAGGGCCATCGGAGAAGTTTCGGTCGGGAGGCTGAATCCGATGAGCGTGTCACCTTGCAGCCGGGGTTGCGAAATGCGGTAGGTCGTGTCGTTGTGCTTACGAATCACCCAAACCTCGGTCGGCTGCTGTACTTCGAGGTAGCTCAGTGGCTTTGGTACGGACGAAACGGCGGTACAGGCCGCGGTCAGGCTTGCCAGCACGACTCCCGATGCGAGTCCATACGCCCCAATCTGTTGTGCCTTTGCGCTTCTCATACGCACCTCGTTTTTCGCGCCTGGGGTCAGTCATCGACTGTCCCACTTGCCTACCCCACACACTGGAAGTTGGCACTTGCGGCAACGTCCTGCAAGGGCAGAACCGCCCGTGACAACCCTCCAGAATGCCCGCATATTGGCCACCCTGCATCACATGGAAGGGCCGCGGCGTAGTCAGAAGCAGTCCCCGCGACTGAACACACGCTTTGTGAGGACGGATGCCGGTGATGACAACAGCCAGGCAGCGGCTGGGCGCGTCCGTGCGGACCCGTCGCGATCTTCATGTCCTGTTTGCCCTTGCCGTACTGATCGCGGCCCGACCCGCGCGTGTCTTGGCGCAAGACAGTGTCAGTAATGTATCGGGCGATACGCTCCATCTAACGCTCTCCGACCTGCTCGACAGCATTCAGTCGTCTCACCCCGTCGTAGCACAGGGCTCGGCTATGGTGCTCGCCGCGCACCAACGCCGCAACGCCGCGGGTCGCCTGCTCGACAATCCAAACCTCGAATGGCAGCACTCGGGCGCGACGTCGTATCTCATGATCCTGCGGCAGCCGATCTTCTGGCCCTGGGACGTCACGGCCCGGCGTCACCTGGGCGACGCGGAAGTAGCGGTTGCGCACTCCGAATCGCAGCTGCTAACCGACAGCGTCGCACTTGCCGCGGCGCAGCGCTTCGCGGACGTCCTGCGGGACCGGGCGCAGGTGGCGCTCGCGACCGAAGCAGAGAGCCTCGCCTCGGTGGTGTACGACCGATCCGTCGCCGCGCGACAACTCGGCGAGGTGGGAGATCTCACCGTGCTCCAGGCGCGCGTCGCCCTCGATGCCGCCCGCCGCGACCGCGCGACAGCCGGCGATGAGCATCGCGTGTCGATGACAAACCTCGCACTCATGATCGGTGTGCCGCCTGACGCTCCCATTGTTCCGGAGGGTGACCTCGCAACGCTGGCCGCGGTTTCCGAGCCCGATTCGGGGTACCTCGCGTTGGCGCTCGGCACGGACCCCGAGCTGCAGCGCTTTACGGCCGCGAAGATTCGGGCAGATCGTGAGGCGAGCCTGTGGCGCTCCCAGGGCCGAATTCCGCAACTTACGTTTGGGCCGAGCTTCGGTTGGTCGATCAACTCAGTGGCTACGATCCCGCCCGTCCCGCCCAGCACCACGCCGACGTACAAGAATGCGGACATTCACTACCTCGGATTCGACGTCGAGCTCGATATTCCCATCTGGCACGGCCACGCGGCGGAGACCGAGGCCGCCAATCAGGATCGCGCCGCCGCGGAAGCCGGCCATCAGGCACGGCAGCGTGAGCTGCAATTCGAAGTGCTCGACGCTACTACGACCATGTCGCGCGCCTCCCGGCAGCTTCAGGTGTTGCGCACCGGCGATCTCGCGCGCGCCCGCCTGGCCGACAGCTTGGCGGCCAACGCTCTCCGCGCTGGCGGCCCATATCTGACCACGTGGGTGAGTGCCCGAGAGGGGTATCTCGACGCGCGCCGTGCCGAGCTGGACCTATTGTGGCAGGCCGCCCGGGCGCGACTGATCCTTCAGTACCTCACCGGGACACTACTCGCACCACCCGAGCAGCAATGAAAGGGGAAGGATCGATGAACTGGTCTCGCCGGGGGGGCATGGCGCTACTCCTGATTTCGGCGCTCGGCGCCTGTCACCGAGGCAGGCAGCGGCACACCACGGAAGCGGGAGGTGCCACCGTCGTTCTCACGCCGCGCGCGCTGCAGGTCACCGGCGTCGCGACGGAGACCGCGACTCCGAGCAGCGTGCCCGAGTCGTTCTCCACGACGGGCGAGATCGGATTCGATCCTTCGCGTGTGGTCGCGGTCAACGCGCCCGTTACCGGCCGTGTGCAGCGGCTGTTCGTAGGCGTGGGCGATCGCGTGAACGCGGGTGACACGCTTGCGAGTGTACAGAGTCCCGAGTTTCTCTCGGGTGCCGCAAGCGTAACCGCACCGCGGCCGGGGATAATTACGGGTCTCTCAGCGGGCCCGCAGCAGCTCGTCACCGCCGGGGCCGAGCTGATGCGCGTCGCGGGTATCGATCGGGTGTGGCTGAGGGTGGATCTGTACGCGCAGTACGCATCGCTGGCGCGTTCCGATCTCCCCGTGGAAGCGCGCGTGGCGGCCTTCCCCGGCCAGGTTTGGAAGGGTCGGCTCGCGGGGGTCGCACCGAACGTCGACAGTGTGACGCAGGCGGTCGCCGCCCGCGTCGTGCTCGACAACAGCGACCACCGTTTGCTTCCCGGCATGTACGCCGACGTGCAAGTCCAGACTGGCGGCTCCATCCGTGGAATCCTGATTCCCCGTGAAGCGGTCATTCACGACGGCGGCCGGCAGCTGGTGATGATCCGTCAGGGGACCGCGGAGAGCCCCAATTTCTTTCCCAGCGTCGTGCAGCTCGGTCCGGTGGTCGATGCGCGCGTGGCGGTGCTCCGGGGCGTGAACCCCGGTGAGCAGGTCGTCGTGAAGGGTGGCTACGAGCTCTACAGCGCGGGGTATGCGTTCGCCCGCGGCGCCGAGGAGGAATAGCGGGAATGCTGCGGCGCATCATTCTTTTTTCGCTCACACATCGGTTCCTCGTGTTTGCGCTGGCATTAGGCGCGGCGGCCGCGGGCGTCATCGCCCTCAATCGTATGCCCGCCGATGTGCTCCCGCCGCTCAATGCTCCGGTGGTCCTTGTGGTTGTGGCCAACGAGGGTCTCGCCCCGCAGGAAATGGAAGCGCTCGCCGCGCGGCCGCTCGAAGCGGCCGTGCGCGCGCTTCCGGGTGTGCAGTTCGTCCGGACCAAGAGCAGCCAGGGGCTCACGATTCTCTGGGTGCAGTTCGCCTGGGGCAGCGATTTCTACCGCATTCTGCAGCAAGTGGCGGGGGCAGTTGCCCAGGTCCAGGGCCAGTTCCCTCCGGGCACCCAGCCGCCGGTGCTGTCCTCCGCCACGAGCCGGCTCCAGCAGGTCGTGGAGTTCTATCTCGCCGGCGACCTCCCGCCCCGCGACCTGCGCGAGCTGGCAGATTACGACGTCCGGTTCGCCCTGCTGGGAATTCCCGGCGTGATGCGCGTGCTCGATATGGGGGGCGAGGTGCGGCAATACCATGTTGCCGTTCACCTCAACGCCCTTGCCGCATATCGTGTCGGCCTGGACGACATCGCCAGTGCCATCCGTCGATCCAACGTGAGCTTCGCGGGCGGGTTTCTCGTCACCGGACCTCAGGAAGTCACGGTCCGCGGCCTGGGCCGCCTCCGGACGCTCGACGACCTGGCCAACGTTCGGGTGACCTCGGTGGGGGGGCGGCCGCTCCTGCTCAAGGACGTCGCGACCGTCGAGGAGGGGAGTGCGATCCGCCGTAGTGCGGCGTCGCTCGGTGGGCGGGTGGTCGTCACCGGAACGGTGAGTAAGCAATACGGCTCAGACACCCGTCCCATCGCGACGGCGGTCGAGAGCACATTCGCCACGCTTCGCACGCAGCTGCCGCATACAGTGACGCTCCGTACGTTCTACTCACAGGCGCAGTTGATCGATAACTCGCTGGCCGGCCTGCGTGACGCGCTGCTCATCGGCGGTGCGGCGGTAGTTCTCGTGATCTGGCTGCTTGTGGGCGACTGGGTCCTGACGCTCGTGATTGCGGCCATCATGCCGCTGTCGCTGCTCGCCACCTTTGCCGCGATGGGGCTTGCCGGCATCGGTTTGGACACGATGTCCCTGGGCGGCATCGCGGTGGGCCTCGGGATCATGATCGATGCTGCGATCGTGGACACGGAGAACATCTACCGCCACCTCCGCGAGCGACCCGATGATAAAGTGAATGCCGCGCTCGAAGGCTCGCTCGAGGTGCGCCGCCCCGTGCTGTTCTCGACGTTGATCATCGCGGGGATGTTCGTTCCGGTGTTCTTCCTGGGCGGCATTGCCGGCCGCATCTTCACGCCATTCGCATTTGCGGTGCTCTCCACGGTGATCATCGGGTACGTGCTGAGCCTGACCGTGACGCCGGCGCTTGCGGCGACATTTCTGCGACCCGAGCGCAAGAGTGCGCGCGCCGGCTTTCTCATTCCTACGCTGCGGCAGCGTTACGAAGCTGCCATCGACGATGTGATCCGGCACCCCGCACGCGTCGGGGTGGTCACGCTGGCCGTGGTCATCGTCACGGCAATGATCGCATCCGCGGTGGGGTTCGATTTTCTGCCCGAGCTCGACGAGGGAGCGATGATGGTGAAGGTTCAGTCGCCTCCCGGGACGAGCCTCGATCTTACGGATCTGCAGGCGCGGCGCGCCGCGGAGATCATCGCCCGCGGCCCGGACGTGCGCGAGGTAATCGTGCGCGCGGGGCAGCCGGAAGGCTCGGAAGAACCTGAAGGCGTCAACAACACCGAGATCTGGGTGCGCCTCGCGCCGTTCGGCCATCGAAAAGACAACATCGAGACGATCCGTCGCTGGATGCGCGACAGCCTGGCGGCGATCACCGGCGCGCGGGTCATCGTGACCGCTCCGCTGATCGAGCGCATTCAGGAAAGCCTGGGCCAGTCCACCGCTCCGCTCGTGGTCAGCATTGTCGGCGACAACCTCGACACGCTCTCGTCGCTGTCCGACCGGCTCGCACGCACGATGAGCGAAATCGCAGGAATCGTGGACGTGAACCCGGAAGCCGCGGAAGCGGTCACCCAGATTGCCGTCCGGCCCGACCGGCTGCGCGCAGCGCGATATGGGCTCGATCCGGAGGATATCGCGGGGGCGGTCGAGCTGGCGTACGAAGGCAGGGTGGTGACCACGGTATTGCGGGGCCAGCGCAAGGAATATGGTGTCTTCATGCGGCTCCAGAAGCAGGACCGCGCGGGAATCGAGGACTTGGGGCGGCTGCCGATTGCGACTCGAGCGGGAGGCAACGTCCGGCTCGATCAGGTGGCCGACGTATCGCTGTCACGGGGGCCATCGGCGATCCGGCGCGACAACGGCGAGCGCCGCATCCAGGTAGATGGAAATCTCGCCGGCATTGATCTCTCCTCCGCGGTAGCGGCGCTGCGGGCGCGAATTCCGGATCTCCAGCTACCTCCGGGCTACCAGATTCGGTTCGCGGGGAGTTACGAGGAGCAGCGCCGCGTGGAGCAGGCGATCAGTATCGCCATTGTCGCGGCGATCTTCGTGATCTTCGTCATCCTGGAAGCGGCGTTCGGGTCGGCCAAGCAGGCGGCGCTTATGATTCTCACGATTCCGTTGGCGCTGTCGGGCGGCGTGGTGGCGCTGTGGATCACCCGCAGCACCTTCAACGTGTCGTCGTTGATCGGCATCCTGGCTCTGTTCGGGCTGGCGATTCAAAAAGCCGTGCTGCTGCTCCAGCACGCGAACGATGACATGGCACGGGGACTCCGACCCGATGAGGCCGCCAAGGCGGCGGCCATCATCCGATTCCGCCCGGTGTTTCTCACGACGGCGGCCGCCGCCCTCGCGGTACTCCCGCTCGCCATCGGCCTGGGCGCCGGCGCCCAGCTGCAGCAGCCCATGGCGATCGTGATTGTCGGTGGTGTGACGAGCGATATGCTGCTCGCCCTGGGCGTGCTTCCGGCTCTATACAAGTACACGGTGAGACGGCGTCAAGAGAGAACCGTCTAGGGGTGGTGCGCCAGCGTCATGGTATCGGCAATTTGATCGTTGACACTGTTCGAGCCTGACCCCGAGTGTTTGAAGATCACGATCAGCGCACCCGCTAGCGCCGCCCCACCCAGGGCTGCGGCCGCGATCGTCTTGCCCTTGTCTTCCTGCTGCACCGCGGCATGGCTGACCTCACTCAGCGGAATCTCAGTGTACTCACCGTTCACCGAGCCGATGACCGTGTCGGCGAGCATGCGTGGGCCATCGAGCTTGACGACCGAGTTGTTGTGCTTCGTCAGCCAGATGCTGCGGGGCTGCTTCGAGGCGATGTAGCGACCCGGAGAGTCAACCGGACCGACGGAGGTGCACGCGGCCGCGGCGACCACCAGAGTGATCATGAAGGCTGTGTTGCGCATGCGTTACCCCTTTCGACCTCATGCTTCGTGTGAGATAGAGCGTAAAGGCGGTGTCGGATGGCCAGCCGAGGGGTGCTGGCTCGTCCGACCCCGCCTTCACGCTGGCTAAGCCTATTACAGCACTCCTACAACCTCGCGGACAACGTCAAGAAGAACCGGCGCGGCATGCCCGGTGTCAGGAACGAGGTCGGCAGCGAGTTGAAATCGGACAGCGCGATCTGTGACCCCGGCGGGAAGAGGCCATTCGTGGCTTTGATCCCGTACGACATGTACTCCGAATCAAAGAGGTTCTCCACCTGGAAATTGACGGAGAAGCGATTGAATCCGAGCCTGCCGCGAAGTCCGCTCACTGCGTAGCCGGGCTGCTGCGGCCGCTGGTTCGACTCGTCGCCCTGAAGGTAGAAGGACGAATACGCGCGCACATCCCACTCGGCGTTGAGTTGGATCTTGCCGAAGGAACGGTCGATCCCGATTCCGGCCCGCACCCGGTGCAAAGGAGAATTCGGGAACAGATCGCCGGGTTCGGTGGGGGCTGGAGCCGTATCCGCTGTCGCGATCTGGACTACGCTTTGATATGTGGCTCGGACGTAGCTGTAAGACCCAAAGACGCGAAACCCGTCGGGGAGCCCCACCTGCAAAGCGGCCTCCAGTCCGGCACGCCGTGTCTGTGGCACGTTGATGAAGAACACGTGCGTCAGATCGGGCGACGCGAACTGAATGTCGTTCGAGACGTTCGTGAAGTACCCGTTCAAGTCGAGCGAAGAGCGGCTCCCCAAATCGATGTCGATACCGCCCTGGAAGTCCTGCGACGTCACGGGTTCGAGTGGTGGATCGGCTCCCAGCGCTGAAGGCAGGGAACAGGGGGCCTCCGCACTGGCGCACGCCAACTCGAGCGGTGCCGGCGCGCGGAAGCCGCTGCGGTATGCGGCATAGCCCTTGACGTCGGGCGTGAAGTTGTAGGTAAGTCCCACCTCAGGCGACACGCGGTCATACGAGTTTGTGGCGCTGTTCGAGTCGTTGAGCTGATCGACGTAGGGAATGTTGACATGGTCGAACCTCGCGCCTGCCGTGAGCGTCAGCTTGGGCGCGAGGGAGATGGCAGCCTGAGCGTAGCCGGCCAGATTCGCCTGGGGCGAGATGTCGGCCAGCGTCGTAGTCGAGTCGGGCTCGCTTCCGGGGCCCGCGGGGACTGAGAGCAGGTGAAAGTTCACGTCATCCCACTGGAAATCGCCGCCGAAGGTGAGGCTGACGGGCATACCGCCCGGAATCGGCTTGGACCATTCGAGCGTTCCGCCGCGCGACGCGTTGTGAATGAAGCCGTCGGTGTTTGGTGGCGGCACGTTGCCGTTGAACTGCTCGTAGTCGTTATGCCGATAAAAGGCCGTAGCGCGGAACAAGCCGCCGCCGAGCGGCTGATTGCCGCGTAGCGCCACCGTGTAGGCTTCCGGCGCGAAGAAATCGCCAGGCGTGTAGTTCATGCGCGGATACGGCGTGGCATATGATTCAGGCAGCGATCCGGCTTGCTCGATACGATCCTTCGCGTACAGGACGTCGAGGGCGATATCGCCCGAATCGTGACTGGCGCCCCACTGGTGTCCGAGAGTGACGAAGACGTTCCGTGTGCGACCCTCGGTGGCCTGGCGCCACCCGGTCAGATTCATTCCACTGGCGGCGACGAACGCGTCGACACCGCCAGCCTTCCCGCTCGCGGTAAGCCCCAATATCTGTCCGCCAAACGATCCGCCGCCCCCCTCGAATTCTGCTTCGGGAGTGTCGGTCCCGCGGGGAGTCGACAGCAGCAGGCTACCGCCGAGTGAGTTACGTCCGAACAGCACATTCGAACCGCGTACTACCGATGTCGCCGAGACCGCGGCCATCGGCAGCAGATCGAAGCTGACCTCCTGGGCATCCGGTTCGTTCATGCGCACGCCATTGAGAAACACGCTCACACCCTGTGGCTGCCCGACGACCCCCGAGACGGTGAATCCCCGGATCTGCAGCTCGGGCTGGAGTGGCGTGCCCTGATCGTCGAACGTGTTCACGCCAGGGAGTTGCAGCAGCGCGTTGGGCAGCGCGTTGGGAACCGGGATCGGTGCTGCCACGGCCATGTTGAGCTGTTCGACTTGTGCCGGTGTCCGCTCGTCGATCGGGGACAGACGCGTGGCGGTCACCACGACGGCCGCGAGACGATACTTCCGTAAGGAGTCCTGACGGGCTTTCTCCACGCTATCGACGCGGGCCTGGAGAGTGGCCTGGCGCGCGCGATTGATCGAATCGGCGCGCGCGCGCGCCGCCGAGTCCGATGGTTGCTGGGACGCGAGGGGGCCCGCTACGGCAGTCACTGCGGCCACGACGGGCAGGAAAACACGCGCAAATCTGTTCATGGAATTGTGCACCCCGTGGGAACCCAGGCGACAGCGTAGAGAACAGTTGCGCTGGGGGCCTTGCTCGCCGAGCCGAATACCACGCCGCAGGTGTTGACGGCGTTATCCTGGGGGCTGGCGCGCAATCCGCCGAGCGTTGGCAGAACCGTCCAAGTCGACGCGGTATCAACAATGGCGCCGACTACCGCGCGAGTGATGGTGTTGCTTGCCGAATCCGTGCCCGTGATGTTCGCGGTAATCACGCCCGAGTCGCTCACGGCATTGCCCTCGACGCTGGTAAACCCAGCGGGGGGAGCGCCGAGCTCGAGCGATCCGGCCGGCGTAGTAAAGACGAACGCTCGCGATACGCCGCCGGGGGCGTCGTATCCACCCACGATCACGCCGAAGTTGTTGAACCCGTTGACGTCCGGGTCGTCGCCGCCTTCGGGCGGCTCCACCTCGTCGAATCCGTTGCCGCTGTCATCCTCGTCGTCACCTCCACCGCCTCCCGGCGTGAAAATGAAGCCGTCGTCATCGGTGTTGCCGGCCAGCTGCCCGCGATCGTTGATGCTGGTTGGCTCGTACCCGACCGCCGTACCCGTGGTGTCGGCTGGCGCGACATCGTAGCCCGACCCGTTGGGGGTCCAGAGGACAAGCACCGTATCGCCGGTGTCAGTTTGAGCCGCGCCGAAAATCACTCCATCGGCGTTGACGTTGCGTGCGAATCCATACACACCGCCCAGGGTTGGCAGCACCAACGGCGGGGCAGTGGGCGAGGCCCACACGACGCCCTCGCGCACGCCGGACACCGTGGCGAATCCCACGATGATGCCGGCGTCGTTGACGCCGCGTGCCTCGCTGTTGGCCGCGCCCGCGGGCTCCGTCAACGCGTGCGCCTGGCCTCCGGAGAACGTCACGGCATGGTGCGCGGTGCCGGACACGATGCCCCATCCCACGACCGTGGTCATGGAGCCAGCCCGAGCCTGGCTCTGTGTGCCACCGGGCAAGAGGCCGAGCTCATGAATGACGTAGTCTTTCGGGAGCGGGGGCGGCAGTACGAAGGACTCGTAGTTGCAACTACCCAGTGCTGCCGCCGCAACCCCCACCAGAAACAGCAGCCTCGGAACTCGGCGATTCAGGCGTCGTCGCGCCACATGGTCCTCATCGAAGAATGGGATGATTTTCGGCGGTGGTAGGCTCATCGTAGAGAGCCGCCAACAGCACCTCGCCCGCAGGCGAGCTGACAATGAGCAGTCCATCGTCCGCCGCGCCCCCATTGTCAAAGTCGCGGCAGCAGATTTCCCGCGTCACGAGGGGGGTCTGGTAAGAGTGCGGCTCGCTCAGTGCCGGCTTGCCATCGCGCTGGAAGCGCACCAGCTCGCCATCGGACCAGGTCCTGTCGGAATCGCGTTCTTCGTAAACCATCATCCGCCGCACACGGCGGTGCCCGACCGTTTCAATGATGATGCCGTCATCCTGTCCCCCCAGGCCGTCGAGATCGCCGCAGCACACCTCGATGCGCTGCGTGGAGGCAAATCGATCGAGCACGGGGACGTACCCGGACCGCGCAATCGCAACGATTGCCCCAATCACGGCCGCGGCCAGGGCTCCAAACCAAACGGACCGCGGGCCGGCGAAACGGCGAGGGGGGCGATAGGAGGATTCGCCGCGGGCCGCCCGACCGGTGATCTCCGGGCCGAGCGAGGCGCGTGGCTCGATACGGACGCCGCGCAGTGCGGCATCCAGGGCAGCCAACTCTGGTGGTGTCTCGTGTTCCATGGTGTGCTCCTTCTCCTGCGGTATCGGCGCGCAGGTCCCAATACATACGTACCAAGGAAGGCCACGTCACATGGCGGTGACGTGAAGGGCTCTTCCTTGTGATGTGAAACGGGATGCGTTACGCCGGGTCGGCCTCGAGGTGCTCGCGCAGCCGCGCCAGCGCACGCCACAGCCGGGTGCGTACGGCGCCTTCGCGCATTCCGAGAACCTCGCCGATTTTCGCGAATCCGAGATCGCTGCCGTACCGCAAGCTGATCAGCTCCCGATCCGCGTCCTTCAAGTGCCGCACACCGCGCAGCAGGCGCTCGATCTGCTCTTCGCGCACCAGCCGCTCTTCCGGGGAAGGAGCACCGGCCGCGAGGTCGCGCATGGCGGACAGCGTGACGTGCTTGCGGACCCTGGCGCGCCGGAAATGATCGCGCAAAACGTTGCGGGCGATCGTGAAGATCCACGCGCGCACGTCGGCGCGCTCCGGGTCATAGCGATCGCCGGCCTCGAGGACTCGCAGGAATGTGTCGGCGGTCACGTCGTCGGCCTCGTCGGCCGAATCGACATGAAACCGGACGTAGCGATAGACGGCGGTGCCGAAGGCGGTATACCACGCGTCACATCGCGCCGCGGCACTCGAGGCGATTCCGGTCGCTGGCGGTTTCAACGGAGCGTTGACGGAGTCCGACATGGCACCCGGAACATATGCTGGAAACGAAAAAGCCGCGACATCCGCGGCTCTTACGTCTTCTTAGCGAGCGCGCCGGCGCGCTATTGTCCGGAGGTCTTGGCAGCCTCGGCGGACGGCGTCACGATCACCTGCGCCTTCATGCCGGGGTGGTAGAAGCAGATGTAATCGTAGGTGCCCGGCGCATTGAAGGTGTGCGAGAACGCACGATTGTACGACAGGTTGCCGGACTCGAACTGATCGGCACCGCCGTTTCGCGTGGCCGTGTGCGCGGCGATATCGTGGTTCACCCACGTGATCGTCGTGCCCACCGGCACCCGGATGACTTTGGGCTTGAAGATGAACTGATAAATGACCACTTCGTTCGGCTTCGAGGGGACGCTCGGGTCGTCGACCATGCCGCTGCTGGTGCTCATGGTGCGATTATCACTGCTTGGCTTGGCACCTGGGTTGCTGGCCGATGCGCACGCCATGAGCATAAGGACTGCTGCGGCACTCGCCGCGATGGACACCAGACGCACAAAACCTCCCGCCTCGAAGGTCTAAGAAGTAAGGTCTCGAAGTGTAGAACGACAGCTTGTAAAAGTTTGTGAAAGATATCACAAGATTCAGGGGTTGGCCACCCGTTCGAGCATGGCGGCTGCCGAGTCGACGACTGTTGCAGTACGCAGCAGTGCCGCTCCAACCCGATGGATCTCGTGCTGCGCCTCCTCGCCGTTTCGTAATTCCAGCGCCTCCCGCACGCCCGGAACGGTCTTCACCCCGTATCCCGTATACCGGCCGGGCGCGTAGAGCAAATGACGAAACCACGGGCGCCCCGGCAGTCCTTGCTCACTACTCATTGCCCGCTCGCTACGCATCAGCACCGGATTTGCCGCGCGCGTCAGCGCACTGTCGAGCAATGCCCCCCCATCCTTTGCCAATGCGGCGAGCGCACGCTCGTAACGCTCCGCACTTCGCGCCAGCGCCGCGCGGGCACTGTCCAGCTCGACGAGTTTAGGCTCGCGTGGAATCGTTTCCCGTGGCGGCGGCACGAGGGTCACGCGGGGATCGGTGATGGCAGCATACAACCCTTCGTCGAGCTCACGGTTCCGCTCGCGCGCGTTGTCGACCTCCCTCTTGCCCAGACTCCGGAGCTCTTCGACGTAGCGCGCGACCGCCTCCGCAAGGTTGCCGAACTCGAACGGCAGGACGGGAGCATCGGCCAGGCGCATGACCACCATTCCGGCGGTTTGCGCCAGTGTCTTCTCGTAAACGAAGGCGCTGTCGTCGAAGCGCGTGAACCAGAAGAAGTCGTCGTAGGCCGAGTGATAAATACCGCCGCCATCCTCGCCGCCGTACGCGAGGTTCAGCGACGCAATGCCCGCATGTTGCAGGAACGGGGTGTAGTCGGACCCAGAGCCGAGTGCCTCGAGTCGTAAATCGGGACGCTCTCTCACATCGCGGCGCGTCGCCGCCGAGTCGCCCTCGGCGATCCGGTGCAGCCGCTCGCGCGACCAGACGGACAGCCCGGTTTCGGGATCGCGGATGTCCCGTGCCACGTCGTTCATGAACCGCTCGAGCGAGTGCGATCCGCCCAGCGACAGAAATCCCCGTCCGTTGAGATCCGTGTTCACGTATGCCGCCGCGTGCTGCGCGAGCTCGGCCGCATGCGCCTCCACCCATTCAGTAGAGCCGATCAGCCCGGGCTCCTCTCCGTCCCAGGCGGCGTAGATGATGGTGCGCCGGGGCCTCCATCCTGCCCGCGCGAGAGTTCCGAGGACACGCGCCTCCTCGAGCAGCGCTGACTGTCCCGACAGCGGATCCCACGCACCGTTTACCCAGGCGTCGTAATGATTCCCCCGCACGACCCACTGATCCGGCTCCACCGTACCGGGAAGCCGCGCAATCACATCCGAGATCGTGCGCGTGTTCCAGTCGAATCGCACCCGCAAGTGCACCCGCGCGGGTCCCGGGCCCACGTGATACGTGATTGGCAGGCCACCACGCCAGGCCGGTGGCGCGACCGGGCCTCCGAGGGCCGCCAAGAGCGGCTGTGCGTCGCCGTAGGACAGGGGCAATACGGGAATGCGAGTGAGCGTTTGCGCATCGCCCAACGCGAGTCGCTTGGTGCCCGGCACCGACGGTTCTCCGGGGGTAAGCGGATCGCCAGGATACATCGGCATGTCCATGACGCTGCCGCGCTGCACGCCGTCAGCGGGACGCCAGGGCCCGGCGGGGAATACGTCACCGGCCTGATAGCCATCGTCACGCGGATCGGAGTAGATGAGGCAGCCGACCGCCCCATGCTCCGCCGCCACCTTTGGCTTGATGCCACGCCAGGACGCCCCATACCGCGCAATCACGATTGCCCCACGCACCGAGACGCCCATCCGATCGAGCCGCTCGTAATCGGTGGGGATGCCGTAGTTCACGTAGACCAGCGGGGCCGTCACATCACCGTCGATGGAGTACGCGTTGTAGGGTGGCAGCTGCTCGGAGTGCTGGGTCGAAGTGGGGTCGCCCGGGACGGCGGGCTCGACCATGCGAGCCGTGAATTTTCGCGGCGCCACGAGCTCCACCATGCGCTCG
>DATIWU010000101.1:0-7000 GCA_035519195.1 Gemmatimonadales bacterium
GGCCGACGTTCGAGAGGCGGCACGGACGCTCGGGCTCGAGGTGTGGGACGCGCCCGCGTCACCGTGTCTTTCGAGCCGCGTCGCCTACGGCGTCCCGATCACGCGCACCCGGCTCGCGCAGGTGGAGGCCGCCGAAGCCTATTTGCGATCGCTTGGCGTGGGGGGTGATTTGCGCGTGCGTCACGATGGCGCGAGGGCGCGCATCGAGGTGGAGCGCGCCACGATCGCCTGGCTCCGGCAGCGTGAAGACACAATTCGGAAACGGCTCGTCGCGCTCGGGTTCACGGCGGTCGAAATCGACCCGCGCGGGTATCGGCGCGGCAGCCTGCTGGCGGACGTCCGCGGGCAGGGGTGAGACTTTTCATCGCGCTCAATTTTCCGGAATCGGTGCGGCGTGATCTCTGGAAGGCGATTGCGCCGCTGCGCGACTCCCGGCTCCCGGTGAAATGGGTGCGCCCGGAAGGAATCCACCTGACGCTCAAATTCCTGGGCGAGACCGCGTCCGAAACCGAACTTCGGGTCCGATCAGGGCTGTCACG
This sequence comes from Gemmatimonadales bacterium, assembly GCA_035519195.1. GTDB lineage: Bacteria > Gemmatimonadota > Gemmatimonadetes > Gemmatimonadales > GWC2-71-9 > AG25. The sequence goes on from DATIWU010000101.1 coordinate 540, forward strand.
CGCGGCGCGCGGCGTCCGGCCGCTGGCGCTCACGCTCGAGGGATTCGGGGCGTTCCCGCGGATCAGCGCGCCGCGCGTGATCTGGATCGGCCTCACCGCGGAGCAGTCGCTGGAGCGGCTCCAGCACCAGATCGAGTGTGAAATCGCGCCGCTCGGGTTTCCGACGGAACCGCGCGCCTTTCATCCGCACGTCACGCTGGCGCGCGCCGAGCGCGAATCGCGCGCCGGCGATTTCGCGGGAATGGAAGCAGGGTTGGGGCGGGTGTCGTTCTCACAGTCGATCGTGGTCGAAACCGTGGATCTGATGCAGAGCACGCTGCAACGCGGCGGGGCGGTGTATCAGGTCCGACACAGTGAACGCCTTGCTTAAGGGCTTGCTGCGGCTCGGGTGCCTCGTGGTCCTCATGGTGGTGGCAATCGGTATCTGGTGGTTGCACGTGCCCATCGGCCACGCGCTGGCGGGGTACCTGGGACGCCGCAGCGCGCTTCCGCCCGTGACCGACACGTCGGTTGGTGCGCCCACGCCCCACGCGCTGCAGAGCACCCAGCAAAAGCTCGAACGCTTGAAACAGCCGGCCAGCCCGGATTCCGTCGTGCTGAGCCCGAACGAGATCGCGTCGATGATCGGGAGCGGCCTCGCCTGGTCGGTCCGGAAGAGCTTCGACTCACTGCGTGTCGAGCTGCACGAAGGATCCGTTGCCGTGTATTGCCGGCTCGATACCCGGGTCATCCCTCCCGACGCGCTCGGCCCCCTCACCGGCATGCTCAACCCCACGGAGCCGCTCCGGATCGCGGGACCGGTACGGATCGAACGGCCGGGCACGGCGCGCTGGCGCATCGACGAGCTCGCGCTCCGCGGCATTCCGTTTCCGGGCCCCATGGTGAAGCAGCTCGCGAAGCGCATGGCGGGCGCCGACTCGACCGGCGCGGTTCCGCTGCGTGTCTCACCCAATTTCAACGACGTGGCGGTGCACCAGACCGGCGTCGTCCTGTACCGGCGCCGGCGGTAACCATGCCCAAGCGCCGCGTGCTCGTCGTGGACGACGAGAAGGGAATTCGGGACGCGCTGAAACAGCTGCTCGAGTTCGAGGGGCTCGAGGTGCAGACCAGCGCATCGGGCGGCGAGGCGCTGCAGGTGTATCCGGAGATGCTGCCGCACCTCGTGTTCCTCGACGTGAAAATGCAGGACATGGACGGGTTGACCACGCTCAAACGCCTGCGCGCGATCGATGGCGCCGCGCAGGTCGTGATGATCTCGGGCCATGCGACGGTCCAGACGGCGGTCGAAGCGACCCACCTTGGCGCATACGATTTTCTGGAAAAGCCCCTCGACACGGATCGCATCCTGCTCACGCTCCGCAACGCGCTCGAGCACGTGGATCTGTCGAGTGAAAACCGCCGGCTGCGCGGCGAAGTGCAATCCCGCTACGAGATCGTCGGCGCGAGCAAAGCCATCCGTCACGTCATCGAGCGAATCGAGAAGGTCGCCCCGACGCCCGCGCGGGTGCTGGTGACGGGGGAAAACGGGACGGGCAAGGAGCTCGTGGCTCGCGCCATCCACGCCCTGTCACCGCGATCCAAGGGCCCGTTCGTCGAGGTGAACTGCGCCGCCATTCCCGGTGAGCTGATCGAAAGCGAGCTGTTCGGACACGTGAAGGGGAGCTTCACCGGCGCGTTCGCCGACCGTGCCGGCAAGTTCGAGCTGGCCGACGGCGGTACGCTGTTCCTCGACGAGATCGGCGACATGAGCCTGGCCGCGCAGGCGAAGGTGCTGCGGGCGCTCGAAGACGGCGTGATCGCGCGGGTGGGATCGGAGCGCACCCGTGAGGTGGACGTGCGGGTGATCGCGGCGACCAACAAGGACCTGCGAGAGGAGATCGCGGGCGGCCGGTTTCGGGAGGATCTGCTGTACCGTCTCAACGTCGTCCCGATCGAGGTGCCCCCGCTCCGGTCACGTCGTAGCGACATTCCGTCCTTGATCGACCATTTCGTCCAGCAGCTTTCGCAGTCGGCCGGGTTCGCGATGAAGTCGTTCGAGCCGGTGGCGATTACCCGCCTCGCCTCCGCCGACTGGCCCGGCAACATTCGCGAGCTGCGCAACGCGGTCGAACGGCTGCTGATCCTCGCGCCGGGCGACCGTGTTACACAGGCCGACGTGGACCGCTTGGCCGGTATAGGAAGGGGCCCAACTGACGGGTTCGAGGCTGAGACTGCCAACGCTCCGCCGATCCGCCGGTCCGCCGATCCGCCGGGGCGGGGTGCCGGGGAAGGGATTAATCCCATGCGCGCGGCGACCTTCGAGGAATTCAAGCAGGCCGCCGAACGGGCCTTCCTGCTCGCGAAACTCAAGGAAAACGACTGGAACGTCTCGGAGACGGCGCGCACATTGAACATGCCGCGGAGTAATCTCTATAAGAAGATTGAGCGGTATCAGCTGACGCGTGACGGACCATGAAAGACGATAAAGAGCAGAAGGATCGCGACTGGGATAAGGAGATGCGCGAGGTGGATCGGCTGCTCGCGAAGCTGCCGACCCATGAGGCGTCCCCTCGTGCTTCCCTCGGGGGAGACCCTACTGCCGTGCGCGCGGCGGCCGGCACCACGGGCGCCATGCGAGTGGAGCGGAGCAGCGGGGAGTGGCTGGGGACCTGGGCGCGGGTCGCGCTGGGACTCCTGATCGGCGTGGGCATGACCCAATGGCCCTACACGCACGGTTGTGGCTTGCGGCTTGGCTTCTATCTGACGGGTGTTCTCGCGGTCATCGTCGCCGGTCTCTGGAGTAGTCTGTCGTCCTGGAGACGGCGGATGGGGCTGGCGCACATTTTCTCTCAAGTCTTGATCATCTGGGGTCTCGTGTTGGCCGCGCGCGAAGTGCTGCCGCGCATCGGCTATGCGCAAACCACCGCCCTCTGGCTATGTCCTGATGTCGAACCCACGCCCGGCCCCGCCTCCCGCCCCCGCCCGCAACACTGAGTTCCGGAATTTCGTCGCGGGCTCGTGGGTCCCCCCCCTGTCCGGGCAATATTTCGAGAACCGCAATCCCGCCGATTGCGACGACCTGATCGGTCTGTTCCCCCGCTCCGGCGCGGCGGACGTGGACCAGGCCGTCGCCTCCGCCGCGCGGGGATTCGCGGACTGGTCGCAGACCCCTGCCCCGGTTCGAGGCGAGGTCCTCAAGCGGCTCGGCGATCTGCTCGTCCGCCATAAGGACGACCTGGCCCGCGCCATGACGCGGGAAATGGGGAAGGTGCTGCTCGAGACGCGCGGCGACGTGCAGGAAGGCATCGACACCGCGTACTACGCGCACACCGAAGGGCGGAGGCTGTTCGGCCGGACGGTGCCGTCGGAGCTGCGACGCAAGTGGGCGATGAGCTATCGACGACCGCTCGGAATCGTGGGAATCGTCACGCCCTTCAACTTTCCACTCGCGGTCCCCACCTGGAAAATCATTCCCGCGTTGCTGTGCGGGAACGCGGTGGTGTGGAAACCCTCGGAAGACGTGCCCCACACCGCCACGCTGTTAACCGAGCTCATCCTCGAGGCAGGGTTGCCATCCGAAGCATTCCAGCTCGTGCATGGACTGGGTGAAGAAGCGGGCGATGCCCTCGTGCGGCATCCCGCTGTCGCGGCGGTCTCGTTCACCGGGTCGACCGATATCGGATCGCGGATCGGCGAGGTGTGCGGCCGGATGCACAAGCGGCTCTCCCTCGAAATGGGCGGCAAGAACGCGACCATCGTGATGGACGACGCCGATCTCACGCTCGCGCTCGAGGGCGTGCTCTGGGGCGCATTTGGAACGACGGGACAGCGCTGTACCGCAACGAGTCGACTGATCCTCCATGCAGATGTGCACGATCGGTTCCTCGAGACGCTGGTGCGCGGCGCCAAGCGGCTCCGGCTCGGCGCCGGTCTCGAGCCGTCGAGCGACGTGGGCCCGCTGATCCACAAGAGCGCTCGCGAGAAGGTCGAAGCGTATGTCCGGCTCGGACTGGAAGAAGGGGCGACGCTCGTGACCGGCGGCCGCCGGCCGGAAGGCCCTCGACTCGAGTGCGGCTGGTTTTACGAGCCAACGATCCTGACCGGTGTTCGTCCCGGAATGCGGGTCGAACAGGAGGAGATCTTCGGTCCCGTGCTGTCCGTCATCCGCGTGGGCTCGTTCGAGGAGGCCGTGAAGATCAACAACGATGTGCGCTACGGCCTGTCGAGCGCGATCTACACCGGCGATGTCTCGCGCGCGTTCCGCGCGCTGACGGAGCTGGAAACCGGCATCACCTACGTCAACGCGCCGACGATCGGCGCCGAGGCGCACCTCCCGTTCGGCGGCGTGAAGCAGACCGGCAATGGTCATCGCGAGGGGGGATGGGCGGTCTACGATTTCTACTGCGAGACGAAAGTCGGCTACGTGGATTTCTCCGGTAAACTGCAGCGGGCGCAGATCGACACCGAAGCGCCATGAACGCCACGGAACGCGGCGGCTCGATGTCGAACGAACCGCGCGCGCTGCGTCGCCGCGCTGACGCGCGGGGGGTGGGCATGCGGTCGTCCGGCATTTGGGTCGTGGATCACGAATGATCGGTGACGATTCGGACCTCGACGCGCGATTTTGATTCGCGTCGGGGACCGACGTCCGCGAACGTCGGCATGAATGCTGGATGTTTCGGGCGGTTGACCGTTGCGTCCCGTGGGCGGGTTAACTAGAGTAGGAGGCATGCATGATCTGGGGGCCCCGAACACCGGCTCCGGCGCGAACGAGACGCCGGTGACCGGGCGCCCCGCCGAGCGAGGCCGATCGCGGCTCGGACGATGGTTCGACAGCTGGATGCGGTCGCTCGGTATGGCGGTCCTGCTCTTCTTCGTTCTCAAGACCTTCCTGGTCGAAGCCTTCACCATTCCTTCCGGCAGCATGGAGCGCACCCTGCTCGCCGGGGATTTTCTCTTCGTCAATAAGGCGGTCTACGGCGCCCAGATTCCGGGCACGAAGAGCCGGTTGCCGGCATTCGAATCACCGCATCGCGGCGATGTCGTCGTGTTCGCGTACCCGAAGAATCCCGATCTCAATTACGTGAAACGCGTCATCGGCACCCCTGGTGACACGATCGAGATGCATGCGGGGCGCGTCCGCGTGAACGGGCGACTGCTGAAGGAGGGGTACGTGCAGCGCGTCGACCCGACGCGCGATGTGGCCGACCCCGAGTTCTACTGGCAGCGGGACTTCCTGCTCACGTGGTCGTCCGACGAACGTCGTCATTACCATCCGACGCGCGACAACTGGGGTCCTTTGGTGGTGCCGCCGGGGAAGTATTTCGTCCTCGGTGATAATCGCGACAACTCGGCCGATTCCCGGTACTGGGGGTTCGTCGATGCGACGGCGGTCAAGGGACGGCCGATGCTCGTGTATTTCAGCTATGACCGGGAAGCGCACGATGCGCTGCCCTGGCTGACGGATATTCGCTGGGACCGGCTCGGATCGATCATTCGCTAGGGCCGGCAACCTCGAATCGTGAGCGCGCTCCCGCCGTCGGCGCGCCACTGGTAGGCTCCGTGCGGCGTCTCATATGCTTGCTGGAGGGGTGACCACGCCATGCGACTGAACACGGCGAAACGGTCGGCGTACGACGAAGGCTCGCTGGACCAGTACCTGCGGGAAATCAGTCAGTATCCGCTCATCAACCGGGCGGAAGAAGTCCGTCTCGCGCAGTTGATCAAACAAGGAGATCACGAGGCGCTCGACAAACTCGTGCGCTCGAATCTCCGCTTCGTGGTTTCGGTAGCCAAGAAGTATCAGAACCAGGGCGTCTCCCTTTCGGATCTCATCAACGAAGGCAACCTCGGCCTGATCCGGGCGGCCCACAAATTCGATGAGACCAAAGGCATCAAGTTCATTTCGTACGCGGTCTGGTGGATCCGGCAGGCGATTCTCCAGGCGCTGGCCGAGCAGTCGCGCATCGTGCGCGTCCCGCTCAACCGGGCCGGCACGCTGCACCGCATCGGCAAACGGTCGTCCGCGCTCCTGCAGGAGCTCGGACGCGAACCGACGGTCGAAGAGATTGCCGAAGGCATGGACATCTCGGAAGAAGAAGTGGCGAAGACGCTGTCGATTTCTCAGGCTCACCTGTCGCTCGATGCTCCCCTCACTCCCGGCGAAGACAACAAGCTGCTCGACTATCTCCCCGATACCCAGAATCCCGGTCCGGACGACGAGATCTTCGAGCACGCGCTCACCGAATCGATCGAGGAAGTGCTGGGCACGTTGAAGGATCGCGAGGCCAAGATCCTGCGGCTGTATTTCGGTTTGGAAGGCCAGGAGCCGATGACCCTCGAGGAAATCGGCTCGCTGCTCGGAATCACGCGCGAGCGGGTACGGCAGATCAAGGAAAAAGCGCTGGCGCGGTTGCGACACGTTTCCCGTGCACGAGCATTGGAAACGTTCTTGTTCTAAGCAGGGGAAGAGAGAAGCGGGG
>DATIWU010000102.1:0-21497 GCA_035519195.1 Gemmatimonadales bacterium
CGAGACGTTGACGAGCCCCGCGACCGATCTCGGCTCCCTGGCGCCACGGGATGCCGATATCCTCCACGCCCATTTCCCGCTGTCTCGCCCGCCGTCGCTGCCGTGCGTGTGGACCGTGCACGGCGAGATGCGGCCCGGAACCGCGGTGCCGCCCTACGCCATCTTCCTGTCGCGGAATCATGCCCGCCGGCACGGCACCGAAGCGTTCGTCTACAACGGCCTCGAGCCCACTGATTTTGTCTATCGGAGTGCCAAGGACGACTACGATCTGTTTCTCGGCCGGCTGCATCGGGTGAAGGGATATCGCTGGGCCATGAAGGGCGCGCGGCGGGCCGGGCACCGCCTGCTCGTCGTGGGCGGGTGGCGGCCCACATTTCGGCCCGGCGTCAAGTTTCTCGGGAAAGTGGATCAGGAGCAGAAAGTCGAGCTGCTGGCCGGCGCTCGTTGTCTCTGGATGCCGGCCCTGTGGGACGAGCAGTTCGGTCTGACCACGATCGAGGCCTTGTTCTCGGGCACGCCGGTGCTCACCACGTATCGCGGCTCGCTGCCGGAGATCGTCACCCCGGAGGTCGGCGCGCTGTGTGCCACGCTGGACGAGATGGTGGAGGCCGCGCGGACGATTCACACGCGGAGCGCTGCAGCCTGCCGCGACCACGCGACCCGGTATTTCAGTCACCTCGCGATGGCGGCCGCGTACGTCAGGATGTACCGGGCGATGCTCGACACGGGTACGCTCGTCCCCGGCCAGGCGACCCCGTACTCCTCAGCGCAGGCTCACGTCCAGTAACTCGGCCAGCCGCATCGCCCACGTATGCTCGCGCAGCGCGCGGTCGCGCGCGCGTGTCGCGAGCGAGCGCCGCAGCGATTCATCGCCGAGCAACGCATGCGCCCGCTCGCGCAGCTCGGGGATGCTGCGATAGAGCACGATCTCCCGGTCCGCGGTAAAATGCCGGCGGATGTCGGCCTTCGCGTCGGAGAGTTGGGGCGTGCCCACGGCCGCCAGCTCGAATACGCGCATGTTGGCCCCCGTTCCATAGCGCTCCGGATCCGCGCTGCCGAACTGCTGGTGCATGTTGATGCCCACCGCACCCCTCGCCAGCGCAGTCACGAACTTCCTGCCATAGACGGCTCCATTGGGCCAGCCGGGCCCCCAGGTTGCGAGGCCGAGATCCTGAATCGTCGCGAGGGCGCGCTCCCGCATCGGGTCACGCGACCCCACGAAGACGAGCGGCGCGCGCCCGTTCACGGCCGGGACGGCGGGGGGCGTGAGATACGCGGGATCGCAACCGAACGCGAGATAGTACGCCTTGGCGCCCGACGAGCGATGCCGGTCGAGGCTCGAGGAGTCGTGCGTGAAGAACCAATGGTAGGCCGGACTGAGACGCAGCGAGACGTCGAGCTCGTGCGGATCGTCGGGAAACCAGCAGGACCAGCGGGCGCGGGATTGGCTGCGTAACTCGGCCACGGTCGCGCGCGCCAGGTTGCTTCCTTTGAAGACCAGGACGAGGTCGACCGGCCGCCGCAGCATCGCGCCCAATCGCTGCGGCAACGTTCTCCGCAGTATGCGCGCGAGCCCCCGCTGGCGCTCCTCGCACCGCCGCACTTCGCAGCCGAGCGATTCGAGCCCGCGCGCGAGCGCGAACCCGCTTCTGTGATACCGCGTATTGAACGCCGCCACGAGGATGACCCGGAGGCCCGCGAACGTCACTCCCGCACGGCCTTCACGATCATCGTCTCCCCGAACGCGATGCACGACGTGTGCATCTGGCGGAGAATCTCCTTGTTCCGCTCGCGTTGCGCGGGGTCCCGCTCCCAGCGGCGCATCGAGAGGCTCGTCGCAACGTACGAAACCGGCCAGAGAGGGAGATAGAGGCAGCTGGCCGGCTTGATGCGATTGGTCGCGACGCGAGTAATCCGGAAGCCGGTGCGATGCAGCAGATACCGGAGCGCCGGGAACGACACCAGGTTCACGTGGTGCCACGGCGTGGGGTCGCGCTCATCGAGCGGCACTTTGCCCTTGTTGTGAAACCCCGTGAGCAGATAGCGCCAGCGCGAGCGGAGCGCGGTGATGTTGGGAGTGGAAACGATCAGCACACCGTTCGCGGCGAGCACCCGGCGACACTCACGGACGAAATCGAAGGGTCGTTCCAGGTGCTCGATGCCGTCGATGCACACCACCGCATCGAACGAGGCGTCGTCGAACGGCAGCGGCGCATTCATGTCGGCGGCCGTGAACTCGGAAGGTGCGAGCGCCGCGCGATTGACGATGTCCCCTCCGTGTGCCTCGCGACCAAGCGCGCGGATGCGCTCGAGGAACGCGCCTTCGCCGCAGGGGATATCGAGCACCCGTTTCGCCGCTGGCTCACGGGCGAGCAGCCGCGCGACGACCGCATGGGTGTTCCGCGAGGTCAGCTCTCGCGCGCGCGGACGCGCAGTGGTGGCTGCGGTCATACGAGGACGTAGTTCCGGTGTTCGAACAACCGGACGCCGGTCGCGCGCTCGATCCAGTCCGAGAGATAGAACCGGACATCGCCGGGCCTGATCCGCCTGGGGCCGAGCGCGCGCCCATTGGACCCGCCACTCCGGTCAGCCACCCACGCGGCGGCCGTCGCGGGGTGCGGGCCGGGAAAGCGGCGTAACCCGGGTGTCCACTCGAGCGCGGGAGCCTGCGCGCGCTGCTCGAGCTTCCCGAGATGTTCGCCGAACAGCGCCTTCGACGCCTCGTGTTTCTGACGCAGCACCGCTGGAGGCTGTGCCCAGCCGTAGTGAAACATCACCGCACCGGTCACGCGCGCCCGGACCCGGCGCATCTCATCCCCGACGCGAAACCCCTGGGCATCGCCAAACGAGCGAATGCCGGACGAGCCCAGCCGGACGACGCGCACTTCGCGGCGATACCAGTGGCGATTGGTGGCCAGGGTGTGGAAATCGCCGTAAAAGTGACGGTAGTCGACGAGCAGGCCCTCGACCCGAGCGTCTCGGTCCCAGGAGCGAACGCGATCGGCGAGCAGCTCGGCGCCGCTCTCGTGCAGGACTTCGTCCGCCTGGATGTAGAGGCCCCAGCGGCCGCGGCACGCCGCCATCACGCGGTTCGTTTCACGCGCGAGCGTGGCGCCGCCGCTCGATTCGTCCCACACCGTGTCGAGGATCCGGATCCGAGGATCGTCGATCCCCAGGATCAGCTCGCGCGTGCCGTCGTGCGAACGCCCGACATTGACCACCACCTCGGAGCAGATCGACAGAATCGAGCGAATGGCGGGAACAATGGGGTAGTCGAGCGTGACCGCGTTGCGGACGATCGTGAACCCCGAGAGCGCGCTCACACCTTGAATTGCATGTCGTAGAAGCGCCGGTACAGTCCGCCCGAGGCGAACAGCGTTTCATGGGTGCCCCGCTCGACGATCCGGCCGTCGGCGAGCACCACGATCAGATCGGCGTGCCGCACCGTCGCCAGACGGTGGGCGATGACGAGTACGGTCCGGTGCTCCATCAGGCGATCGATGGCCTCCTGGACGAGCCGCTCCGATTCCGTATCGAGCGCGCTGGTCGCTTCATCGAGAATGAGGATCGGCGGATCGCGCAGCAGCGCCCGCGCGATCGCGATGCGCTGGCGCTCGCCGCCCGAGAGTCGCGTGCCGCGTTCCCCGAGCAGGGTGTCGTACCCGCTCGGCAGCTGCCGGATGAACTCGAGCGCGTTGGCGGCCCGGGCGGCTGCCTCGACCTGCGCCAGCGAGAAATCGCGGCGTCCGTAGGCGATGTTCGCGAATACCGTGTCGTTCAGGAGAATCGTTTCCTGGGAAACGATCCCCATGAGCCGCCGCAGGCTGTGGCGCCGGAGCTTCGTGATCGGCACGCCATCCATGAGAATCGCGCCGCCCGTGGGCTCGTAGAAGCGCGGCAGCAGATCCACGAGCGTCGTCTTTCCGGCGCCCGAGGGTCCCACCAGCGCGACGATCTGCCCGCGCTCGGCGCACAGGTCGATGCCGTCCAGCACCGTTCCCTGGCCGTTGTACGAGAACGAGACCCGGCGGTATTCGATGGACTGCTCGAACCGGGCTTCGATTTCGTCCGGCCGATCCCCCTCGCCGCCCGGCAGCTCCAGCACGTCGAACACGCGGTCCGCCGCCGCGAGGGCGCCCGCCATGACGGTCGGATAGTTCGCGACGGACTTGACGGGCGACATGAGCCGCAGCGCCAGCGCCACGAACGCGATCAACACTTCGGGTCTGAGCGTCCCGTGCGAGCCCAGCGCGAGCTCCGTGCCGATCGAGAAGATCACGAGCACCACAATCCCGGCGAACACCTCGCTCACGGGACTCGTGACGAGTGCGTACCGCTGGGCGCGCAGCACGCTTTTCCGGCAGCGGTCGGCCAGACGGCGAAACCGCTCGGACTCGAACGCCTCGGCCACGTAGGCGCGCACCAGCTTGACCGATGACACCATTTCGCTCACGAGGCTCGTCAGCTCGCCGCGTTCCTCCGCAAGCTCGCGCGAGCGGCGCCGGACTTTTCCAATGAGCGGCTTCACGATCGCGGCGAGCAACGGCGCCGAGATCAGCGCGATGCATGTGAGCTGCCAGGACAGGCTGAAGAGGATGGCGACATAGACGAGCATCAGGCTGACGTTCTGGAGCAGCGACGCGAGCGCCGCCGTAATGGCGCTCTTCACCTGATCCGTGTCGGTCACGAGGCGCGCCAGCACCTGCCCGCCCCGCGTCCGCTGGAAGAAGCCGAGTGGCAGGGTCTGCAGGTGATCGAACAGCTGGACGCGCAGGTCTCGCACGACCCCTTCCTGAATGGCCACGCTCGCGACGGCCGCGCCGTAGCTCAGGAGGTTCTTCAGCACCAGGGCGACGACGAGCACCACCACGACGTTGCGCAGCGCGGCGTGGGGCGAGGCGCCGCCCGCGAGCAGCGGGCCCGCGGCCAGATCGAGAACGTGCTCGACCATCGATCCCGCGCCCTGAAACGCCTGCTGCCCGAACAGCGCGCGCAGGAACGGGATCAACAGCACGAACGTCGCGCCGTCCAGCACGGACGCGAGCAGCGTCGCGACGATGTTGAGGGTGAAGAGGGGCGTGTAGGGGCGGAGCAGACGAAGCAGCTTGGCCCCACGCCGCGGTGTGTCCATCTACCGTGCCTTCTCGCGAGCGGTACCGCGCGGGGTCAGGAGCACTACCGGCAGGATCATCTCTTCCGGCGTCGCGCCGCCGTGCAGAAACGAGCCACGATACCGCGCCTGGTACTCCCGGAGCTTCGTGGGATACACAAAGAATCGATCTCCCGTCGCCACCACGAGCCGCACCCCGAGTGGCATCGGAGGCAAGCCGAACGTTCTGGGGTCGGGGACCGTGATCGCCGCCTCGGGATCTTCGACGCGCAGGTCTTCGCCGAACTTGTACCGGAGATTGGCGCTCGCATCGCGCTTCGCGAACACCGTCGCCGGCGTGGCGCAGTGAATCGAGCCATGATCCGTGGTGAGCAGCACGGAGACGCCGCGACGCTCGGCTTCCTGGAGAGCGGCGAGCACGGGTGAGCGCTCGAACCAGGTGCGCGTAAGATTGCGCAGCGCCGCATCGTCCCGGGCCACTTCGTACAGGATCGCGCTCTCCGAGCGCCCGTGCGTGAGCTGATCGATGAAGTTGAACACGAGCGCCGTCACGCCTTCCTGCGAGAGATGCGCGGGGAGCCGGCGCAAGAGCTCCGCTCCATCGATCGAGCTGAACAGCTTTTCGTAGCGTACCGGCACCGGCCGGCCAACGAGCTCGGCCAGCTGCTCGGACAGGAGATCCCCCTCGTGGGCGTTGAGACTCGCTTCGTCCGAGGCCTGGCCCCACCACGAGGGATGCCGTGCCGCAAGCTCGAGGGGAAACAGCCCGCTGAAGATAGCATTCCGGGCAAACGGCGTGGCGGTGGGCAGAATGCTGAAGTAGTGCGACTCCTCGATTTCGAACAGCGGCGACACGAGCTCCCGCAGCACTTCCCACTGGTCGAGCCGCAGGCAATCGATCACGAGCAGGAGCATCCGGCCGCGCGCCTTGAACGCGGGCACGAGAAACTCGGCGCCCACGTCCACGGACAGCGGCGGACGATCGGCATCGGGATTGGCGAGCCAGCGGGGATAGTTCCGCGCGACATACGTCGCGAAGTCCTTGCGGAGGCTGTGCTGCAGCATGCGAAGCGCCTCGGAGAGCCCGGGCTCCTGCGCGCCCGCGAGCCGCACATCCCATTGCACGAGCTCGACCACGAGCTCGATCCACTCGCGCCAGCCGAGGCTCGCGCCGCGCCGGCTCTCGAGCTCCCGGAACCGCGACACGAAGTCACGGGCGAGTCGCTGCTGGCGGATCCGGTCGCCCTCGAGCAGCCGGGTCACGACCGACAGCACCTGTCGCGGATGCACCGGCTTCACGAGATAATCCGCCACTTCGAACCCGATCGCTTCGCGCAGCGTGCCCTGGTCTTCGCTCTTGGTGACCATCACCACGGGCATGGAGGGATCGATGGCGCGAATCTCCGCGAGCAGCTCGAGTCCGCGGCGGCCCGGCATGTGCTCATCGAGCAGCACCACGCTGTACGGCTGGCGCCGCAGCAGCGCGAGCGCGTCGTCGCCGTGTGCGGCCTGCTCGATCGCAAATCCTTGCTCTTCGAGGAATCGCCGGTGGGCTACGAGACTCTCGATCTCGTCATCGACCCAGAGTATGCTCTTGGGGCGAGGCATCGCCGTAACCTAATTCCGACTGGCGAACCCCGGCAACGCAAGGCTAACATTGCCCGCGTGTTGTGTATCCTGTTCGTGCGCTTCAGCTCCATCGGCGACATCCTGCTCACCACGCCGCTCCTGCGCGCCATCGCGCGGCGCCATCCCAATGCCCGGCTGATCTACGTCACGAAGCGGGCAATGGCCCCGCTCGTCTCCGAGAATCCCCACGTGTCGCAGGTGCTGGCCCTCGAGCCGAATGAATCGCTGGGCGGGTTCGCCCGCCGCGTCAGGACGCTCGGACACGCGCCCACCCACGGGCTCGACCTGCATGGAAGCCTGCGGAGCGCGGCCCTGCGACTGCTCGTGGGATGCCGCTGGACCGGCTACGGCAAGCGCAAGCTGGCGCGCTCGGCGCTGATTTCCGTCGGCGTGGACCTGTACGGCAAACATGGCCGCAAACCCGTCGCCGAGCGGTATTTCGAGGCGGCTCGGCATCTCGACGTCCGACCCGATGGCGGCCCGCCCGAGTTTCATCTCGCGACCGGAGCGCGGGAACGCGTCACCCAATGGATCGCCGAGCGGAATCTCGCGGGCAACGCGCTGGTCGCGCTCGCGCCGGGCGCCGCGCATGCGACCAAACGCTGGCCGGTCGCCCACTGGATCGCTTTGGCCGAAGAGCTGCGACGCGGCGGCTTCACGCCCGTGATCGTCGGCGGGTCGGACGATCGGGGCGCGGCGCAGCAGCTGGCAGCCGCGGGGGCGCCCGATTCGAGTGCGGGCGAGTTCTCGTTGCAGGAAACCGGCGCACTGATCGAGCGCGCCCGCGCACTCGTGTCGGGCGACACGGGTGTCATGCATATGGCGACGGGGGTCGGCACGCCCGTGGTCGCGCTGTTCGGCCCGACCGTCGAGCGGTTCGGCTTCTTCCCGTATCGCTCGCCATCGGCGGTACTGCAATGCGACCTCGGCTGTCGCCCCTGCTCCGCGAGCGGCACCGCGATCTGCCCTCTGGATCACCATCGGTGCATGACGGATCTCGAGCCCGGCATGGTGGCCCACGCCGTGGGACGACTGGTCGCATGATCGACGCCACGACGCCAGCCGAGGATCGCCTGATCGAGCTGATTACCGCCGCGTCACGGGGTCCGAAGCGCGACGGGCTGTTCGCGCTCTGGCTCGTGATTCGAGCGGCGGAGGGCCTGCTCGGCAGGGCTCCCTTGGACGCGCGCAGCCATCGCCGGCGGCTCCAGGCCCTCGAGGGCCGGATGGCGACGCTGACGATCCCGCCGCCCCTGCGCCGCGCGCTCAACGCAGCGCAGATTCAGCTCGATCCGGCCACTCCCGAGTGCGCGGCCGTGGTCCTGTCGCAGCTCGTCGCGCCGGCACGGGATGTCTTGGGGAACGAAGCGGCGGACGCCGTGGCGCTGGCGGCACGGAACGCAAGAGAAAAAGCAGCATGAGTAAAATACGTCAAGGAAACACGTCGAGAGAAAACGTCGAGGAACCACGTCGAGGAACAACGTGAACACGACACGTATCCCAGCTTGGGCGGTGCTGGCGCTGCTCGCCGCGTGTCAAACCGTCGAGCGCGTCCCCCGCGAGCGACTCACCTCGGAGCAGCCGCTCCCCAAAGTCTGGCTCACGCTCCCCGATCACTCGACCGTCGAGATCGTTGCGCCCGAGCTGCATGGCGACACGCTCATTGGACTCGTGGGCGGCGTGCGCGAGCACTTTATTCTCACGCCGGAAGGGGTGCTGACGATTAGAAAAGCGGCTCCTGGAAAGACGGCAGTGCTGGCCGCCGGGATGATCGGCGTGATGGGGTTGATGGAGTACGAAATGATGAAAGGCGATGACTCGTCGGTGCCGCAATAGGTCTTGAATTCCGCTTGAGGTCTCGCGGTTACCCATCGAGCCATATGATGAGCGTGCACCGCCGCCGCCTGCCGCTGACCGCCGTCGCCCTGACGCTGTCGTGCTGCACGACTTGGCGCCCCGTCCCTCTCGAGCCGAGTAAATTCACGCCCCAGCATCACCCCGAGCACTATGCCGTCAAAGCCACCGATGGATCAATTATCACGATCGACGATCCGGTGATTGTAGGCGACAGTCTCGTAGGGCACGTGCCGCCCCACTTCGAGTCCCTGCCCGCGCATCCCGACTCCACGCAGCGCTTGGCCATCGCCCTCGCCGACGTGCGCGCGATCAGAGTCCCGGACGGACCGAAGACCGCGTTTCTGGTCACCGGCGTAGCGGTGGCCGTCATCGGCCTCTACACATTCGCGAACTGGTTCACCAAGGCCAACGAGAATTGACCGGCGGGCGGGTCGTTCGCAATAATAGATCGTGAGCTCTCGACGTGTCCCCAAGCCCCCCTCGCCCGAGTCGCTGGTCGAGCGTGTCGACCAGCAACGACCCGGCGAGATCACGGGCGACACCATTCCCACGGGATTTCCTTCGGTCGACAAGCTGCTCGGCGGCGGCGTACGACGCCGCGATCTGATCGTGCTGGGCGGCGACATTGGCTCGGGGAAATCGGCACTCGCCCTGGGGATCGCGCTCCGGGTCGCGCAGCAGGGACAGGGCGTCGCCTACATCTCGGGCGAGATGGACGAAGAGCGGCTGATCGAACGCGCGCTCGCCATCGAAGGTCGCGTGGCAGTGGACGAGCTCCGGAGCGCGACGTTGAACGATCAGACGCGGGCGGCCGTGGGCGCGGCGGCGGTACGGCTGCGCGATCAGCCCCTGCACGTGTTGCCGCTCGCCGCGCGAGACCTCGAAGCCGTTGCCGAACGCCTCGCGGGCATTCGCCAACTCTCACTCGTGGTGATGGACTACCTGCAGCTCGTGCCCGCTCCGCGCGACATCGCGCGGCAAACACAGGACGAAGACACCGCGTTCATCCTCCGCCGCCTGAAGGCACTGGCGCTCGAGCGGCAGGTGGCGCTGCTCGTGGTCTCGCAGCTGCCGCGATTTGCCGCTGAGCGCGAGAGCCGCCGGCCCACGCTCGATGATTTCGGGCACCTGGGGGCGGTCAAGCAGCACGCGGACGTTGTGCTCGCGATTTTCCGCGAGGACATGTACAACCCGGGCAAGGGCGTGGATGGGGCGACGGAGCTCTTGGTGGCGAAGAACCGCAACGGACCGACCGGCTTCGTCGATCTGTACTTCTATCGGCGCTGGATGCGGTTCGAGGACATGCTCGACCCGGATCGCTGAACCGCGGTACTTGCCGTGTCCTTCGGGAGCTCGGCGCCGATCAGGGTATACCGGGTCGCCGCCGGCCCGTCCGGCCTGAGCATGATCCACAGCGGCCGCCGCCCCTTTTCGGCGTAGATCGTCATGCTCCCGTCCGCTCCCGTGGCATCATTCTGCAGGTCCCAGCCGTTCAGCCGCAGCACCTGGCGATACCACTCCGCGACCTTCGCAGCAGGCTCGGGCGCGGTCAACGTGACCTGCGCCGCGTCAGTCCCGGTCGAGATATTGACGAGCGAGGAGCGGGGGTACGCGAGCAGTCCTTCCATGACCCGAGCCGCGAATTGGCGATCTTGTTTCTGTTCGGCGGGACGGTCGCATGCAACGCACACGGCGAGGAGCAGCAGGGGGACCAGGCGCATGAAACGCAATGCTAGCTGTGGCGTGAAGATCGGGTCAAGCTGTAAGTTGAAAGGCGTTGTACGACGCTACGTCTTTAGGAGTGGTATATGGCCGGCCACAGTAAATGGAAGCAGATCAAGCGCAAGAAGGCCGTAACCGATGCCCGGCGCGGTGCGGCCTTCACCAAGCTGATTCGCGAAATCACCATCGCGGCGCGGGCGGGTGGTGGCGACCCCGCCGGCAACCCCCGGCTGCGCACGGCGATCGAGGCCGCCCGGGCCGAGAACATGCCGTTCGACAACATCGACCGCGCGATCAAGAAGGGCACGGGTGAGCTGGAAGGCGTGCAGTACGAGGAAGTCGTCTACGAAGGCTATGGTCCAGGCGGCGCGGCGATCCTGATCGACGCCACGACTGATAATTCGACGCGGACCGTCGCCGAGATCCGCCACATCTTCACGCGCCACGGCGGCAATCTGGGCGCGTCGAACTCCGTGGCCTGGATGTTCGATCGCAAGGCGCAGATCACCGTGGACGTGACCACCGCGAACGAAGATGACGCCCTCGAGGCCGCGCTTGACGCCGGCGCGGAGGACGCCGTGCGGGATGGGGACACCCTCCTCATCACGGCGCCACCTACCCAGCTCCACGCCGTCGAGGACCGGCTCAAGGCCGCGAAGATCCCGGTGCAGAGCGCGGAGATCGCGATGCTCCCGAAGAGCACCGTCCGCGTCGAAGGCAAAGACGCGGCGAACCTGCTGCGTCTGGTCGAGGCTCTGGAAGAGCTCGACGACGTGGCGAAGGTCAACTCGAACTTCGACGTCGACGCCGAGGCGATGGCTGCGGTCACCGGATGACGTGAGGGTGCTGGGTGTAGACCCGGGCACTCAGGTCACGGGCTACGGCGTGGTCGACGTCGTCGCCCCAGTCGGCAGACTCGTCGAATGCGGCACGATCGCACTGGATCGCCGCGACCCCCTGGCCAAACGGCTGCGAACGTTGCACGACGGGATCGCGGCCCTCATTGCCCGGCACCGTCCTGATTCGGTCGCCCTCGAAGACGCGTTCTACCGCAAGAACGTGCGCACCGCGCTCGTGCTGGGCCACGCGCGCGGGGTCGTCATGCTGGCGGCAGCCAAGGCCGACCTCGACGTCTTCGAATATCCTCCGGCTACCATCAAGCAAACCGTGGGCGGCGCGGGAGCGGCCCGGAAATGGCAAGTGGCCACGATGGTGGCACGACTGCTCCAGCTGTCTCGCGCACCCGAGCCCTCCGATGCCGCCGATGGCGTGGCCGTGGCGTTGACCCATATCCTGCGGGCGTGATTGCCGAAGTCCGTGGCCGCCTCGCGGCAAAACAGGGAGACCGGATCCTGGTGCAGACCCCGGGTGGCGTCGGCTACGAGATCGTCGTGCCTCTAGGCGTGATGGAACGCCTCCCCACGATCGGCGCGGACGTGACGGTCGCCACGGAGCTCGTGGTCCGCGAAGACGGTTGGGCACTCTACGGATTTTCGGACGCCACGGAGCGGCAGTTTTTCCAGCGCCTCACGAGCGTCTCCGGCGTGGGCCCCCGTCTCGCCGTGTCGTTGTTATCGGCCCTGGGCGTGACCCGCGCCGCGCGCGCGATTCTCGATCGTGACACCGCCGTGCTGTCCTCGGTCTCGGGAATCGGGAAGAAAACAGCCGAGCGGCTCATCCTCGAACTGGCGGAGAAGGTGCGCGATTTTACGGCGGGGCCGCAGCCGTTGAGCGGTCCCGCGGGCATGGCCCGCAAGGCGCTCGAGGGACTTGGCTACAGCGCGGCCGAGGCGGACCGCGCCCTGCGCGAAGCCTTGGCCGCGAACGGCGAGGGCGGGAGCGAGACAGCCGACGCGCTCGTCCGGCGCGCCCTCGCCGTGTTGGCGGAGACATGATCACCGCCGAGACCGCGGAGTGGATCTGCACGCGCTGCGGCGCCACGAATCGCAAGCTCGTGCCCGAAGGCACCCGGCGCAGCGAGGATGTGTGCGTGACCTGTCACACACCGCACCTCATCGAGCTCGATTCGCGGCCCGTTCGCTGGAAAGCCCGGACAAGTTCATGACGCGAGCGCGATCCGAGATTACCACCCCAGACCCGCTCGCCGAGGAGCAGTCCGCCGACACGGCGCTGCGTCCGTCCCGGCTCGACGAGTTCGTGGGCCAGGCAAAGGTGAAGGATTCGCTGCAGATCGCGATCGATGCCGCGAAACAACGGGGCGAACCCCTCGACCACACGTTGTTCTTCGGCCCACCGGGACTCGGCAAGACGACGCTCGCCCTGCTGATGGCTCGTGAGCTGGGGGTGAGCGTCCGCACCACGTCCGGACCGGTGCTCGAGCGGCCCGGCGACCTGCTCGGCATGCTGACCTCGCTCCGGAAGGGCGACATCCTCTTCATCGACGAGGTGCACCGACTGAGACCCGCGCTGGAGGAGTTTCTGTATCCGGCCATGGAAGAGTTTCACGTCGATGTCCGTGTCAGCGAGGGGCCGCGAGGCCAGACCCTGCCTCTGAGTTTGGAGCGATTCACGCTCATCGGCGCGACCACGCGATTCGGCCTGCTCACCGCCCCGATGCGGGCTCGCTTCGGGCTCGTCGAGCGGCTGCACTACTATCCACCCGATGATCTGGCGCAGATCCTCAGCCGGTCAGCGCGCATCCTCGGCATCGGCATGGATCCGGCCGGAACGGCCGAAATCGCGCGCCGCAGCCGCGGCACCCCTCGGGTCGCGAACCGGCTGCTCCGGCGCGTGCGCGATTACGCCCAGGTGCGCGCCGACGGGATGATTACGGCCACGGTCGCCGCCGAGGCGCTCAAACGGCTCGATGTAGACGAGTTCGGCCTCGATGACATGGATGCCCGCATTCTCAAGACGATCATCGAGCAGTTCGACGGCGGGCCCGTGGGCGTGGCGACGGTCGCCGCTGCCGTCGGCGAAGACCCGGAGACCCTAGAGGAAGTGTACGAACCCTTCCTGATGCAGCAGGGATTTCTGACCCGCACGCCCCGCGGCCGCTGCGCCACGGGAACCGCGTACCGGCACTTTGGATTCACACCGCCCCGGAAAAGTGAGCAGCCGACCATTTTCGACGGCTAACGCGGAACGCGGAAGACGGAACGCGGAACCGGTGGGCGTGCTGACGTTCCGCGCGCCGCGTTCCGCCTTCCGCGCTTAGTGAAGCTCTCAGACTTCAGCTACGAGCTCCCCAGCTCCCAGATCGCCCAGGAGCCGCTTGCCGAGCGTGCGGCGAGCCGGCTCCTGATCCTCGAACGCGCAACCGGCGCCATCCGGCATGGGGTATTCTCCGAAATCGCCGAGCTCGTCGCCCCGAAGGACGTGCTCGTCCTCAACACGTCGCGGGTGATTCCGGCGCGACTGCGCGGGAAACGGGAAGCGGGAAACGGGAAGCGGGAGGCGCCGGCGGAGTTGTTGCTGGTGCGCGAGATCCCCGGCGGCGACTGGCTCGCACTGGGGCACCCCGGCGGGAAACTCAAACCGGGGCGGCGCGTGATCGTGGGAGACGATGCCACGGTGGAGATCGTCGAGGTGTTGGGGGGCGGGCTGCGGCGCGTTCGGTTCGTCGGCTCACTCGATGCGCGGGCGACGCTCGAGAAGTACGGCGAAGTGCCGCTGCCGCCATACATCCGCCGGCCGCCAAGCCGCGAGGACCGCGACCGCTATCAGACCGTGTACGCTATTCGAGACGGCAGCGTCGCCGCGCCCACGGCCGGACTGCACTTCACGCCGGAGCTCCTCAGCCTCGTGCAGGCGCGCGGCACTGCCCTCGCGCGGATCGATTTGCACGTGGGCCCGGGGACATTCAAACCTGTCGAGCAGGACGAGCTCGGCCGTCACGTCATGCACCCCGAGGCGTATGAGATTTTGCGGGACAGCGCGCACACCATCAACGAACGGCGCTCGCGCGGCGGGCGGGTGTGGGCCGTGGGTACCACCACGGTGCGCACCCTCGAAACTGCGGCCACGCCCGACGGCATTGTCCACCCGCAGAGCGGCGAAACCGATCTTTTCATCTATCCGCCGTATACGTTCCATGCCGTGGACGCTGTGATCACCAACTTCCACCTTCCCGGCTCGACACTGCTCATGCTCGTGTGTGCATTCGGGGGATACGCGTCCGTCATGCACGCCTACCATGAAGCGGTCAGGCTCGGATACCGGTTTTATTCGTATGGGGACGCGATGGTGATCGCGTGACGGCGTTCACCCTCGAGGCCACCGACGGTCCCGCGCGCGCCGGACGCCTCTCGCTTCCCCACGGCACCGTCGAAACCCCCGTCTTCATGCCTGTGGGCACGTATGGGAGCGTGCGAGCCCTGTCACCCGGCGATCTGCGCTCCGCGGGCGCGACACTCGTGCTCGCGAACACCTATCACCTGCATGTGCGGCCCGGAGAGGACGTGGTCGCGAGTCTCGGCGGATTGCATCAGTTCATGGCCTGGGACCGGCCGCTGCTCACGGATTCGGGCGGGTTTCAGGTGTTTTCGCTCGAGGCATTCCGGCGGGTGTCGGAATCCGGCGTCGAGTTTCAAAGTCATGTCGACGGGAGCCGGCAGAGCCTCTCTCCCGAGCGCGCGATGGAAATCCAGTGGGCGCTCGGCGCCGACATCGCGATGGCGTTCGATCATGTCGTGCCCGGTGGCGCGGATGAAGCGGCTTCCCGCGACGCGATGGAGCGGACGCTGCGATGGCTCGAGCGGTGCCGGAAGCGGCATGAGGAATTGGGGGATGGGCGGATGCGCCAGACGTTATGGCCCATTCTCCAGGGGGGCATACATCTTGGACTTCGCACGGAAGCGCTCGAGCGAACCGTCGCGATGGCCCCCTGGACCGGCGTCGCCATCGGCGGGCTGTCGGTGGGCGAGCCCAAGGCCGTGATGTACCGCGTACTCGAGCAGCTCGAGCCTCGAATGCCGCCTGCCGTGCCCCGTTATCTTATGGGGGTGGGATTCCCGGGCGATCTGGTGGCGGCGGTAGAGCGGGGGGCGGATCTATTCGACTGCGTCGCCCCGACCCGCAATGGCCGCAATGGCTCCGCTTTCACGCCGGACGGACCGGTAAACATCCGCAACGCCGAGCATCGCACCGATCCGCGACCCCTCGACGCAACGTGTGACTGTGAAACCTGCACGACGTACTCGCGCGGCTATCTCCGCCATCTCTTCATGGCCGAGGAACTGCTCGGCCTTCGGTTGCTCTCGCTGCACAACGTGCGTTATTTGACCCGGCTCGCCACCGAGATGCGCGCGGCGATCATCTCGGGAACCTACGGGCGCTGGGCCGATGATTGGCGCCGCCGCTACACCCTATCCGGACACTCCTGACAATGCCTCGCGTGCTCGCTTCGCTCTTCACCCCCTCCGGCCAGTCCGGGAGCGGCGGTGTGCTCGTGTTTGCGGTGCAGATCGGGCTGTTCATCGCGATCTTCTATTTCCTGCTGATTCGGCCGCAGCGCCGGCAGCAGGATGAGCACAAGAAACTGCTTGCCACGCTGCAGAAGGGCGATCAGGTCGTCACGTCCGGCGGGATCATCGGGGAAGTGATTCACTTGAAGGACAACGAAGTGACGATCCGGTCGGGAGAATCGCGGCTCGTCATCATGCGCAGCAACGTGTCGAACATCCTCAAGCGTCCCCAGGCAGCGGAGTCGAAGCAGGCATGACGGTTCGCATGCTCCACCTGCTCGGTTCGCCTATCTTGCGGCAGCAGGCTCGGCCGGTCGAACGTGTGGACGACGACATCCGTCAGCTGGTGGACGACCTGTTCGAAACGATGCGGGCGGCGCGGGGCGTCGGGCTCGCGGCCCCGCAGGTCGGCGTGAGCCAGCGTGTCGCAGTGGTCGATATCGGCGACGAGGGTCCGCCGCCACTGGTACTGATCAATCCCCGCATCGTCGAGTCGAGCAGGGATGTCGAAACGTCGGAAGAGGGCTGCCTGTCGATCCCCGAGATTTTTGGAGACGTGGAGCGGCCCGTGTCCATCGTCCTCGACGCGCTCGACCGGGACGGGAAGCCGTACCGCACGGCGCTGTCGGGGTTCAAGGCGCGTGCGGCACAGCATGAAATCGATCACCTGGACGGCATCCTCTTTCTCGACCGCCTGAGCGCGGTCAAGCGAGGGCTCTTGCTGGCAAAATGGAAGCGCGGGCGCAAGGGAAAATCGGGATATCTCAAGGAGGTCACACCGGAACCGGCGGGCGAGCTGTAACATGCGCGTCGTCTTCTTTGGCAGTCCGGAATTCGCGGTTCCGTCGCTCGAGGCGCTTCTCGGAGAAGGGTTCGAAGTCCTGGCGGTCGTGTCGCAACCCGACCGCCCGCATGGCAGATCCTGGTCGCAGCCGGTCGCGCCGCCGGTCAAGCGCGCCGCTCAAGAAGAAGATGTGCCCGTACTCCAGCCCGAACGGCCCAGCGATCCGGCGTTCGTTTCCCGGTTCTCCGAGCTCGCTCCCGACGTTGGGGTGGTCGTGGCGTACGGGCACATCCTGAAACCCGAGCTGCTCGCGATCCCGCGCCTCGGCATGGTGAACCTCCACCCGTCCCTGCTGCCCAAGCTGCGGGGCGCGGCTCCGATCGAGTGGGCGATCATCAACGGTCTCGATCAGACCGGCGTCAGTATCATGCAGATGAACGAAGGGATGGACTCGGGGCCGATCCTGCATCAGATCGCCGAACCGTTGCCTTCGGACATCACCGGCGGAGAGCTCGCCGCACATCTCTCGGAAATCGGCGCCGAGGCCATGGTCGAAGCACTCTCGCTGCTCGAACAAGGCGCGCTCAAGCCGCGGCCGCAGATCGAAGCCGAGGCGACGTACGCACCTAAGCTCAGCCGGGACGGCGCACGGATCAACTGGTCGGGTAAGCCCGTCGAAATCGAGCGGTTGATTCGCGCGCTCGATCCCAAGCCCGGCGCATGGACGGAGCTCGGTGGCCAGGCCGTGAAGGTATTCGGACCAGGCAACGGCCCCCCGGCCCGCCGGTCTGCCGATCCGCCCGGCACGGTGCTCGAAGCCCAGGACCGCCTGCTGATCGCCACCGGTGACGGCCCCGTCTCCATCGAGGAAGTCCAGCCAGCCGGCAAGGCGCGGATGCTCGCTGTCGAGTGGATTCGCGGACGTGGCGTGGAGGCGGGGCAACGGTTTCAGTAAGACCGCCGCTGCCACGTCTGCACGCCATCACCGACGATCGAATCGCGCGGCGTCACGATCTCGGTCGCCTCGCCGCGGCGGTCGCGGCGGCGGGGGGGGAGCGGGTGGCACTCCATGCGCGTGCCCCGGGCCTCGGCGGGCTGGAACTGTACACCGTCGCGCGCGCTTTTGCCCTGCTGTCCCCCGCGCGGCTGTTCGTGAACGACCGGCTCGACATCGCGCTCGCCTGCCGCGCGGTTGGCGTGCAGCTCACGGCCTCGAGCCTGCCGCCGGGTTCCGCCCGCCGTCTATGCCCCGCCTGGTGGATCGGATGCTCGGTGCATACCTACGATCAAGCCGCCGCCGCGCAGAATGCCGGGGCTGACTATCTTGTAGCAGGACCGGCGTATTCCACGCCCACTCATCCCGATCGGGCTCCGCTCGCCTCACGGACACTGGACGAGATCGTTCGACTTGGCCTGCCCGTCGTCGCGATCGGCGGCGTCACGCCGGAACGCGCCCGGGATCTCGAACGAGCGGGTATCTACGGTGTGGCGGCGATCAGGAGCATCTGGGACGCGAGAGACCCCGCGCACGCCGTGCGGGAGCTCTTAGGAGATGGAATCAAGCGTGAGTGAGACGGTCGACGTGCTGGTAAACGGTGAGCCGCGCGCGGTGAGCCGCGGGGCGACCCTGCTCGAGCTGCTCGAGACCCTCGCCCTCGATCCACGCACCGTGGTGGTCGAGCACAATCACAAGATCGTGCGCCGGCCGGCATTGAGCGGCGTACAGATCGCGCCCGGCGACGCGATCGAGTTGGTGCATTTCGTCGGGGGAGGGTAACGATGACCGCCGTGACCGACGTGCTGCACGATACCGCGCTGCAGATCGGCGGCCGGACGTTCCGGTCCCGCCTCATGGTGGGCACAGGCAAGTACGCCGACAACGAGACCATGGTCCGCGCGATCGAGGCGTCCGGCGCGGAGGTGGTAACGGTGGCCGTCCGGCGGGTGAATCTCGATCGCACTCGGGCTGAGGGCGTGCTGTACCATCTCGACGCGACGCGTTTCTTCCTCCTGGCGAACACCGCCGGCTGCTACACCGCCGGCGATGCCGTGCGCTACGCGATGCTCGCCCGCGAGGCCGGGTTCAACGATTTCGTGAAGCTTGAGGTGATCGGCGATCAGGAAACGCTGCTTCCCGACGTGCAGGGACTGCTCGAGGCGGCCACGATCCTCGCGCGCGAGGGGTTCAAGGTCCTGGCCTATACAAACGAAGACCTCGTCACCGCACTGCGGCTCGAGGATGCGGGCGTGGCGGCCGTCATGCCGCTTGCGTCGCCAATCGGCAGCGGGCTCGGGCTGTTGAATCCCTATGGGATTCGGCTCATCAAACGGCGGCTGCATGTCCCCGTGATTGTCGACGCGGGTGTGGGAACCGCATCGGATGCGTGCGTCACGATGGAACAGGGCGTCGACGGCATACTCATGAACACGGCGCTCGCCGCCGCCCAGGACCCGGTCGGCATGGCGAACGCCATGCGTCTCGCCGTGGACGCGGGTCGAGCGGCCTATCTCGCGGGTCGCATGCCGCGGCGCGAGATCGCGGTGCCGTCGTCCCCGGTCGGAGGGATGCTGGATTAAGGACGTGGAGCGATAATGCGCCTGCGACGCCACCTCCCGCCGCTCACGGAATGGCGCTGGAGCTGGAAGCCGTCGCTCAAGCTGTCGCGGCCGACGCTCGCCCGTTGGGCGGGGTATCTGTTCGCGGCGGTTTGTGCGGGGTATTTGACGGCCTATTTATTCCTGTTTCCCGCCCCGATCCTGCATGCGCACGAAGCGGTACCGCGGCTCATCGGGCTGTCAATGCCGGAGGCGTCGAAGCAGCTGCAAACCGCGGGCATGCATGCTCGAGATGGCGGCAGCGAACCCGACGCCATCGCCCCGCAGGGCACGGTGATCTGGCAGGACCCCCCGCCGGGGGTACACGCCCCCGTGGGCCTGCGAGTGACTCTGGTGTCGAGCGACGGACCTCCCAAGATTCCCGTACCCGATCTGGCCGGACTGGATGGGGGGTTGAGCCAGCGCTTGATCACGGCGGCGGGATTAGGCGCCGCGCAGGTGGAGTCGGTGCAGGCGGCCGCCCCGCAGGGGATCGTGATGCTGACACGGCCCCCCGCCGGCACGCTGCTCGCACCCGGCACCCCGGTGACGGTGGTCGTGAGCCGCGGCGCGCCGACGATTCCCGTTCCCGACGTGCTCGGCATGTCGCAGACAGACGCGCGGACACGGGTGGAGTCGCAGGGATTGCAGCTTGGCTCGGTTTCGCGCCGGCGGGTGGCCAGCGCGAATCCTGGAACCGTCATCGCCCAGGCGCCGGCGGCCGGCACGCTCGCCGCCCCCGGCACGGTCGTGGACATTGTCGTGGCCCGGAGCCCGTAATGAACAACGGAAACGGAATTCGCATCGCCCCGAGTGTTCTCTCAGCGGATCTGACCAGGCTCGCCGAACAGGTGAAGCAGGTCGTGTCCGCTGGAGCCGACTGGATGCACGTCGATGTCATGGATGGCCGGTTCGTGCCCAACCTGACGTTCGGGGCGAACATGATCGAGGCGCTGCGCAAGATCACCGACAAGCCGCTGGACGTGCATCTCATGGTGGTCGAACCGGAGCGCTACATCGACCGCTTCGCCGATGCGGGCGCGTCGGTGTTCACCTTCCATCCCGAGGTCTCGCCCCACGCGCAGCGCCATCTCGCGCATGTGAAGAGCCGCGGCATGATGGCGGGACTCGCGCTCAATCCCAGTACGCCCCTCTCGGCGGTCGAGGAAGTCATCGCGGACCTGGACCTCCTGCTCATCATGACCGTCAATCCGGGATTCGGGGGCCAGTCCTACATTCCGGGTTCGAACGACAAGATCCGGCGGGCGCGCGAGCTCCTGAATTCGCGCGGGTCGCGGGCGTTTCTCGAGGTCGACGGCGGAATCGCGCGGCAGACGATCGCGGCCGCGCACTCGGCCGGCGCGGATACGTTCGTTGCGGGCAACGCGGTGTTCGGAAGCGCCGATCCCGGACGCGAGGTCGAAGAGCTCAGACGGCGCTGTCTGGTTACGGTATGACCAATCAGAAGCAGTGGACCCTGGTGCTGGGCATCGCGATGACGGTCGTGTTCGGGGTCGCCCTCGGCATGAAGGTGCGTCCGCAGCTCAATCTGATCGGCGCGGGTTCGACGATTCCCGATTTCCACGTGACGAACGTCCGCACCAGGAGCCCGATATCGCTCGCCGACTATCACGACAAAGTGCTCCTCGTCAACGTGTGGGCCACCTGGTGCGACCCGTGCCGCCTCGAGATGCCGTCCATGGAAAAGCTGAGCCAGCATCTTGCGGGCACCGACTTCCGGGTCGTGGCGATCAGCGTCGACAAGGATGGTCCCGAGGTGGTAATGAAGTTCGTGAACGAGCTCGGGCTGCACTTCGATATCCTTCAGGACCGGACGGGCGACATCCAGACGACGCTACAAACGACGGGGGTACCCGAGAGTTACGTCGTGGACCGCCACGGAACAATCATCAAGAAAGTGATCGGCGCGGAGCAATGGGATGCACCGGTCAACGAGAATCTGATCAGACGACTGCTCGATGCGCGTTGACGTCGGACAGCTGATCGGGCGCAACTGGCCACTCAAGCTCGCGGCATTGTTCTTTGCCGCGATGCTCTACGTGGCGGTGGCGGCCCAGCAGCCGGTCACGCAGGCCGTCTCGCTGCGCGTCAGGGTCGCCGGCCCGCCGGGACGTCCCCCCCACGAACAACCCGCGCAGGTCGTGGTGCAGATCGCGGGACGCGGCAGCGAAATCCTGAAGCTGCGGTCGTTGCCCCGGGAGATCACCAAGACCATTCCGGATACCTTTGCCGGAACCCTGTGGCGCCTGCGCCTCCAGCCGTCCGATCTCGTGCTTCCCAAGGGCGTGGACGTGCAGGTGGCCGATATCGCGCCACGCGACCTGGAAGTGAGCCTCGATTCCGCCGTTCACCG
>DATIWU010000103.1:0-28741 GCA_035519195.1 Gemmatimonadales bacterium
TCCCGCTTCCCGCTTCCCGTTTCCCGCTTCCCGCTTCCCGCTTCCCGCTTTCCCGCACGATCAATACAGGCCCAGGTACCGCTGTAACTCCCACTCACTCACCCGCCGGATGTATTCCTGCCATTCCCGCTCTTTGGCCTCCACGAACCGTTCGTAGATGTGCTCGCCGAGTGCAGCGCGGATGATGTCGTCCTTCTCCAGGTACTCGAGGGCTTCGTGCAGGTCGCGGGGAAGATCGTCGATGCGGAAGTGCCGGCGCTCCCGGTAGCTCATCTCGAAGATGTTCTTGTTCACGGGATCGGGCGGCGTCATCCGCTGCTCGAGCCCGTCGAGCCCCGCGGCAATCTGCACGGTGAGCGAGAGATACGGATCGGCCGAGGGGTCGGGCATGCGCAGCTCGCAGCGCGTGCCCACGTCGCGGCGCTCGGGAATGCGAATGAGCGGTGAGCGATTACGCATCGACCAAGCGACGTGCACCGGTGCTTCGTATCCCGGGACCAGGCGCTTGTA
This sequence comes from Gemmatimonadales bacterium, assembly GCA_035519195.1. Lineage (GTDB taxonomy): Bacteria > Gemmatimonadota > Gemmatimonadetes > Gemmatimonadales > GWC2-71-9 > AG25. The sequence continues at coordinate 511 of DATIWU010000103.1, forward strand.
GCTGTTCACCAGGGGGTTGGTGACGGCGCAGAAGCCGCGGGCGTGCTTCAACAGCCCGCCGATATAATGGATGGCGATCTGCGACAGCTCCCACTGGGCTTTCGGATCGAAGAACGCGTTCTTGCTCTTCTGAAACAGCGAGTGGCTCGTGTGCATGCCGGAGCCGGCCTGGCCGAAAATCGGCTGGGGCATGAACGTCGCGAGATAGCCATGACGGTACGCGACGTTCCGGACGACGAACTTGAAGGTCGCGAGATTATCGGCGGTTTCGAGCGCGGTGGCGTACCGGAAATCGATTTCGTGCTGGCCCGGCGCCACTTCATGATGGCCGCTCTCCACCTCGAATCCCATCGAGACCAGATCCCGCACGATGAGACGCCGGATCTCTTCGGCCCGGTCGACGGGCGTGAGATCGAAGTACCCGCCCGAATCGTGCGTGCGCGTGGTCGGTTTCCCGTGGTCGTCGAGCTGGAAGATGTAGAACTCGGCCTCGACACCCACCATGACGTCGTATCCGAGCGCCTCCGCACGCGCGATCTGGCGGCGCAGCGTCTGACGGGGGCACCCGGCGAACGGGGTGCCGTCCGGGTTGTAGATGTCACACAGCAAGCGGCCCACCCGGCCGCCCTGATCGTCGTGGGGCAGAATCCGGAACGTGTCGAGGTCGGGCTTCAAGACCATGTCCGATTCCTCGATGCGCACGAAGCCCTCGATGGCGGAGCCGTCGAATCGCACATCGCCCGAGAGCGCCTTCTCGAACTGACTCTCAGGGACCTCGACGTTCTTGTTGACCCCGAGAATGTCGGTGAACTGCAGCCGCAGGAACGCGACGCCCTGATCGCGACACAGGTTCTGGATGTCGCGCTTGGTGGCGCCGGTGGTTCTTTCGACTGTCGCTGTCATAGGGTGGGTTGACCCCGGGGCGGTGCCCCGGGGTCGCGAGGATCACAACCCAGCTTACGCGTCGTAATACAGGAAGAACTCGTACGGGTGCGGCCGGAGCGCGACCGGATCGATTTCCTTGGCCTTCTTGTAGCTCACCCAGGTATCGATCAAATCCCGCGTGAACACTCCGCCTTCGAGCAGGTAGGCGTTGTCCGCCTCGAGCGACGCCAGCGACTCCTGGAGCGATCCCGGCGTGTTCTTCACGTGCTTGCGCTCTTCCGGCTCGAGCTCGTACAGGTCGACGTCCATCGGCTTCGGCGGCTCAATCTTGTTCTTCACGCCATCGAGGCCGGCCATGAGCAGCGCAGCGAACGTGAAGTACGGGTTGCTCGACGGATCCGGCGCGCGGAACTCGATGCGCTTGGATTTCGGCGACTTCGAGTACATCGGAATCCGGCAGATCGCCGACCGGTTGCGCGCCGAGTACATCAGGTTGATCGGTGCCTCGTAGCCAGGCACCAGACGCCGGTAGCTGTTGGTCGTGGGAGCCGCGAACGCGAGCAGCGACGCCGCGTGCTTGATGAGCCCGCCCACGTACCAGCGCGCCGTATCCGACAGCAAGCCATAGCCCTTGGCATCGAAGAACAAGGGCTTCTGGTCATTCCACAGGCTCATGTGCACGTGCATGCCCGAGCCGTTGTCGCCGTACATCGGCTTCGGCATGAACGTGGCCGTGTATCCGTTGGCCCGGCACACGTTCTTGACGATGTACTTGTACATCATGAGCTGATCGGCCATGCGGGTGAGTGTGTTGAACCGCATGTCGATTTCCGTCTGACCCGCCGTGCCGACCTCGTGGTGATGGACCTCGACCTCGATCCCGGCGTCGATCATCGCGAGCATGATCTTCGAGCGCAGGTCCTGGAGCCGGTCGGTGGGCGGTACGGGGAAATAGCCTTCCTTGTGCCGCGGCCGGTGCGCCAGGTTCGGGGTGCCGTTGTCCTCCTGCCCCGAATTCCAGATGCCTTCCTCGGAATCGATGAAGTAGTACCCGGAGTGGGCGTTCTGATCGAACCGCGCCGAGTTGAAGATGTAGAACTCGGCTTCCGGACCGAAGAACGCGGTCGTCGCGATTCCGGTCTTGGCCAGGAATTGCTCCGCCTTGCGCGCGACGTACCGCGGATCACGCGTGTACGGCGCGCCCGTAATAGGGTCCACGATATCGCAGGTGATCGACAGCGTGCGCACCGTGAGACACGGGTCGACGAACGCGGTCTGCGGGTCCGGCATCAGCAGCATGTCGCTCTCGTTGATCGCCTGAAAGCCGCGGATCGACGATCCGTCGAAGCCGATTCCCTCGGCGAAGAGATCCTCGGACATCTCCCCGATCGGAATCGAGAAATGTTGCCACGTTCCCGGCATGTCGGTGAATCGCAGATCGACGACCTGGACTCCCGCTTCTCCTGCCCGCCGGATGACGTCTGCAGGGCTGCCGGCAGTCTTGGTTCCGCGCCGGGTGGTGGTTGGTTTAACGGTGGCAGTCATAGCAAACGAGTCCTCCAGGGGAACGAGTTACGCGAGATCGGCAGGTTTGCGTGATGGGGTGTGAACCTACCCCGGCTGCGTGATCGCGTCAAGAAAAATTGGTGCAAAATGTCGTGCCGTAGCCCGCACAGGCTCGTTCGGATGAGGCGCGGTGCCTTTATGCGACGATTCATCTGCCGAATGTGCATAAAATGCCCGACACCACCCCGATAAAAACCCGCATATCCCGCCCCCCTTCCGCCCCGAACCATGGTCCTGTGCGAAATATGCACAGAGACCGTTGCAAGTGGCAAGTATGGCCCCCGGTTACTTGAATATCGTGCTGTAAGAGTGCTCGAGATACGCATCTTGCGGCGCATCGTGCACATGACCCGAGACGCGGAAGAACTAATCCGTTGCCCCTCCGAAACCACCCCAGCATTATCGATTACTGCAGTTGTCCGGCTTCTCTCTATCGAGGGAGGGTCCATGAAACACCACACCAACGCGCTCCTGATCCACGGCGCCATCGGGGGAATGCTCGCGGGACTCGTCGTCGCCCTGTGCTTCCTCGCGATTGATCTGCTCACCGGAGGCCCGTTCCGCACACCGGCCGCGCTGGCCAGCGCGCTCACGCATCACCCCGCGATGCCGCCGACCGTGCCACTCATCGCCGCGTACAGCCTGGTGCACTTTGCCGTGTTCACGGTGCTCGGGATGCTCGCGGCCTGGGCGCTCGCGCAGCTCGAGCTCGGCCCCGCGCTCCTGTTCGGCGTGATCTTCGGGATCGTGGTTCAGGAGACGGTGTTCTACGCGGGGCTGCTCCTGGGTGGCGCACCGCCTTCGCAGGTCGTTCCCTGGCGCAGAGTCGTGTTCGCAAACGTGCTGTCGGGCATCGTGCTCATGGCGTATCTGCATCGTGCGCTGCGGTCAGAGAATGCCCTCGGGCTCGCGGTGTTACGCCGCTATCCGTCGCTGGCACGCGGCGTCCTGACCGGATTGGTCGGCGCCGCCACGGTGGCTGTCTGGTTCTTCATGCTCGATGTCGTGGCGGGACAGCCGTTCCGCACCGCGGCGGCGCTCGGCTCCGCGCTGTTTCTGGGCGCGATGGGACCAGCCGATGTGACCATCAATCTGGGCATCGTCGCCTCCTACACGGCATTTCATCTGGCCGCCTTCATCGCCGCGGGCCTCGTGTTTGTCGCCTTCGCCGAAGGCATCGAGCGCGCGCCATCGTTCCTGCTGCTGGCGATCATGGCGGCGATCGTGCTCGAAGCCGCGGCCTTCACCATGGTCGCGCTTGGTGCGCAATGGGTGATGGGCAGCCTGGGCGTGGCGTCGATTGCGATCGCGAATATCCTGGCGGTGACGAGCATGGGCGCGTATGTGTGGCGTACACATCCGTTGCTGCAGCACCGCTTACGCGACGAAGCCATCAGTCTCCTGGTCTAACACGGGAACGCAAAGCTTCTCGACGCGCGTCATGATGTTCCGCGTTCCGAGTTCCGCGTGCCGCGTCGTGCCCTGCCTTTTTCTCCTCCCGGGCACCGTGTCTTCCCAAGCACGGCAACCCGTCCAGGGAACCATCGAGTGGTGGCAGGGTGCCGCGACTGCGGGAGCGATTCTCTTCTCGGGCTTCTTCGACGAGGCGGTGCAGCACTCGACCCAGGACTCGCGCACCCCCGAAAAGGATCAGTTGGCCGCGTTTTTCCGCCATATGGGACAGCCGGAAGTGTTCGCGACCATTCCCATCGCGATGTTCCTGGGCGGGACGATCGGGCGTAACGTGCCGCTCAGGAATTCCGCGGAACGGATCGCCGTCTCTCTTGCCCTTGCGGCGGTTGTGACCACCACCACCAAGTACGTCGTGGGTCGCGAACGGCCCTTCGCCGCCGAGGAGCCGAACGTGTTCCACCCGTTCTCGGGCGCCGACGCGTTTCCTTCGGGCCATACGACCATGGCGTTCGGGCTCGCCGCGGCGCTGTCCGACGAAATCCACACCCGTGGGCCAGCGCCGGCCTGTTTGCGCTCGCGGCGGGCACCGGCTGGTCACGCGTGAACGACAACAAGCACTGGCTGAGTGACGTCGTGGCGGGCGGTGCGGTGGGGATCCTGTCGGCTCAGGTGGTGGAGCGACGGTGGAGAGTACGCCCACTCGTAGGGCCGAAGGAGATTGGCTTCTCGCTGGGCCGGTAACGCCTCCCGGCTGTTACCGCTCTCTACCGCCCCGTTCCGCAACCGCATACAAAGCGATTCCGCCGCGCACGTTCTGGTTCACCCTCACCCGCACCCAGCGTGGCTCGATCGCGTACACGAGGTCATCCGCGATGCGGGCAGCGAGGCTCTCACAAAATACGCCTTCGTCGCGGTACGACCAGAGATAGAACTTGAGCGATTTCGACTCGACGCAGCGCTCCCGCGGCGTGTACTCGATCGTCACGGTCCCGAAATCCGGTTGACCGGTTCGCGGGCAAATCGAGGTGAACTCCGTGGCTTCGAGCGTTACCGCCTGGACGTTGGGGGCCGCGAACGCCTCCGCCTTCAGGTACTCGCGCGCTTCATCCGGATTCCGGGGCCTGGGAAGCGGCCCGGTGCGTGGCAGGGGTAGTCGCGATTCTTGCGCGCTCATGCGGACTCCGGAGAGCAGGTGGTCGGTATAGCTTCCTAACGTAATGGACCGCGACCAGACCCGCAGAGCGGTGGTCCTCGTGTCGGGCGGGATCGATTCGGCCACGACGCTCGAGATCGCGCGACAGGAGGGGTTTGCCGTCTACGCGCTGACGTTTCGCTACGGGCAACGGCACCGGGCGGAGCTTGCCGCGGCCGAACGCGTGGCTCGCGCCGCGCACGTCCTTCGGCACGAAGTCCTTGATATCGATCTCCGCCGCTTCGGCGGCTCGGCGCTCACGGATGATATCGCCGTGCCCAAGGATCGCCCGCCCGAGGCGATTGGCGGGGGAATTCCCGTCACGTACGTCCCGGCCCGGAACACGATCTTCCTCTCCTTCGCCCTCGCCTGGGCGGAGGTGCTTGGCTCGAGCGACATCTTCATCGGCGTCAATGCGCTGGACTACAGCGGGTACCCTGACTGCCGCCCCGAGTACATCGCGGCATTCGAGCGGCTCGCCGACCTCGCCACCAAACGCGGGGTTGAGCAACACCAGCGGCTCCGGATCCATGCGCCGCTCATCACGCTGAGCAAGCGCCAGATCATCGAGCGCGGCATCGCGCTGGGGGTGGACTTCTCGCTCACGTCGAGCTGCTATGACCCGGATCCGTCCGGCGCCGCCTGCGGCCGGTGTGACGCGTGCCAGCTTCGCCTCAAGGGCTTCGCGGAAGCGGGCTGTGTGGACCCGATCAGATATGCGAGCGCCGTGCGTGATTGAGCGCTACAGCAAATATCGGATGTCTAATATCGAACGCCGAATGTCGATATTCGATATTCGATATTCGACATTGGACATGCGTTTTTGATGTATTCAGTCAAGGAGTTGTACTACACGCTCCAGGGCGAGGGCGCCAACACGGGCCGTCCAGCCGTGTTGCTGCGCTTTGCGGGCTGCAATCTTTGGACGGGACGCGAAGCGGACCGCGCCACGGCGACCTGCACATTCTGCGACACGGACTTCGTCGGGACCGATGGACCCGGGGGAGGACGGTATGAGACCGCCCGGGCGCTGGCGACCGCGGTCGGCGACGCGTGGGGTGGCGGAGGGACGGCGGCAAAGTTCGTCGTCTGCACCGGCGGCGAGCCGCTGCTGCAACTCGATCCGCCGCTCATCGCCGCGCTGCATCACGCCGGGTTCGAAGTCGCGATCGAGACGAACGGCACGATCGCAGCGCCGGCTGGGATTGACTGGATCTGCGTGAGCCCCAAGGCAGGCGCGGACCTGATGCAGCGATCCGGCGACGAGTTGAAGCTCGTCTATCCCCAGAACGGCCTCGAACCCGAGAGTCTCGAGCCGCTCGCATTTCGTCATTTCTTCCTGCAGCCCATGGACGGTCCCGAGCGGGACCGGAATACCGAGCGCGCGGTCCGCTACTGCCTCAGCCACCCGCGCTGGCGCGTGTCGCTACAGACGCACAAGCTGCTGGGGTTGCCCTAGTCGAACTCGAACGACAGGTACATATACGCGCCCTGGCGTTCGATCTGGAGCACCACCGCGTCGCCCGGCTTGAGACGCGACAGCGCGCCGCGCAAGTCTTCGACGCTCGAGATCGCCGTGCGGTTCACCGCATGAATGACGTCGCCGGGCGAGAGACCCGACTCGAGGTCTCCCGCGTACAGCGCGCGCGCCGCGACGATGACGCCCGAATACGAGCGCATCGGTGGAAACAACTGGGGAGATGATGGGTCGACGGTGACCGCGAGGATCCCGATCCGCCGGATGAGGTTCTTCTCGGGGTCCAGGTTCGCGACGATGCGGTCGAGGCTGTCGCGCCGCTCCACTACGGGGACATCAAAGGCCAGACGCTCCGATCCGCGCACGACATCGAGGTGCACGGTCTTCCCGATGTTTCGCAACGTCACATCGGTCACGAACTCGGCAAGGCTCGCGACGGGTTTGCCGTTCACCGCGGTCACGACATCGCCGATGGCGAGACCGGCGCCGAACGCGGGGCTGCCCGGCGCGACATCGGACAGCAACAACCCCCAGCTGGGTGTGAGGCCCAGGCCGGTGGCGAGCAGCGGCGTGATTTCATCCGCCCGCAAGCCGATGATCCCCCGGTGCACACGGCCGTATTCGCGCAGTTGGCTGTACACGAGCCGCACGATGCCTGAGGGGATGGCGAACCCCAGTCCTTCGCTGCCGCCGCTCTGGCTCCAGATCAACGTATTCACGCCGACGAGCTGCCCTTCGGCATCGACGAGCGGGCCGCCGGAGCTGCCCGGGTTGATCGACGCGTCGGTCTGGATGAACACGACGGGCCGGTTCGGATCCACTTCGCGCGCAACCGAGCTCACGACGCCCATCGTCATGGAGTTCGTGAATCCTGCCGGACTGCCGAACGCGAACACCAGCTGTCCCTTGCGGAGCTGGTCCGAGTCGCCGAACGGCACCGTCGGCAACCCTGCGGTATCGACCTTGAGCACCGCGATATCCGTTTGCGCATCGGCCCCGATCAGGCGGGCATCGCGCGTCGGTCCGGCGAGCGGGCGTGAGGCCTCTCCGGCGATCGGCGCCAGGGTGAACGTCACCCGGACCCGGACCGCCCCATTCACGACGTGCGCGTTGGTGACGATGAATCCGGCCGAATCGACGATCACGCCGGACCCCATGACGCGCTGCCGCTCGAGCGAGCCGGCGGTGCGCGCTTCCTCGGGAGAGGCGATCGCGCTGACGACGATCTGGACGACCGCGGGCGAGACGCGGCGCGCCAGCTCCTGGATCGCGCTGTCGAACTGCCGCAGCGAGCCCGGCTGGCCGCGCTGACCCGTTGCCGCCCCGTTCCCGGCGCCGCCCCCCCCGCTTCCCTTCTTTGTCGCGCTCCCCTTTTGCGCCAGGAGCGGAGCGGTTCCGAAACCGAGGCAGACGGCCGCGATGAACCAGACGCGCCGGCCGGTCACCGCATTCGCACGATGTTCAGCCGGGGATACTGCTGGGCCGAGAGGTTGTAATGGCTCGGCGTGGCGAACAGCAGTGCGGCGGCCGGATCCTTGGGACCCTGGAGCATCCGCAGATAAAATCCCGATCCCGCCCGAAGCGTACCGCCAAACGACAGGGCATTGGCCGGATACGCGAGCGGAATGAGCGGATACGGCGGGGTGAAGTCGACCGAGTCGGCAAAGGTGGTCCGCACGCTCCGCTGGAGCGTGTCGAACGCGGAGCGGAACCCCCACGAGGTGTATTTCAGCTTGGGAGGCGCTGGGAATCCAGGGTAGTCATTCACGTAATTCGCGATCGCCCATTGATTCACGAGGGTCGTGAAGTCCGCGCCCGTCTGCGCCATGATATTGGCGGACCCGTACAGCGTCGAATTCGCGAGCTTCGACGTGAGCCCCGCCCCGTACTGATCGACCAGGTAGCGGACGAACAGCCACGATGCGCCGATCTCGCCAACGGTGCCGTTGTCCTCCGGAATCTCGAGATAGTACTGATCCGGATTGGAGAGATAGTACCAGGCGTCGATCATGTCTCCGAAGACGAGATAGCGCCGGTAGGTTTGCGTGTCGATCGGATTGGTGATCGCCGGATCGACGTAGGTCCGGGCCGTGATCTCTTCGGCATAGGTCGAGAGCCCCTCGTCGAGCCAGCCTTCTTCCGACAACGAGCCGGTGGGCTTCCCCACCACGTGCTGCGAGAAGTTGATCAGGTGCTGCAGCTCGTGGACGAAGGTGCGGGGAGACAGCCGCTTGACCGAGGACGCCGGGTGCGGGCAGCTGAACTGCCCCGTGGAGTCCGCGACCAGGGAATAATAGATCTCCCCTTTGTTGAACATGAAATTGAAGCGCGGATCGAGGTCGGCGCCGAAGAAGAACCCCAGAATGAATCCGACCGTCTCACATTCCTGCTGCGTGACCAGCTGATTCACGATCGGCGTCATCAACACGAGCACGCGACCGTTGCCGTCGATATCGGATGGTCTGCCGAAATTCACCGTGTCGATCGCGTACAACTTCGCATCCATCAACTGCTGCAGCTGTGTCAGATCGCTCGAGCTCAGTCCCTCAGGCGGAGGCGCCGCGTTTCGGTCCACGAAGATCGCGACCTTCTGCCCCAGCGCCTGAAGCGTCGCGCCCACGGTCACCCGCGTCTGGCACGTGACGGTATCGCACACGACGAACTGACAGCCCATCCCGACCACCAGCGGCGTGCATTTTCCCGGCGACGAGTCGGCGGCGGCGAGAGCCGGGGGAGCCACAAGACTCCGGCGAGCCGCCGTCCGATCGACCGGGCGGGGCCACGATCCCGTCCGCCCCGCATTCAACCGCCAGGCATCGAAGTCGCGCGCGATCGAGCGACGCTGCGAAAACGCCGGCATGCGGCGCACAACTTGCGCCGTGGGCTTTGTGTCATTGGTCGTAAGAAGGAACGTCAACGATTCGTTTGGCGCGCGCGCCGCCGACCAGGGGACCAGGAGATATTCCGCGGAATCGGTGGCGGACGCGTTGGCCGGAATGCCGTAACAGGCGGAACCGGTCGTGGGATCGAGCGTGGTGAACTGTCCCACCGAAAGAGTGACCGGCTGCGCGCTGGCAGTAGTACACACCGGAACGGGTTGTGTAGCGGAGTTCCCGCTGCTGCACGCCAGCGCCGCCATGGCGGCCGCACCGAACACGTTGCGCAACAAACTCACGATTTTCCCCCTTGATTGACCCGGAACTCGCGTGCCTCAATCTCGCCGGTGCCCTAGAATTCGGCTACGGTCACACACCAAAAGCGAAGGATGGTTCCCTCTATGAAGCATGACACGCTCACCGCAAGGGACACCTTTCAGCTGGGCGACCATGTCGTGCGCCGGCTGGGATTCGGCGCGATGCGCCTCACCGGGTCCGGAGTGTGGGGAGAGCCGCCCGATCGCGCCGCGGCCATCGCGGTGTTGCGCCGAGCCGTCGAGCTCGGGATCGACCTGATCGATACCGCCGATTCTTACGGACCCGAGGTCAGCGAGCGCATCATCGCCGAAGCGCTCCACCCCTATCCTCCCGGCCTCGTCATCGCCACCAAAGCGGGGTTCGATCGGCCCGGTCCGGGGCGGTGGGTCACGAACGGCAATCCCGCGCATCTGATCGCCGCATGCGAAGGCAGCCTGAAGCGACTGAAGCTCGAGCGGATCGAACTGTTCCAGCTGCACCGGATCGACCAGAACGTGCCGCTCGATGATCAGCTCGGCGCGCTCGCCCGGCTCCAGGCGGAAGGCAAGATCCGGTTTGTCGGTCTCTCCGAGGTCACGGTGGGGGACATCGAGCGCGTGCGCCGCACGCTGCCGATCATCTCGGTGCAGAATCTCTACAACGTCGCGAACCGCTCGGCCGAGCCGGTGCTCCGTTACTGCGAACACGAGGGGCTGGGGTTCCTGCCCTGGTATCCCCTCAATACGGGCAAGCTCGCGCGCGCGCAGGGCGCACTCGAGCGCATCGCGGCGCGCCATAATGCCTCGTCGGCCCAGATCGCGCTCGCGTGGCTGCTCCGCCGCTCCCCGGTCATGCTGCCCATCCCGGGAACGTCGAGCGTCAAGCATCTCGAAGAGAATGTTGCCGCGAGAACGCTTCAGCTCAGCGACGCGGAGTTCAAAGAGCTCAGCGAGTAGGAGGCTCTTTCTTCCACGCCCCCACGAGTCGTCGCAACAGCACCAGCTGTCCCAGATGATACGCGTTGTGGTCGGCCACGAGCAACGCTTCGCGCAGCAGCGTCTGCCCGGTGCCGTGCGGGATTTCGGCGAGCAGATCGTTGGCCGGATCCCTGACCAGCCGTTCCATCTCTGTCCGGTCACGCTCGATCTGCCGCAGGCTGTCATCCCACGCGCTCGCATTCGGCGGCGCGTCCTCGTTCGGCCAGTACCCTTCTGGCCACTCGGGAGAGACGTGCTTCGCGCTCTTCGAGAACTCGACGATGTCCCACTGTGTAATGCGCATGTGCTCGAGCACGCGCCAGGGAGTGAACGGCTGACCGGAAGGTTTTACCCCGCGCAGCCGCTCCGGCCAATCGGCGATGGCTTCACGAAACTCGATGTGGGCATGGCTCGAGTGGAGCAGGTCGATCACCTGGTCGCGGATAGGGTCGGGCATGGACACAATAATCCGTGCTCAAGGCTCAATGATCAATGCAGCTTGAGGCCGATGCCGGCGCGGAGCGATGTTGAGGCTCGACTAATGACTCGGCCTGCTGCTCGCTCCACCGGTGCCGTCGCCCCCGTCTCTCTGGAGTCCGCCGGATCGATGGGGCATGGTGGCGAGCGCGGCTCCGGCATCTTCCCAACGATCCTCCGGTTCCGCCGCGAGACAGCGGCGCACGAGCGTCGCGAGCCATGGCGGCAGCGAACGGACTTCCTCGAGCGGCTCCGATTCGGGAGCGGGCGTTCGGCCCGTCAGCATCTCGTGGAGGATGACACCCACGGCGAACATGTCCGCGGGGGGACCGTTGTGACCGGACGGAGCGTCGCGATCACGCCGCTCGGGAGCGAGATACGGCGGCGCGCAGATCGCGGCGGTCGCCGCGCCGCGTGCGGCGCCCTGGAGCGAGCGCTCCACCGCGTCCACCACTCCCGGGTCCGCCGTGAGGTTTCTGCCGTTTCCGATCAAGACCTGTTCCGGTTTCAAATCGCCATGCACGAGCTTGGCCGCGTGCACCGCGGCGAGATCGGTGAGAATGTCGCGCAGGATTTCCACGGCCTGACGCAGCGGCAGCTCGCCATTGCGGTTGATCCACGCGCGCAACGTCGTCCCCTCGACAAACCGCCGCGTATGATAGACCCAGGAGCCCGCGCGCCCTGCCGTGCGTGGCATGACGAGCTTCATCCCCGACAGGCGGTCAGCCGTCAACACCAGCTCGCGCTCGAACACCACGGGGTCGACGGCGAGCGACAACGTCGCGGGAAGCACTTTGACGACCAGTTCCGCGCCGGGCGGGGCCAGCTCCTCGGCGATAAACAACCGGCACTCGCCCACCGGGCGAACCTCGCGCTCGACCCGGTAGAGGGGGCCGAGTGACGTCTCGAGCAATGCGTGCAGATCACCCATGCGTGAGGCTACCGCTCAACGCGCCGGACGCCGGGCGCGCGGACGCGTGCGGCGTTTGGGTTTCGGCTTCTTGGGACGCGGTTTCGCGCTCCGTACCGCTCCTCGCTTGGCCGGCGCCCCTCTGGCTCGCGTCGTTCCGCCGCTCGTACCGTTCGAGCCGCGCGCGCGTGGCTCTCGGGCGGCGACGGTCAACGCGTGCACCGCGAAACCCGCGCCCTGCGGGTCGACGCACATGGCAACGCGCGCACCGCCCGGAACCTCCATCGGGCCGCTCATCACTTTACCACCGCCGCGCTTCACGGCATTCGTGGCGTCATCGATGTCCGCGACGCGGATGTACGTGAGCCAGTGCGCGTGTGGCGGCATGCCGGGCTGCAGTGAATAAAATCCCCCGGCCGGCTCTGCTTCCCCGGGTGTCGTGAAAATGAAATAGGTGTTTCCCGGGCTCATCTCCATCGACTGCATCTCGGACCATCCCAGAAGCTTGGAGTAGAAGTTCCAGGCCTTTTTCCAGTCGGGGCTCACATGCTCGTGCCATACGAAGTCGCCCGCGCCGCTCGCTGCCGCCGCATCGGGTTGGTTCGCCTGCGGCCCAGGTTTGAAGAGCGAAAATCCGGCGCCCCACGGATCCGCGAGGGCGGCAAATCGTCCGGGCGGTATGTCCATTGGGCCCGCGTGCAGCGCTGCGCCGAGACTCTGCGCCTGCCGCACTTTCTCATCGACGTTGGCGACCCCGACGTACAGCATCCAACCCGGCGGCGCCCCCATCCGGCGCGCCTCTTCGGGCAAACGCATCAAGCCGCCTTTCTGCTGCGAGTTGAGCGTCCACAGTTTATACGTCGGATCCTGACCGTACCCTTCCGTTTTCCAGCCGACCACCTTGCCATAGAACGCCGCCGCGGCGTCCGGATCCGTGGTCGCAAGCTCGTGCCAGATAAAGCGGCCCAGAGGAGGGGTGGGCATGAATGAAACTCCGTTAGAGATCGAATTCCTGGGATCAAAGGAAGATACAGTGAGAATAGGGCGATCGATAAGGCGGCGGCGGTGGGTCGGGCATCCTTGCGCACGGCAGCGAGCTCCAGCGACGCCCTGCTGCCGCCTTCTGCCGTCCACAGTTACCTTCACCCTCCCAATGGACGGACTGATCTCCCATCCGGTTCACCGTGTCTCGCTCGGCGCGGAGACGCGCTACGCGGGCGGCCGGCTGACGGTCGACGAGCGGGACGCGCATGCCGCGTTCCGTGACGCGGCCCTGGCCGGCGTTCGCGTGACGTGGGCTTCGCCCGGCGATCGCGTGCGCATCATCAAGGTGCTCGACGCCGTCGAGCCGCGCACCAAAGGCCCGGGGCCGGACGGCGGCGGGATCTTCCCCGGGTTCCTGGGACCTGTACCACCGCAGGCCGGCGGGGCGACGCACGTGCTCACGGGCGTCGCACTGCTCACCGCGGGTTACCTGCCCCGCGCCCAAGAAGGGTTGATCGACATGTCGGGTCCCGGCGCGGCCCTCTCCCCGTTCGGCAGCACCCACAATCTGGTCGTCGAGTTTACGCCTGCTCCGGGCGCGTCCTGGGAATCCGTCGACGTCGCGCTGCGAAAAGGATTGCTCACGCTCGCGAACCGTATCGCTCAATCAGCGCTCGGTCATTCACGATCCGACCATCCGCCGATCCGCCCATCCGCCGCCTCTCTCCCACGCATCGGCGCCATCACGAATCTCCAGACTCAGGGCACCTTCAAGGACGTCTTCGTCTACGGACAGAGTTTTGCGCGCGAAGCGCCGCGGCTGATCGACCCTGGAGACTTGTTCGCCGGCGCGGTGGTGAGCGGGCAGTATGGACATCCCGCACTCAAGAATCCCACGTACGTCCACCAGAACAATCCGGTGGCCACAGAACTGCTGGAACGCGACGGCAAAGACCTCACGTTCGCCGGCGTGATCATTTCGCCCGAGCCGGTGGATCAGGCGGCAAAGGAGAGGATTTCCACTCAGGCGGCGGCGCTCTGCGCCGAGCTGGAGATGGACGGCGTCGTGTTGACCAAGGAGGGCGGCGGCAACGCCGACGCCGACGTCGCGCTCAAGATGGATGCGCTCGAGGCGTTGGGCATCGCCTCCGTGGGCCTGTTCGCCGAGATGGGGGGACCGGACGGCACCGCGCCGCCGCTCGTCGTGCCGCCCGATCGCGCCACGGGCATGGTGAGCACCGGCAATTACGATGAGATCGTGATGCTCCCGGAAATGGAACGCGCGTTGGGCGGCGAAACGGTCGATGTGCTCACCGCACCCGCGACGGCGTCGCTCACCGCGCCCACGGCGGTGATCTACTGCTCGCTCTCCCCGATGGGAGCGGGCCGGCTGACCTGCCGCGAGGTGGCGCAGTGACGGCGAGAGTCGTGCATTACCTGAATCAGTTCTTCGCGGGGTTGGGCGGCGAAGACAAGGCGGGCACCGAGCCCGGCGCGAAGCCCGGAGCGGTCGGGCCGGGGCGCAAGCTACAGGAGTTGCTCGGCGCGGACGCGCAGATCGTGGCGACCGTCTACTGCGGCGACGACTATGCCGCCGCCGAGCGCGGTGCGCCGGCGGCGATCGTCCAGCTGGTCGCGAAAGAACGGCCGGACCTGCTCATCCTGGGTCCCGCGTTCACGAGCGGTCGCTACGGCGTGGCGTGCGCGCTCGTCGCCGCCGCGGCGCAGCGCGCGGGAATCAGCGCCATAGCCTCGCTTCATCCCGACAACCCGGGATTGGACGACGCGGGCACGGCGGCCGTGATCGCCTCCGGTGCGTCCGTGCGGGAGATGGGACCGTCGCTCGAACGCATCGCGCAGGCCGCGCGCAAGCGAATCCGCGGCGAGCCGCTCACCGAAGCCGATGGACGGATCGGCAAGACACCCCGGAAAAATGTGCTGGCGAAGGACCGTTCCGCGTCTCGCGGCGTGAACTTGCTGCTCGCGCGCATGGCGGGAGACAAGGAACGCACCGAGGTCCCGGTGCCGCGCTTCGACAGGATCACGCCGGCACCGCCGGTCGATCCCGCCAAGACTCGCGTCGCGCTGCTCACCGAGGGTGGGCTCGTGCCGAACGGCAATCCCGATCGGCTCGAATCCGCGCGGGCCACCCGCTGGCTGCGCTACGCGATTGGCGGGAAGACCGCGCTGGCGCCGGGAGAGCACATGTCGGTGCACGGCGGTTTCTCGACCGTCTGGGCCAATCAGGACCCGCATCGCATGCTGCCGCTCGACGTGGCGCGCGAGATGGAGAAGGAAGGTGCGATCGGCGAATTGTTCGGGGAATACTTCGTGACCACCGGGAATGGCACCACGGTCCCGAACGCTCGGCGCTTCGGCGTGGAGTGGGCGGCCGAGCTGAGGCGGGCGGGCGTACAAGCCGCCGTGCTCACCGCCACATGAGGGACCGGCACGCGTTGCGGGTCAACGCTCGCGAAGGAGCTCGAGCGCGCCGGGATTCCCACGGCGCTGCTGTGCAATCTCGTCGGGGTCGCCGAGCGCGTGGGCGCGGCGCGCATCGTGCCCACGAAGGGGATTCCCTATCCCGCGGGCGACCCCAACGCATCCCCGGAAGCGGAGCGCGCGTGGCGCCGCGCATTGCTGGCGCGCGCCCTGCGCGCCCTGGGGACCGCGGTTACCGCCCCGACGATCTTTACCGATGAGTAGAGGACCGGTCATCAGTGCGGCAGTCCAGGTGCTGGCGCACGTTCCAGGGATGGCGCGCCATGGCTCGAAGCCGTTGCGCGAACTGGCGCGCGATCCGTCGCTCGAGACGCCGTTCCGGAACGCGCTGCGCTCGTTCGCCGCGGCGGTGGCCTACCCGCCGCACCAGGCGTTCATCGGCGCAATCCATCCGCGCCAATTGCCCGAGCGCCCCTGGTTTACCGCTCCTCCTCTCGGGGTTACGGAGCGAGGGTCTGGGGGTGAGGCCCGCTTCGCACGCGACGGCGAGATCATGCCCGAGCTCGAGTTTCTCGGTCTGCTCGCGGCGATCGATGAATTCGGGCTGCTGCGGCTCGAGTCGGACGTGGCCCGGCGCGCCGCGACGGCACTGGAACAGCACCCGCTCGCGGCTCGACTCGATGTTTCGCGCATCGGGAAAGCGATCGCTACCGGCACCCTGGAACCGGGCGCCCTGCCGCTGTGCGTCGACCACAATCCCGCGGGATTCATGATGCGGGCCCACGACCAGGACGAATCGCTCAGCGCCGGTGTGCTGCTCGAAAATCTCTGCTCCAAGGGCACCGCCACCCTCGCGCTGCTTCGTCTATTAGAGGACCGCGGGATCGACCCCCGTTCGATCGACTACGTGCTCGGGTGCGGCGAAGAGGCGATCGGCGACCGCTATCAACGCGGCGGCGGCAACCTCGCCAAAGCGGTGGCGCAATCGGCCGGGCTCACCGAAGCGTCGGGCGCGGATGTGAAGGATTTCTGCGCCGCGCCGGTCCCCGCGCTCGTGATCGCGGCCAGCCTCGTCCATGCCGGCGTGTTCAAGCGCGTGGCGGTGATTGCGGGGGGATCGCTGGCCAAGCTCGGCATGAAATTCCAGGGGCATCTGGCGAAGGGGCTGCCCGTGCTGGAAGACGTGCTGGGCGGCGCGGCGGCGCTGGTCGAGGCCGACGACGGCCGCTCTCCCGCGATGCGGCTCGATGCCATCGGGCGGCACCGGGTCGCGGCCGGCGGATCGAATCAGCAGATTATGGAAGCGCTCGCCGTCGAGCCGCTGGCGCGCGTCGGCCTCACGCTCAGTGCGGTGGACGACTACGCCACCGAGCTGCACAACCCCGAAGTCACCGAGACGGCCGGTTCGGGGAACGTCCCCGACCGGAATTACCGCACCATCGCGGCACTCGCCGTGCGGAGCGGAGCCATCGCGCGCGATGGCCTGGACGAGTTCGTGCGCACACGCGGCATGCCCGGCTTCGCGCCCACGCAGGGGCACCTGGCGTCGGCGCTGTGCTACCTGCCGCATGCGCTGCGACGTCTCACGAACGGCGCAGCGGAACGCGCCTTGCTGATCGCGAAAGGGAGTCTGTTTCTGGGGAGAATGTGCCAGTTGTCCGACGGCATGAGCCTGCTACTGGAGCGGTCGTGAGTACCCTAACCGAAGCGAACAAAGAAAACTTTCGTGATCTCGTAGCCCAGGGAACCGTGCTGGTGGATGTCTGGGGCCCGCAATGCCGCCCCTGTATTGCGCTCATGCCACACGTGGAGCGCATCGCGTCAGAGCGATCCGACCTCAAGGTCGTGAAGCTCGACTCGTCGCAGAATCGCCGGCTGTGCATGGAGCTGCGGTTGATGGGCCTGCCCGTGTTCCTGTTGTTCCGAGATGGCAAGGAGATCGCGCGGTTCGCGTCTCCCGAAATGACGGATCTCGATCTGGAAAAGTGGCTCGAACAAACCCTTGGAGGGAGGTGAGTTGACCGTCATGCTGAAGGACAAACTGGTCGTGGCGCTGGGCGAGCGCGACGGCATCTCCGGTCCCGCCATCGCCGCATGCGCGCGTGCCGCGGGTGCCACGGTCGCGTTCATCGCCACCGAGTGCTTCGTCTGAACGGCGTCGGGCGCGATGGACGTCGGCAGCCAGGAGCAGATCAAGCGCCTGGCGGAGGAGCACGGCAAGGACAAGCTGCTCGTGCTACTCGGCGCACCGGATCCTGAGAGTGCCGAGATCGCCGCGGAAACAGTCGTGTTGGGCGATCCTTCGTATGCCGGTCCATTAGCCGGAGCCCAGTTGGGGCTTGCCGTTTATCATGTGTTGGAGCATGAGGTCAAGCAGGACATCCCCGCAGCGGTGTGGGAACAGGAAATCGGTGTGATGGCGGATGTGCTGGATAGCGCGAAGCTGGCGGTGGCGGTGGAGGGGATGAGAACGAAGGGACGGTAAGAGACGGAAACAGACGGGAAGGTCCGTCACGTTCCGTCTCTTTCCGCCTTTCATATCCCGCGATACGCCTCCCCGAGCTTCACCGCGAACTGCTCCAGCGACATGGGGGTCGAGTTCCGGACATTCCGTCCCTCGAGCGTCTTCACGTTGCTACCGATGCCCTTTGCCATCTCGACGAACAGCTCGGCCGCGCGCGGCGAGAATCCCATTCCCATGAACGCCTGTTTCACGCCGTCGTCGGGAAACTGGACGTATTGCAGATCCGGCTTGCCGATCTTCTGGCCGATGATCCGGGCCGCCTCCGCCATGCTGTAGTCGCGTGGGCCGAGCAGCTCGCGGGTGGTGAAGCCCGGCGCCCCGGCTTTCTGCAGCTCGTCCGCCGCCACGACGCCGATGTCGTGGCTGGCCAGCATCGAGATCGGCACGTCCGGGGGCGTCGCACCGCCCATGATTCCCTGCTGTTTGATCATCCCCAGCATGCCGAAGAAGTTTTCCATGAAGAAGCCGGCCCGGAGCGACACGGTCGAGACCTCGAGCTTCTTGAACCGCTCCTCCACGCGATGCAGGCCGCCGATCAGGCCGCACCCGGCGGGGCGTTCGGCGCCCAGGCTCGACAGGAAGACGAGCCGCTTGACGCCGGTTTTCTTGACGGCGGTTTCGACCGCGGCGCCGACCTTGTCATAGTACGCGAACGGATCAGCCTGGCCGTAGTCGGGCGGCACGAGCGCGTACACGGCCGTGGCGCCGCGGAAGGCGTC
This sequence comes from Gemmatimonadales bacterium, assembly GCA_035519195.1. Classification (GTDB taxonomy): domain Bacteria; phylum Gemmatimonadota; class Gemmatimonadetes; order Gemmatimonadales; family GWC2-71-9; genus AG25. Next base: position 19,250 of record DATIWU010000103.1, read on the forward strand.
AGTCAGGAATGCGGCATCGGTCGCATCGCCCACGGCCGGTTTGGCGCCGCGCTTGACGAACGGCTGCAATCGCTCGGCGGACCGCCCGAGCACTCGCACCGGCTGGTTCGCATCGAGCAGTTGGTTCGTCGTGACGCTGCCGGTGTGGCCGGTGGCGCCCATGATCGTGATCATTGAGGACTCCTAGACGTAGCGGGCGATGGCCATCGCGCCGACCGCGACGATCAGACAGATGGCGGCGAAGCGCGCGCCGAGCGCATTGCGCCCCCCGACCCCGAGCGTCGTGCCGCGCGGCGTGTGGACCCACTCGCCCCCCGTTCCCGCCGACAGTTGCCCGAACATGATGAATCCAGAAATGATCGTGAGCAAGCTCGCAACCCCGAGGATCGGGCCGATTCTCGGACCCAGGCGGGACATCACCGGTCCCGCCGCCGGTCCGGCCGACCGCATGACGGGGAGGAGGAAGAAGGCGGTGAAGATCGCGGACCCGGTCCAGAAGGTGCCGAACACGATATGGATGAGGCGGAGCCAGAGCACAGTGCACTCCCCGTTTGAGGGCGGTATCGAGCGGTGGTGAGCGGTAACATATGCGGGAACACCCATCGGCGCGCACATGTTCTCCCTCCATTCGCTTCCTTCTCATTCCAGCTGGAGATTGCCTCATGCCCGATTCCGCCCTAGCCGCCGGCACGCGCGCGCCCGAGTTCGCGCTCCCCTCCGCACCCGGCCAGCTCACCGCGCTCAAGGACTTCCGCAACCGGCCCGTCATTCTCGCATTCTATCCCGCCGACTGGAGTCCGGTGTGCGGCGACCAGATGGCGCTGTACAACGAGATCCTGTCCGAGTTCGAGCGCCATAACGCGCAGCTCTTCGGCGTGTCCGTCGACGGCGCCTGGTGCCACGCCGCGTTCGCGAAGAGCCGCAAGCTCGCGTTTCCGCTGCTCGCGGACTTCGAACCGAAAGGCGAGGTGGCCCGGCGCTACGGCGTGTATCGCCCGGACGGTACGAGCGACCGGGCGCTGTTCGTGATCGACGGCGACGGAGTGATTCGCTGGAGCTACGTATCGCCGATCGACGTGAACCCCGGAGCAGACGGGATCCTGCGCGCTCTGGATGCAATCGCGGCATGACCCTGATTGAGCCGGTTTCCGTGGAGGATCATAGCCTCGGCCCCATGGATGCTCCGGTGACGCTCGTCGAGTACGGCGACTTCGAGTGTCCGTTCTGTCGCGAAGCCTATCCCATCGCCAAGGAAATCCGCCAGCGATTCGGCTCGCGGTTGCGCTTCGTGTGGCGCAACTTTCCCCTGAAGAAAGTGCATGAGCACGCGGAACACGCGGCCGAAGTGTCCGAGTCCGCCGCCGCGCAGGGGAAATTCTGGCCGATGCACGATCGGCTGTTCGAGCGGCAATTCGCGCTCGACGACGAATATTTGATCGAGTATGCGGCCGAGCTCGGGCTCGATGCGGCGCGCGTGGCCCGCGAGCTCGAGGCCGGGACGTATGCCGACAAGGTCCGCGCATCGTTCATCGGAGGCATCAAGAGCGGCGTGAACAAGACACCGACGTTCTTCATCAACGGAGAGCGTTACGACGGAAAATGGGACCTGGAGAACCTCGCAGCGGCGCTTCATGCACGAGTTTGAAGTCGTCCTGGCGTTGCTCGTCGCCGTCGTGTTTGTCTCGCTCGCGGCGCGCCGGCTCCATATCCCCGCGCCCGTGCTCCTCGTCGTCGGCGGGCTGATCATCGCGCTCATCCCCGGGCTCCCGGCGGTCGCGTTCAATCCACAGCTCATCTTTGTCGTGTTCATTCCGCCGCTGTTGTATCGCGCGGCGCTGGTCGCGTCCTGGCGTGATCTGCGGGCCAACCTGCATTCCATCACGCAGCTCGGCGTGGGGCTCGTGGTCTTCACCACGATCGTCGTGGGCGTGGCGTTCCACGCCGCTGTGCCCTCGGTCCCGTGGGCCGCCGCGTTCGCGCTCGGCGCCATCGTGGCGCCGCCCGACGCCCCGGCGGCCACGGCGTTCCTGCGCGAGCTCGTCGTGCCGCGCCGACTCGCCACGATCCTCGAGGGCGAAAGCCTCGTGAACGATGCCACGGCCATCGTCGCGTACCGGATGGCGGTGGCCGCGGCCGTCACCGGCGTGTTCTCACTCCCCCACGCCGCCGTGCGATTCGTCTGGGTCGGCGTGGGCGGCGTGGCGGTGGGGCTCGCGGCCGGCTACGCGATCGGCTTCCTGCGCCGGCGCGTGCACGCGCCGGAGATCGAAGCCACGATCTCGATCCTCACGCCGTTCGCCGCATACTTCCCCGCCGAAATCCTGGGGGTATCCGGGGTGCTCTCGGTACTGACCACAGGGCTGTTTCTCGCTCGCCTGGGACCACGGCTACTCGCCCCGGATTCGCGGGTGCTCTCGGAGAGCATGTGGCAGTTCGTCGTCTTCGTGCTGGAAGGGCTCACGTTCGTGTTTGTCGGACTCGAGCTGCGCCTCGTGCTTGGCGCACTGACCAACTACCCGAAGCGCGAGCTGGTCATCGCCGCCATCGCGGTCTCGGCGGCAACCGTGCTCGCGCGCATGGCGTGGGTGTTCTGGGGCACGCACCTGCGGCATGCGGTGGAGCACTGGATTGCCAAGCGCCGCCGTGCGCCCGACCCCCTCGTGTCCTGGCGGCAGATTTTTCTCGTCGCGTGGGCCGGTTTGCGGGGCGCCGACTCGCTGGTGCTCGCGCTCGCCTTGCCGCTCACGACGCTCTCGGGCGCGCCGTTTCCCGGCCGCGACCTGATCATCTTTCTCACCTACGTGGTCATCGTGTTCACGCTCGTCGTGCAGGGCTTCTCGCTCCGCCCCATCGTCTACAAGCTCGGCATCTGCGACACGGGAGAGATTCAGAAACTCGAAGAAGCGCACGCGCGCCAGCAGGCAGCCGACGCGGCGCTCAAGAAGCTGGACGAGCTCGCGGCGCAGCTCGATCCTGAGACGCTCGCCGAATTTCGCTCCCGCTACAATCACCGCCATCAGCGCTTCAGCGCGCGCGTGCGCGCCGAGCGGGACAAGCAGGAAGAGAGCCTGGTTCGGTCGCGACGCGACGTGCTGCGGGAGCTGCTCGGCGCGGAACGGCAGACCGTGATCGGGCTGCGAGATAAGGGAATGATCGGGGACTCGGTGATGCGGCGGGTGCAGCGGGACCTGGACCTGGAGGCGCTGCTGCTGGAATCGAGATAGCAGGCACCCACGACGAGTGTATAGTTCCCGGTCGGCAGCGGGACCATGACCAACACATCGAGGGTATTAGGAGTCCGCGAATTTCATCGCCCCTTCAGGAGGAAACGCATCGCACGGTCGGTCGGCGTCGCCCTGCTATTCCTTTATAAGGCAGCAATTGCTGCCGGGCAGTCCGATTCCGGCCGCGTCAGCGTCCTGGTTCGTGGCGAGCATCGGCCCCTGTCGGAGGCCGACGTGCACTGGGGCGGCAGCCGGCTGCGCACCGGCCGGACCGGCCAGGTCACGTTCCACCTCCCCGCCGGGCCGGCAATGCTCACCGTGCTGCACGTGGGATTTCGCCCCGATACGATCAACCTCGACGTGACCCCGGGACTCGATACGCTCGTTACCGTCGAGCTGGTTGAACAACCGCAGGAGCTCGAGAGCGTCGTCATTACGTCGACGCGCGTGGCGCACGCGGTAGAAGACGAGCCGACGCGAGTGGAGGTGCTGGGCGGCGAGGAGATCGGGGAGAAGACCGAGACGCACCCAGGCGACCTGACGCAGCTGCTGCTCGAGATGAGCGGCGTCCGGGTACAGCCCACGGCTCCCGGGTTCGGCACATCGAGCATTCGGATTCAGGGCCTTCCCGGCGAATACACGGAGGTGTTCAATGACGGGCTGCCACTGCTGGGCACGCAATTCGGCGATTTCGGTTTGACGCAGGTGCCGCCGCTCGACCTGCGGCAAGCGGAGGTGATCAAAGGTCCCGCGACCGCGATGTACGGATCCTCGGCGCTGGGCGGAGTGGTGAACCTGCTGTCGCGCCTCCCCGACAACGAAAACGATCTGGTCTTGAACCACACGTCGCTCGCCGGCAACGACGCGGTGCTGTGGCTCGCGCCCAAGTTCAACGAACATCTGGGAATGACGTTGCTCACCGGCGTGCACGACCAACGCGAAACCGATGTGAACAGTGATGGCTGGGCGGACGTGCCCGGCTATCGCCGGGCCGAGTTCCGGCCGCGCGTGTACTGGACGCCGGGCGGCGGCGTCTCGCTGTTCGCCACGCTGGGCGGCATGTCAGAAGCTCGGTCCGGCGGAACGATGCCGGGGGCGCTGCTCCCGAACGGCGAGCCGTTTCCCACGGCGGCCAACACGAATCGCCTGGACGGGGGGCTCGTAACCACCGTCCCAGTCGCCGGCAAAGACGTCCTCACGGTCCGCGCCTCGCAAACCACGCAGTGGGATCGCCAGGATTTCGGACCGACCTCGTGGTACTCGACGCAGAACGGCCGCCATCAGACGCTGTTCAGCGAGGCGACCTTCACGGTCCCGTGGGGGCCCAGCACGTGGGTGTTGGGCGGCGGCTACTCGCAGAACAGCTTCCACTCGCCGGACCTGGTGGGCTTCGACTACACGTTCGACGCGCCCGGCGCGTTCGTGCAGACCACGGTCGACGTGAATCGCCACCTGAGCCTGGGCCTCGCGGGCCGGTGCGACTGGCATAGCCAGTACGGCACGTTCTGCAGCCCGCGCGCCTCGCTGCTGGTTCGCGCGTCGAAATTGTGGGCGTTCCGGCTGGCGGGCGCCAAGGGCTTTTTCCCGCCCACGCCTTTCATGGACGAGACCGATGGCGTGCCGCTCGCGCGGCTCGTCCCGTTCAACAGTCCGACTATCGGCACGTGCTCCGTGTCGCTCTGCGCCAACGACTCGGGACTGGTGCAGACCACGAGTTCGTTTTCGCTCCAGGCAGAACAGGCGAGCTACGCGTCGCTCGACATCACGCGGCACACCGGCGTGCTCGATTTCACCGCCAGCTTGTTCGCGTCGCGGGTCGAGCATCCCGTGTACCTGGCGGATTTGAACGTGTTCGACGAGCGCCCGCAGCTCGTGAATGCGCCAACGCCCACCGATATCAGGGGAATCGAGCTGTTCGCGGTCTATGCCCACGAGCCGCTCGTCGTGCTGCTCGAATATGCCTACCTGCACTCCGAGAGCTTCTCGCCGTTCACTAACGAGCGTACCGCGCTGCCGCTCACGCCCGCGCACTCGGGCGGGATCGACATCGCCTGGGAGAGCGACGAGACCAACACCCGGGTGGCGATGCATCTGTTCTACACAGGATCGCAGTCGGTCATCAACGACCCGTATCGCACGACTACCCCGCCCTACTCGACATTGGGCCTGTTGATTTCGCAGCGGTGGGGACGGTTCGATGTGTATTTGAGCGGCGACAACCTGACCAACCTGAGGCAGACGCACTACGATCCGATTTTCTCACTGTCGCCGGGCGACGAGGTGCAGTGGACCACGCCGCAGTGGGCGCCGCTCGACGGGCGAATGTTCAATGCCGGCATAAGAGCAAGGTTCTAGGCCTCACCCCGCTGCGTCGCCTGGCGCCGATGGGTGACGGTCACGAGGACCACCACCAGACAAGCGATGACGAGGGAGGATGTAATCCTTCCCAGCGCCAACCCACCCTGCGCCACCGGCTTCGTCAGCGTGTCCCCGAGCGTCGCGCCGAGGGGGCGCGTGAGCACATACGCCGCCCAGAACAGCACGCTGTCCGCGGCCTTCTTGAAGTAATGAAGCAGTGCCACGACGACGATCAAACCCGCGAACACCAGCGCGCCGCGCTCGAAGCCCAGTCCCAGGTCGTCCGCCGTGAAGTCGCCCAGCGCGGTGCCGAGGGTATTCGAGACCAGGATCGTCACCCAGTAGAAGATCTCGTCCTTGCGATTCGTCACCTGATTGAACGCGATCCGGCCCATCGTGAAATGCCACACGACCAGGATCGCGAGCACGAGACAGAACAGAATGATCGACGACTTGATGTAGCCGAGGCCCAGGGTGCGGTCGAAGTAGTCGGACGTGGTGGTGCCAACGGTCGTGGTGGCGACGACCACGGCCCAGTAATAGAGCGGATGGTAGCTCTTGGCCGAGACCTGGGCCGTGAGCGTCACGACGAAGAACGCGAGGAAGATCAGCGTGCTCACGGCATAGCCCAGGTTGAGCGTCATGGAGAGCGCGTCGCCGCCCGTTTCGCCCAGCGTGGTGGCGAGGACCTTGATGACCCAGAAGGCGATGGTGAGCTGGGGGACCTTGTTGTGCAGCACGGAATTCATGCCAACACGTTCCGATTCACGAACCCGCGGAGCGCCCTTGAGTCTTGTCACGCAGCACGGCTTCATACTCATCCAGGGCGTGCGTGATCTGGCGTCTTTTTGCCTCCGGTATGACCTGGACGAACAAAACCACGACCACTCCGGTCCAGAGCGACAGACCGAGTGACTTCAGCAGGTCACCCACGAGGCCGAGCCCCCCGCTCGGCGCTGAAGAGAGGAGAACGTAGCCACCAATGTGAGCGGCGAGACCAACCCCGAATCCGACCGCGAGACTCTGGTACAACAAACGCTGCCCGGAAAGGTATCTCTGCCTCAGCTCCGGCAGGTGTTCCTGCATCCAGGCTGTCATCCGCTCATCCGCGAAGATGTTTTTGGCCATGACGAACCTCCTTGTTACTGCCGATGCGCAACCGACAACGCGTACACCGCCGCGCGTAACAGCGGCAGCGGATCGTCCGACAGCTCGATCCCATCGATCAGGTTGACCGGACTGAACGCGAGCGAGCGTTGCAGCTCGGCGTTGTTGGGCGCGATCGCGGTCAGCGAGATCGTGCCCAGGCGGACGCGCTGGCGGTCGGCGGGCCACACGATGGATCCGTCGTTGGTGGGGTCTCCGGGACTCGCGATTTGGGCGTAGAGGGTGTACTGCACTGGACCACGGGTGAGCCGCTGGGGCAGGTCGGTAAAGAGATAGTCCGGACCGGCGGTGGCGACGGCGGCTGATTCGAACGTCTGGACTCCGGCCACGGGAATGATCTGGTAGAGCACCGCCCGGTTCTTGCCCTTCGCGTCCACGAATGTGACCGCGTTATTACTGAAGTAGGACAACGTGGCGAAGCTCGTGGGGAGTTTCGCGTTGTCGATGACGAATTGCATGGCGCGGGGATGCGTGCCCAGGAATGCCTCGACCGGCGAGGGATGCGGCGAGTCGGGCTTGGTTGCGGCCACGGCTTTCAAGAACGCGAGGAAGTCTTCCCCCGTACCCACGATGAAGCCGTTGTGCGACACGGCGACGATATCGGTAGAGCTCTTGTCGGGCAGCGTGAAGCGGATCGCCATGCCGTGCGGCTGGGCGGCGGGATGCGTATCGGGGATGTTCGGAATGCCGGACGCATCGGAAAGGCGCACGATCACCGGAACGGCGCTCCCCCGAAAATGCGCCGCGCGGCTGATGCTCGCGCCTTCACCCGTCGGCGTGAACGTGCCCGTCAGCACGATGCCTTTGGCGTGATTGTAGCGGAACCCCGGGTGGATGCCGCCGGCGAGCAGCACGAACTGATCAGCGATCTGTTGCGCCAGGCTTTCTGAGTCTGCCGGCGTGGGCTGTTGGGCCACCAGCCGAGTGGACGGCCACGCGAGCATCGAGACGAGCGCGACGGGATAGGACCAGCGGCGCAGCATGGCTTATCTCCTGGGATGTGTGCTCTAAGCCTCACCACCTGACCCCCTCTCCGCAATGCGGAGAGGGGAAACGCTCAAACCCGCCGCCGCCGTCGATGCTGAGGATGCGGACGGGGCGGGCTGTCAGTGCGTGAGCTTGAACACGGCGAAGACGAGCCCCGCCGTCGCCGCTGCCTGGGCGACCCAGAAGGCGAACAGGCGCTTGGTGAGATGGGTCTCGAGCTCGGCCATGCGCTGTTCCATGCGAGCGTCCACACGAGCGAAGCAGGCGTGCATTTCCGCGCGCAGCTCGCCGATGCGTTGCTCGAGTTTGGCGTCGAACCGGGAAAAGTTCAGCTCGTTCAGCTCACGCAGATCGGCTCGGTACGTGGCATCTACCATGTTGAACCAGTCGACGAGTTGGTCAGCGACAGCATCGCCCAGGCGTTCGTACAGGGCGCGGGACAGTTTTGCGGTGACTGGCACGTTGATCTCGAGATGTGGGTCGCCGCTACAGTAACATACGCTCGGCGCTGAAGCGCCGGCTCGGCCGAGCGCGCGTCCTTAAGGACGCCTGATTAGTGGGTGAGGTTTACGACCGCAAGGACAAGCCCGGCCGTGGTCGCGGCCTGGGCGATCCAAAAGCCGAACAGCCACCGGGTGAGTCGAGTCTCAAGTCGGGCGAGTTGCGTCTTCATGGTGGATGCCAACTCATCAATCCGTCGATCAGCGTGAGACGTAACCTGGTCAATGCGCAAGTCCAATCGAGCGAACCCCGCCTGCATTTCGGCGCGCAACTCGGTCCGTAGCTCGGCTAGTCGCTGCTCGAGTTTGGCATCGAACCGCGCAAAGTTCAGGTCGTTCAATTCGCGCAGGTCATTTCGGTACGTGGCATCGACCATATTGAACCAGTTGACGAGTTCGTCGGCGACAGCGTCGCCCAGCTTCTCATAGAAAGCCCGCGACAGTTTGGCGGTGACCGGCACGTCTCGTTCTCACTGTTTGGGTCACCGCTACTGTAACATACGCTCGGCGCTGGAGCGCGATCAAATCAATGCGGCGGACGGTCGGACGGACCGCCGGACCGCCGGACCGCCCAAATTTCACCGCATTGGACACTCAAACCGCGCTTTCGCTGCTCGCTGCTGCCGTGCCCGCCGAGCCAGGCGTGTGGGCTGACCTGGGCGCGGGCTCGGGCACGTTCACGCGCGCGCTGGTGGAGCTGCTCGGGCCGACGAGCCGGATCTACGCGGTCGATCGCGACGCGGGCGCCGTGAAGACTCTGGCGCGCTGGGCGGAGCGGGAAGCGCCGAACGTCGTGGCGGTGCGGGCGGATATCACCGAGCCGTTCGTGTTGCCGGACGTGCGACACGCGAGTCTCGACGGCCTACTGCTCGCGAACGTGCTGCACTACGTGGCCGATCCGGCGCCGGTGTTGCGGCAGCTCGGCCGGTTGCTCGGGCCTCGTGGCCGAGTGGTGGTGATCGAGTACGACCGGCGCGCGGCGAACCCGTGGGTGCCCTACCCGATTCCGATCGCGCGGCTGGCGGGTCTGTTCGCCGAGTCGGGATTCACAGCGCCTACGATCACGGGCCGGCGGCCGTCGGCGTTTAGTGGAGACTTGTATGTGGCCGTGATGGAGCGACGCTGAACGCGGAAGGCGGAACTCGGAACGCGGAACGTCAGTCCAAGCCACGGTGTCCGAACCGCGCCCGAAGAGCAATTCACGCACTGCGGATGTGCAGGCCGCGCTGACACGCGCTGCACGTCACCGCCTGGGG
>DATIWU010000104.1:0-9398 GCA_035519195.1 Gemmatimonadales bacterium
AGTGATGCTGTCGTGTACAAGCCGAGATGCACGAGCTCCCCCAACCCGAAACCTGTGCGCGGGAAATTCGTGTTACAGGGTATACCAGGGGCATTCCCACTCCAGGGAATCTTTCCCGTCCCCATTCGGGGAAGCGGCGGCGCATCCCAGCGGCTCCACGCCAGGAGAGATCAATGGTCGACACGGTGCTACAGCACGAAGACGCCTATCTCGCCGAAGCGCAGCGGCTCAGTCACACCGGCAGCTTTGGGTGGGATCCGGAACGTGCGGCGTTGCGCTGGTCGGCTGAGACGTTTCGCATTTTCGAATACGATCCGTTCGTGACCCCAACGGTCGAGCACGTGTTAGGACGCGTGCATCCCGAAGACCTCATGCTGGTCGAGCAGGCGATTGCGCGCGCGATGCTGAACCCGACGGATCTGGAGCTCGATCATCGCCTGCTCATGCCGGACGGGCGCGTGAAGCACGTGCACGTGGTGGCACGATGGATGGCGGCGGATTCGGGTGCTCCCGAAATGATCGGCGCCGTGATGGACGTGAGCGAGGCACGGCGCGCCGCGGCGGAGCTCTCCCGCAGCGAAGCGTACCTCCAGCAAGCCGAGCGGCTCACGCACACGGGAACCTGGGCCCACCGCATCGGCCATTCGGACGCGCTGTATGTGTCCGAGGAAACGTGCCGCATTCTCGGCGTGGATCCGGCCCTGCGCTCGCGCTACACCGCCACGCTGATGCGCGAACGCATGCATCCCGCCGACCTGCCGCGGCTCGATGCCATGATGATCGAAGCGGTGCGCACGCGGAGTCCGTACAACGTCTCGCACCGGATCGTGCGCCCCGACGGCGCGATCCGCTTCGTGCACACGCTCGGCACTCCCGTCACGAATGCCGCTGGAGAGGTCGTGGAACTCGTCGGTACGGTCATCGACGTCACTGAGAGGCGCCGGGCGGAGCGCGCCGTCCGGCGGGCGCGCGAGCGCGCGCTCAGGACACGGTTCGACGCGATACTAGAGGAGCGCAATCGCCTGGCGCGGGAGATTCACGACACGCTGCTGCAAGGGGTGACCGGGGTCGCACTGCAGCTTGCGGCGGCCGCACGCCGGATTGCCGGACCCCCCGAGGCCGTGAGCGCGCTTGCCGATGTGGTGGCGCTGGCGCAGCGCACCATCGCGGACGCCCGGCGCGCGGTGTGGGATCTCCGCACGCCGGCCCCGGCGGGGGGCGATTTCTCGTCCAATCTCGAGCGTATCGTCACGGACGCGACGCGCGGGGCCGGCCTCGCTGCCTCGTACGATCCCAAGGGAGACCCGGTGCCGCTCCGCCCCGAGGTCGAGACGGCGATCACACGGGTGGTCCAGGAAGCGATTGCCAACACCGCACAGCATGCACAGGCGCGCAGCGTGCGTGTGGGACTTTCGTACCGCCGCCAGGGCGTGCGGGTGGCGATCGTTGATGACGGCAACGGCTTCGTGGTCGACCCCGAGCTGCGGACGTTCGGCGGCCACTGGGGATTGCTCGGGCTCAGGGAACGCGCCGCGCAGGTTGGCGGCAGGTTGACCGTGCGCAGCGTGCTTGATTGCGGCACCGCCGTCGTCATGCGTGTCCCCTATGCGGCCGCCGGCTCCCGCTAGCTCCGCCGCTCCGCTCCCGAATCTCCCCATTGGGGGAATGGTGTCCCTCCCGGACGCGGCAATCTTTCCCTCCGATCGAGCGAAGAGGCAGTCGTGAGGGCCCAGGCCATATCGCGCCGGCGGAAAACAGCATGCGTTCGCGTCCTCATCGCCGACGACCATCCGGTGGTGCGAACCGGTCTCGCGGCGGTGATCGCCCAGGAGGACGATCTCTGCATCGTCGCGCAGGCGGAGGATGGGGCGCGCGCGGTGGCGTTGTTTCAGGAGCACCACCCCGACGTCGTGCTGATGGACCTGCGGATGCCGGAAATGGACGGGGTGGAGGCGATTCGCCGCATCACGACCGAGTTTCCCGATGCGCGGATCATCGCGCTCACGACATACGACGGCGACGCGGATATCCACCGGGCGCTCGCGGCGGGGGCCCAGGGTTACCTGCTCAAGGAAATGCTCGTCACGGACGTGATCACGGCGATTCGCAGTGCGTGGCGCGGGGCGCGCATTCTGCCGCCGGCGGTGGCGGTCAAGATGGCGGAGCACGCGCGGACCAAAGATCTCACCAAACGTGAGCTCGAGGTGCTCGGCCTCGTCGCGCGGGGATTGACCAACAAAGAGGTGGCGGTCGCGATCGGGCGCACCACCGAGACGGTCAAGCTGCATCTCAAGCGGATCTACGCGAAAATGCGGGTGTCCGATCGGACGCAGGCGGTCACGATCGGGCTGCGTCGGGGGTTGATTCACCTCGAGTAGCGCGACTGAGAACCGTTTCACGACGCCATGACACCACGCCGAGACGTTACGAAGCTGTTACGTCTGGGCGACGTGCAGCCCGCCTCCTGAGTGGGTCCCTGCGTAAAAGAAAGAGACGCAACCCCACCATCACCGCGAACTTGGTGCCCCTGCCGCGGCGCCGATCGCGCGCACTCTCGCTTCCAGCGCCATGCGCTCGAGCTTCTCGAACGGAAGCGCGACGAACAGGTCGATGCGGCGGCTCAGCATGAGAAACGCGTGGCGGAATGCCGCGCGTCGCTTCGCATCGTCGCCCTCCACCTCCGCCGGGTCGGGCATGCCCCAGTGCGCCACGACGGGCTGTCCGGGAAAAATTGGGCACGATTCTTTCGCGCGATCGCACACCGTGATGACGAAGTCCCAGTGTTTACGCTCGAGTCCGTCGAGGCCGCGCGGGACGTGACCGTCCCACGCGATATTCCATTCGCGCAGCGTCTCGATGGCCAGGGGATTGACGCGTGCCGCGGGCCGTGACCCGGCGCTCTCCGCGTGCAGGCGACCCTGCCCCTTCGCGTTGAGGAGCGCTTCGGCCATCTGGCTGCGTGCCGAGTTACCGGTGCAGAGGAAAAGAACCCGCAGCGTTCGCTTGGGTCCGGTCATGCCGGTTTGCGCGCGCGAATAAAGGCGCCCATGAGCCGGCCGCTCACCTCGCGCGCCAGCACGTCGGCATCGAGGCCCGCGCCTCCGAGCACCACGCGCGCGTCCTCGAACTGGTAGATCCGGGTGGGTTCGATCTCTACGTCCGTGAATCCGGCGGCCGTGAGGAGCCGGCGATATTCGGACTCCTCCAGCGCTCCGGCCACGCAGCCGACCCAGAGCTCCATGCTGCGGCGCACCGCGTCGGGGACGGCGCCGCGGCAGACGACATCCGACACGGCAAAGCGGCCGCCGGGCTTGAGCACACGGAACGCCTCGCGCAGCACGAGACTCTTGTCGACCGACAGATTGATGACGCAGTTCGAGATGATCACGTCCACGGCGCCGGCCGGGAGCGGGATGCGCTCGATCTCGCCTTTCAGGAATTCGACATTCGTGACTTTCGCTTTGGCTTGATTGGCGCGGGCGAGGGCGAGCATTTCGTCTGTCATGTCGAGGCCGTACGCCTTGCCCGTGGGGCCCACGCGTTTCGCCGACAACAGCACATCGATGCCGCCGCCCGAGCCCAGGTCGAGCACCGTTTCGCCGGCGCGCAATTGCGCGAGGGCGGTGGGATTGCCGCAGCCCAGCGACGCCAGGACAGCGCCCTCGGGGAGCGCAGCGATCTCGCTGGCATCGTACAAATTCGAGCTGACGGGATCGCAACCGCAGGCGCCACCCGGCCCGCATCTGCCGCGCGCGCCACCCAGCGCCTGGTTCGCCGCTGCGGCGTATTTCTCCTTCACCGTCTGCTGGATATCGCCGCTGCTCATGCGTTGTCCTTCCACTTGATCGAACGGGTTGATGGATAAAGGAAACAATCAGTCACAACAGGCGCGCGCGCAGCTCCCCGCGTGTTTTCCGGGCTTTACCGCCTGCGCGAACGCAGCAATCTGGTCCAGCACATCGCGACTCAGCGCATAGTAGATCCACCGCCCCTCGCGCCGGTCCGTCACCAGCCCCGCATCCTTGAGCGTCTTGAGATGAAAAGAGAGGCGTGACTGCGCCGCCTCCAGCGTGTCCTGCAGCTCACAGACGCACCGTTCGCCGTGGGACAGCAATTCGACGATCTGGAGTCGCGTCTCGTCGGACAGCGCGTGGAACCACCGCGCTGCAACCGAGTGCTGCGGGAGGGTGTCCGTGGCCATGGCGGAAAAGTATCAACAAATGTTGATATGTCAAACTTGCCGCCCCGACCCACTCTGTCTTAGGGGCAGTCCGCTTCCGCCTGCACCGTCACGGTTTTTGGCGTGCTGGGGGAAAACGCGTTGCTGATGACCAGGTGGAACACCCCAGGTCCGGAGACGCGTGCGTCAATCGTCGCCACGCGAACCGTGTCCGTTTGCCAGTACACCTGCGCCTTCTGATTTGCCTTCCAATTCCGGAAATTTTCATCGTCGATCAGGAAGGCCTGGAAGTCGTTATTGCCTCCCGTCAGCCCCACGATGCGGCCGGTAATGGCACAGTTCCGCTCGGGAAGGGTGAAGTCGTAATGCTCGTACGCACGATTCGGAACCTGGTCAGCCTGCCCGTTTGCCAGGGAGATCTTCACGGGTGCGCGCGCCTCTTCGCGCCCCGTTCTCGCGCGATACGCCGCCCAGACCCCGAGCAGCAACGCAATCGGTCCGAGTCCCCAAATGATCCACCGTGGCCTCGTCTGCGCGCTGCGCTCCGGCGAGACCTGGACGCTACTCTCACGGGGAGGGGGGGCCGGAGCAGCGGCGACACTCGTGCCGCCACTGACATCACGCCCACAGTGCTTACAGACGATCGCGACGGCATTAATCTCTTTGGCACAAAAGGGGCACGATTTCATGCGTCGAAGACCTCAAGCGTCGTAACGCAGCGCGGTCAAGTCGTTCCGCTCGACGAGAAAGCGGTAGCCTCGTGCCGCGAGGCGCTCGACGCACTCGTTCTGTTGGCGCTTCGACATGTGTTGGTGCTCGAATCGTATCACGAGCGGAGCGCAGACTTCGAAGTCGATGGAGCGCACAATCGCGTAATCGTGCGCTTCGGCGTCGATCTGCAGCACGTCGCAGCGTTGCAGTCCGTGTTCCTGCATCAGTGTGACCAACGTGACGCAGCGCACGTCGAAACCCTGGATGTCTCGAGCGGCCACCCCGTACCTGAGCAAGTGGGAGCGGTGCAGCGATGACTGCGGGATGTGCTTCCCCGCGAACGAGTACAGGGTGCGGACGCCTTCGGACTCGGCGACCGCCACGTTGACCGGTTTCATGTGTGGCGTGTCGGCATATACCTGCGTCAACACCGCAAAGGCGCGCGGCTCGGGCTCCACAACGATGCCCTGCAGGTGGTACTTGCGCACCAGCGCCCTGAGCGGGTCGGCCGAGCCGCCGGTAAATGCTCCCACCTGAATGACGGTGAGCTCCCGGCGCTGCGCAAGCGCGTAAGCGATCGCGAGCTCGAGGACATTGCCGACGGCCCATTCGCCGTGACGCACGAGGGTGGGCGGTCGCGCCGACCACTCGAGGCCGACGCTCCGCAGCACGACGTCACGCACGACCCGCTTCGAAATCACGCCATCTCCGCCATGTTCGGGTATCAGCCAATCGAGATCTGCAGGCCGCGCTGACACGCGCTGCAGGTCAGCGCCTGGGGGACATGCCAGCGGGAGCGGACTTCGAGCGGCTGCTCACTGCCGCAATCGGGACACGTGCCGCGCGCGCCGCGCGCGAGCTCGACGGTGTGCCAGCGCTCCACGCATTGGACCACGCCATAGAGCAGGAAGCCCGGCACGAGCAGGAAATGCGCGACCGGAATGACGAGGGACAACAGCGCCGCGCCCCACCATTTTCCGAGCCCCACGAGCGCGCGGCGTCCACGCTGTTCGCGGTTGAAGGCGGTGATGGTCACGGTCCCTGTCTGCGATTGAGCACTGTACCCGGTCAGTACGAAGGATTGAATGCGCGTGCGGGGCTGCTCGGGCATTGGCGGTGCTTCTAGCATACAGCAACAACAGGTCCCTGCGCTACGCTCAGGGCGCGCGCGTTTACGACAAGAAACGTTGAGGGCCCCTGCTCGTTCACACAGAGACGTGGTGCGTGATCGTAAAACCCGACTGAACACTGCCGGTCACGAACGGCAGCTCGAGTGCGGACCCGCCGTTCGAACGTGCGCGGCTGACGCCGCGGCTCGGGTGTGCCAGCTGGCGGCGTGGGCCTGGGCGCGTAGAATAGCCCCTCGGCCCACATGGGAGGGCAGGATGAACTGGAAGCTCGTTGCGCAACTGTCGCTCTTCGGCCTGGCGATGGGCCTCGCGACCGTGTTCGCGATTCCCTCGAACATCGAACCGGTGTTCTGGCTCGTCGTGTTTGGAATTTCGGCGTACTTCCTCGCGACTCGGACGAGCACACCGTTTCGCCACGGTGTTCTCGTGGGGATCGCCAACAGCGTGTGGGTAACGGCATCGCACGTGCTGTTCGTGAATCGCTACATCGCGACCCACCCTCAGGAAGCCGGGATGATGAAGTCCATGCCGCTGCCGGACTCGCCGCGATTCATGATGGTGATGGCAGGTCTCGGGATCGGGGTCGTATCGGGCATCGTGATCGGACTGCTCGCGCTACTCGCGACGAAGCTGGTCAGGTCACGGACCGCGCCGTCAACGGCCGGATAAGGGTCGTCGCCGAGACGCATACCAAGCGGTGGCACACGGCGGATCGGGAAAACGGTGTGGCGCACGTCGATCTTTCCGGCCCAGCGACGCGCGAGGCCGTCACCGTTACGCGCGGATCGCTCGAGTGTTCACAAACACAATTCTACATTAGAAACGGGCGGCGGCAGTGAGGAAGCAAACCGGCCGCCCAATTTTTGTCCAGACAGCGCGTGGCGCATGGTCGCGGCTAATACCGCGGCTCGGCCGCCCGCTGAAGCGGAGACACACTCCCGTTTACGGGACGCGCCGAGTCGCGAGTTTACTCGCGCGTGGCTAAAGCCGCGGCTCGGCCGTCCGCTGAAGCGGAGTGAGTGACACCTCCCGTCTCACGGGACGCGCCGAGTCGCGAGTTTACTCGCGCATAAACGAGGCGCGGATTCTCACTTCTTGGAGGCGCGGCGCGGTCCGGGCGCGGCTAAAGCCGCGGCTCGGCCGTCCGCTGAAGCGGAGTGAGTGACACCTCCCGTTTGACGGGACGCGCCGAGTCGCGAGTCTACTCGCGCATAATCGAGGCGGGGATTCTCACCTCTTGGAGGCGCGGCCCGGTGCGGCTCGTCGCGGCTAAAGCCGCGGCTCGGCCGTCCGCTGAAGCGGAGTGAGTGACACCTCCCGTTTGACGGGACGCGCCGAGTCGCGAGTTCACTCGCGCTCTTCACGGCGCCGTTCCGCACCATGTTGCACAGATTCGATAATGCAGTCACGGGGAATGCATATGACCCTTTGGCGTGCATCGCCTCTACTACCATATCGTCTGGACTACCCGCCAGCGCCAGCCGCTCATCAACGCCACAGTCGCATCTTTTCTTTGCCGCTTTTTTCGCGCGATTGCCGCACAAGAGCGGGTGCGCATACTCGAGATCGGAATCGTTGCGACGCACGTCCATGTCCTCGTGCGAGCTCATCCGATGACGGATCTGAGCCGCCTATTGCAGCGTCTCAAGGGCAGCAGCGCTGCTGTCGCCAATAAGGAGCGACACGCGCCTCTAGAACGCCCGCTGCGCTGGGCGAAGGGGTATTCCCTTCAGACCATCGGATCGCGACAGGTGATTGGCCTTCGGGACTATCTACGGAAGCAACCCCTGCATCACCCGCAACAGGCGATTCCCGACTGGCGTGGAGATGATCCGGAATACGAGAGGGTTGGCGCGGATGAGTGGCGATCAGAAGAGCGAAGCGGGCTTCGGGTAGATCGCGGCGCGAGTCGCGGCTAAGCCCTAGGCTCGGCCGGTCGCGGCTAAAGCCGCGGCTCGGCCGTCCGCTGAAGCGGAGTGAGTGACACCTCCCGTTTCACGGGACGCGCCGAGTCGCGAGTTTACTCGCGCACTTTCGCCTTCTCTTTCTCCCACGAGTCCCGCAGCGTCACGGTCCGGTTGAACACCAGGGCTCCTGGCTTCGAGTCGATCGGGTCGGAAATGAAGTATCCCACCCGCTCGAACTGATACGGCGAGCCGATCGGATCGCGGCCCACGCTCGGCTCGATCTTCGCGTGCTGAACGACGACGAGTGACTGGGGGTTCAGCACCGCGGTGAACTCCTGGCCCTCGGGGACCTGGTCGGGATCGGGAACGGTGAACAGCCGGTCGTACAGCCGCAGCTCGCAGTCGAGCGCGTGTGCCGCGGACACCCAATGGATCGTGCCCTGCACCTTGCGGCCATCGGGCGCGTTGCCCCCGCGGGTGGCGGGATCGTAGGTGCAGCGCAGCTCGGTGATCTCTCCCGCGCTGTTCTTGATGACCTCCGTGCAGGTGATGAGATAGCCGTAACGCAGGCGGACTTCCCGGCCCGGCGCGAGGCGAAAAAACTTCTTGGGCGGCGCTTCCATGAAGTCATCGCGGTCGATGTACAGCGCGCGCGCAAACGGGAGCGTCCGCGACCCGGTGAGCGGCACGTCGTGCGGATAGTACGGCGCCTCGAGCTCCTCGGTGCGGCCTTCCGGATAGTTCGTGAGCACCAGCTTCAGGGGATTGACGACACACAGCACCCGCGGCACGCGCATGTTGAGGTCGGAACGCACCGCATGCTCGTACGTGGCCAGCTCGACCCGGCTGTCGGTGCGCGCCACGCCGATCGTGTCGCAGAAATTCCGGATCGCCTCGGGGGTCACTCCCCGGCGCCTGATCCCCGCGAGCGTGGGCATGCGCGGATCGTCCCATCCGCTCACGTGCCCCTCGGTCACGAGCCGCAGCAGCTTCCGCTTGCTCAAGACGGTGTAGTCGATGTTGAGGCGGGCGAATTCGGTCTGCTCGGGCGGCCGCTCGAACCCCAGCTCGCGCATCAGCCACTCATAGACCTCGCGATTGTCCTTGAATTCGAGCGTGCAGAGCGAATGGGTGATGCCCTCGATGGCGTCCGACGGCCCGTGCGCGAAGTCATACAAGGGATAGATGCACCACGCGTCACCGCGCCGGTAATGCGAGGCGTGACGGATACGGATCAGCGGCGTGTCGCGCATGATCATGTTGGGATGCGCCATGTCGATCTTGGCGCGCAGCACGTGCGCACCGTCGGGAAACTCGCCCGCGCGCATGCGCGCGAGGAGATCGAGATTCTCGGCCACCGAGCGATCGCGATAGCGGCTGGGCGTTCCCGGCCGGGTCACGGTGCCGCGATGCAGGCGGATATCTTCTTCGGACTCGCTGTCGACGAACGCCTTGCCCTTCTTGATGAGC
>DATIWU010000105.1:0-26141 GCA_035519195.1 Gemmatimonadales bacterium
ACGCCCGCTCGTAATCGCGCTTGTCCGCCAGGATCCGCGCGTACAGGTCGTGCGCATCAGCGAGATGCGGATGCCGCTCGAGGCCCGATAGGGCCACGCGATGCGCCGCATCGAGCTGGCCTTTGTGACGCAGCAGCTCGCCGAGCCGGAGGAACACCAAGCTCCCGGGGTCCTGCGCGAGCTGAGCAGACAACGACTTCACGTCGTCAGCCATGCTGGACTCCGGCGCGGCCCAACGTCAGCGCCGCCGCTTTGGCCTGCTGGACTTCCTCAACCCGAGCGGCCTCAGCGGCTCCGTGGGGTGTGAGCCGCTCCCAATGCTCCCATTGTTCGACGGCTTCGCCGAAGCGGCCGATGGCGGCGAGCGCGTGCCCCAGTAATCGGTGCGCCGCCGCGAGCCGCGGGTCGAGCCGGACCGCCTGCCGCAGCGCGGTCACCGCGTCCGCGGGCCGTCCCGCCGCGAGCTGGACACGGCCCAGCAACAGGTGAATGGCCGGATCCTCTGGGTGGGCGGACGCCGCCTGCTCGGCGGCCGCACGCGCTTCCTGGTGATCGTGGCGGGCCAGCGCGGCCTCGGTGCCCGCGACGAGCTCGGCGAGCTCGACGGCCGACCCGCCGCCCGGCCGCTCCCGGGCCGCCGCCCCGGGATCGCTGAGCAGGATCACGCCGGCGCTGTCAAGTCCGAACAGCGTTTTCGCCACGTCGAAATCCGAGCGCCCCAGCTGACGCGAGATCGTCCGCACGTCCCGCGTCGAGTCGATCATCGCCAACACTTCCCATTCCGCCGGCAGCAGATCGAGCGTCGGATTGTTGCCCGAGGACAACGCCGCCAGATGCGGCACGACGCCGACGTGCGGCACCCGCTTCTCGATCCGCGACCATTCGTCGATGCGGCGCGCGCCTTCCATGAGGAGCGCCTCCGTCCGAATCCGCACGACGGCTCGCTTCGCGACGTCCGGGGCCGGCTCTTCGCCGAACGAGAAGAACCCCTCATTCCAGCTCATGACCTCGAAGACGACTTCCTCGATTTGAAACCGCACCTGGCGCTCTACGTCACGGGTCGTGATCGCCCCGAGCCCCACGAGGATTTCACCGAGCCTGCGGGCGTCACCCTTGGTCTGCATGTCGCGCGCGCGCTCCAGGTCGGCTTCCGTAATCTTGCCGGTGCGGAGCAGCAGCGTTCCGATCGGATGCGGATTGCTGCGCATTTCGGCAAACACCACCGCGCCTTCCTCGAAGTAGATCTTGCCATCGTTCAACCGCAGATCCGACGTGACACGCAGCACCCCCGTTTTCCGGCTGAGATCGAGCAGCTGGAAAACGTCGTGAATGCCGAGCTCGCGAAGCGGGCCTTCGATCGGCATGCGTCAGGCCGCTTCCGAGGTGAAGATGTGCGCCAGGTCGAGCGCGGTGCGGGCGTGCACTCTGGCGCGCTGCGCGTAGGGACCGCCGGGATCGAGCCGCGTCACTTTCTCCCATGCCTCGACCGCCTCGGCATAGCGGTGCGCCAGCGCGAGCGCCACGCCGGCCTGGAACCAGGCTTCCACCTGCTCGGCATCGAACTTGAGCACACGGCGGAACGCCTCGAGCGCCGCCTCCGCGCGCTTGTCGTCGAGCAGCGCGCGGCCCAGCAGCAGCAGCGCCTTCAAGTCGTACGGGTCGTCCTCGAGCATTCCCGCGAGCCGCGCGATCGCGTCGCGCAGCCGTCCGGTGCGCCGCAACAAGTCGGCGCGCGCGAGGGCCGCCTCGTAGAACGTCGGGAGGACGTCCAGCGCCTGATCGTACGCCCGCTCGGCTTCTCCCCAGGCCTCCCGCTGCTCGTGGAGCCGCCCCAGCTCGAGCCAGACCTGTCCGTATCCCGGATCGAGCTCGAGCGCCGCACGATAGGCGGCGAGCGCGCCGGTTCGGTCGCCGATCTTCGCGGCGACATCGCCCTGCAGCTTGCGGAGGTCGGCACGCTGTGGGGCGCGGGTCTGCGCCCGCCCGAGTACGGTGAGCGCACCTGCCGCGTCTCCGCCCGCCGCGCGGCCCTTCGCGACCACGACGAGCGCCTCCACGTCGTCCGGCGTGCGCTCCAGTAGCTGCTCCGCGAGCCCGCGGGCCTCCTCGTCGCGCCCCATGCTGAACAGGGCTTTCACCTCACCGAGCAACGCGTCGGTGCGCGCGCCGTTGGCGGACCGCGCTTCGCGATAGCGTTCGAGCGCCTCACCGTACAGCCCGCGCCGCGCGAAGATCTCGCCCAGGAGCACCGACGCATCGATGGCATCGGCGCCGCGCTGGACGGCGCGCCCCGCTTCGGCCGCCGCCAGATCCATCAAGCCCTTGCTCACGTAGTCCCGCGCGAGGTCGAGCGGATCGTCGGCGCTGCGCGGCGCTTCAACCGCCGGCTCGAGCTCCTGGAAGATGTTGTCGAGCAGCCTCTGGTCGAACGAGAAGTCCTCGCCCAGCGCCTCGGTCTGGACGTCGGCCGAGATTTCGGGAGCGATGCCGATCGTGGTCTTCTCGAACTGCAGATCGATGCTCAGACCGAACTTCTGCGAGACGTAATAGGGATCGAGCTCGAGCGCGCGCTTGGTGGCGCGGAGCGCGCCCTCGAAGTCGCCAAGGTTCGACAACGTAAAGCTCAGGTTGTAATGCGCGCCCGCATGCGCGGGGTCGGCTTCCACGGCGCGCACGAAGGCGTTGCGCGCGTCGGTGAAGCGCTTCATTTCGACGAGCACGAGCCCGACGCCGTTCCACGCGGGCGCCGATGCTGGTTGATCGGCGAGCACCTGGCGATACGCCTCCAGCGCGAGCTGAAAGCGCCGCAGCTGAAACAGGAGGAGCGCGAGGTTGAGGCGCGCGGCGGCAAACCCCCGCTCGAGCTGAAGCGCTTTGCGAAACGCCTCGATCGCCTGCTCGGAGTCCGCCTGGTGCGTGAGCACCACGCCGAGGTTGTTCCACGCCAGCGCGTAGCGGGCATCGATGTCCACCGCCTGGCGGTACGAGGTGAGGGCGTCGGCCATGCGGCCGGCCTGATGCAGCACGATGCCGTGCTCGTTCCACAGCTTGGGCGAGTCGGGAATCTCGCGGAGCAGCGTTTCGTACAGCTCGAGCGCGGCGCCGAGATCGCGCTTCAGCAGATGCACTTCGGCCATCGCCTGCAGCGTCAGCCGCCGATCCTCGCCGCGGTCCAGCGCGAGGCGATATTCGCGCAGCGCCTCGTTGTAATAACCCTTCTGGCGAAAGGCGAGTCCGAGGTTGTAGTGCGCGAGCTCGGTGTTCTCCGCGAGCCCCGGCTCGGGGGCGTTCTGCTGGCGGAGCGCGTCGCTCTTGCGCTCGGCGTTGTATCGCTCGAGGGAGAGATTGGTCTGCGCACGCGCGAGGGGCGGGTTGAGCTCGATCGCGCGCTTCGACGCGGCCCGCGCATCCTGATGCCGCCCCAGGTCGCCCAGCACGAACGCCATGAGATAGTGCGCGTTCGCGTTGTCGGGGTTGAGACTCACGGCGCGCTCGAGCGCGGTGAGCGCGTCGCCGTTCAACCCGCGGGCGTAAAAGACCTCGGCAAGATAGAAGTGCACCACGCTCGACTCGGGATCGAGCTCGCAGGCGCGCTGAAACCAGTCGGTGGCCACGTCCATCCGCCCGCGGTTTTTCTCGGCGAGTCCGATCTGGATGATCGCCGCGACGTCATCCGGCCGCCGCGCGAGCAGCTCCTCGAACTCTCCGGCCGCGTCTTCGTGCTGTCCGAGAATCGCGTACGCGCGCCCCAACTCCCAGCGCGCGTCGCGGTCATCCGGCGACTGCCGAAGCCGCTCGCCCAGCTCGGCCACGCGACGATCGTAGAACCCCGTGTCGTTGTGCGCGATCTCGAGATTGCGCTGCGCGACCTGCATCTTGGGATCGAGCTCGAGCGCGCGCGTGAACTCCGCGATGGCTTCCGGAACGAGCCCTTTGCGGTAATAGAGGACGCCGAGGTTGTTATGCGCCCCGGCGTCCGACGGATCGATCCGCCGGGCAAACGATCGGAGGGCGGCGAGGTCGCGTTCGGAGAGCGCCGGCGCCGTCATGGGGTCAGGTCACGCGAATGGCGTCGAAGATCGCCTTGAGAGACGCCAGGTCGGGCAGGAGCAGGAAGTGGCCCCGCAGGCCCTCACCATTGTCGAACCGGAATTCCGTTTCGACGCAGAAAATGAAATCGCGCTCGTGACCGAAGTTCAGGTAGGCGGTCGTCAGGACCGCCCCCGCCACGTCGATGACGAGGCTCGGTACCGAAGGCAGGAGCAGCATCCCCATGAACTCGGAGAGCGCGTTCATGTAGGCGCCGGCGAGAATGTTCCCGGCCTCTTTGAGACACGATTGCTCGAGCGTCTCGTAGCTCGCGGTCTGGCCCTTCGGCCGGCGGAGCAGCATGTCGCACAACCGTCGGCCCACCGCCTCGGGCAACACGAGCAGCGTCCTCCCGGTCAGATCGCCCAGCATGTGCATGAGGACGGCCGCCACCACGGCCTGCGAATCGCCCAGCAGCTCGGGAACGTCCTCGAGCCGGGTGATGATGATTTGCGGGACGGTGATCATGATCCGCCGATCGGTCATCTGGGACAGCGCGGTCGCGGCGTGTCCCGCGCCGATGTTCGCCACCTCGCGCAGCGCATCGATCTGCATCGCCTTCAGTTCGCGGACGTCCTGCATCACGCTGGCGCCTCCTAGACGAGCCCGCCGGCGTCGAGAATCAACGCCGGCACGCCGTCACTCATGATGGTCGCGCCGCTGAAGAGGGGCAGCGTCCCCCGGGGCGCATCGAATCCCTTTACGACGATCTCCTGCTGCCCCAACATGCCGTCGACCACGATCCCGGCGCGCCGCTCACCCATTTCGAGCACGATGATCGGCCGGCGGGGCGGAGCGTCGCCACCCTCCACGGCAAGCAGGCGGCGCAGATGCACCAGCGGCACCACGCGATCCCGCAGCACGATGGCTTCGCGCCCCTCGACCGTCGTGGTCGGCGCGCTGCCGAGCTCGATCGTCTCCGCGACGTAGGTCAACGGCAGGGCGTAGCGCTCACGGCCTACGCTCGCGATGAGCGCGCGGACGATCGCGAGCGTGACCGGAAGCCGGAGTACGAAGGTCGTTCCCCGCCCTGCGTTCGAACGCACTTCGACACTGCCGCCGAGCGCGCGCAGCCGCGTGACGGCGACATCGATACCCACACCCCGCCCGGAGACGGCGGTGACCGAATCGCTCGTCGTAAACCCCGGCCGCGCGATGATCCGGAGCAGCTGGTCGTCGGTGAGCGTCTCGGTGTGCGGGTCGACCAGCCCCTCGCGTTTCGCCCGCTCGAGCACCCGGGCGCGTGGGATCCCCCGGCCGTCGTCCGAGATGGTAATGATCACACTCGAGCGCTCGCGCACGGCGGCAAGCACGATCTCGCCCTCGGGCTTCTTCCCCGCCCGCCGCCGCTCCTCGGGCGGCTCGATCCCGTGATCGACCGCGTTGCGAAGCATGTGCACGAGCGGATCGCCCAGCTCGTCGAGGATCGTGCGGTCCAGCTCGATGTCTTTCCCCTCCACGCGGAACTGCACCTGTTTGCCGAGCTGCCGCGCGCTGTCCCGCACGAGTCGGGGAAACCGATCGAACACCTGCCACACGGGGGTGAGACGGGCCTGGATGATCTGGTCCTGCAGATCACGGGAGAGCCGCGCGACCGTGAGCGCGATGTCATCGATGCCGGGATCGCGCCGGGCCATGGCCAGCTCGTTCAACCGCCCCCGGGCGATCACCAGCTCGCCGATCAAGTCCATGAGCGCGTCGAGGCGGCGGAGATCGACGCGTAGATGCCGCGCACGTCCCGCCTCGCCACCCGGCACCGCCGCGGGCGATTCGGGGCGCGGCGCCGCCGGTTCGTCCGCGGCGACGTCCACGGACTCCACATCCCCGGCCCGCTCGATCGCCTGCACGATGTCCGCGATGGACGCTGCCGTTTCCAGGCGAAAGGTGAAATGGCCGTCGAAGTCTTCCGATTCGAAGGTTTCCGCGGGCGGCGAAACCGCACGGACAGCGCCCACCGCGCCCGCATGGCGCAGCGCGATCAGCGCTCGGCCGCCCTTCAGGGGCGCCGTTTCCCGCAGGGTGACGCGCACGAGCCGCCCCGCGTGCGGGGGCGCGCGCGCTGGTTCGATTTCGCGCGGACTCGTGTCTACCTCCGGCTTCGCGGCTGTCGCTTCCCCCTTCGCTTTCTGCTCTTTCGACCCTCCCCCTCCGCCTCCCACCACCGCAAGGTCCCGCAACACGGGATCCAAGTCCGCTTCCCGTTCCCGGCCGGCCACCGCCAGGCCGATGCTGGACTCCAGCGCATCGACCGCGCGGAACAGGAGTTGGAGCACGTCGGACGTGACGGGGGCGGAGCTGCTGCGGATCTTGTCCAACAGGCTTTCCGCGGCGTGGGCGAGCTCCGCCACGCGCGCGTAGCCCATCGTGGCCGCCATGCCTTTGACCGTGTGCATGGCGCGGAAGATGCCGCCAATGGGGTCGCGCGCGGACGGGTCGCGCTCGAGTGCGAGCAGCAGTTCGTTGCAGGCGCTCACATGCTCCCGGCTCTCCGCCAGGAAGAGTTCCGCGTACTGCGAGAGATCCATGTTAGCCCAGCACTCGCTGGACCGCTTCGAGCACGCGCGAAGGCTGGAATGGCTTGACGACGAAGTCCTTGGCGCCGGCCTGAATCGCTTCGACCACGAGCGCCTGCTGGCCCATCGCGCTGCACATCAGAATCTTGGCGTCAGGGTCCTGGCGGACGATCTCTCGCACGGCGTCGATGCCGCCCATATCCGGCATGACGATATCCATGGTGACGAGGTCGGGTCGCAGCTGGCGGTATTTCTCCACCGCCTGCGCACCGGTTTCCGCTTCGCCAACCACCTCGAATCCGGCCTGAGCCAGGATGTCGCTGATCATCGTCCGCATGAAGATCGCGTCATCGCAGACGAGGACAGTGTGATTCACACACCCTCCCTAGGAAGCGAAAACAGGACTGAGAAGCGCGTCGGTATCGAGAACGATGAAGAGCCGTCCATCGCGCCGGCCGACCGCCTGGACGAGGGTGGGATCGACCCCCGGCAAGGCCTGCCGGGGTTCGAGGGTATCTCCACCCACCGAGAGAAGGTCGACCACCTCATCCACCGTGAAACCCACGAGGCGGCGGGCGGGCGCGGCGCCGAGCTCGAACAACATGGTCGTGGCGGCATCCGACCCCGCGGCGGCGGCCGGCTGGCCCAGGGCCCGCCAACCATCCACGACGGTGATCAGGTTGCCCCGGACATTCACCAGCCCCCGCACCACGTCCGGTGCACCCGGAATTCGTGTTGCTGGGAACTGCGGCAGGATCTCCCGGACCAGGTCGGCGGGTGCCGCGCAGGCCAACTCGCCCACCCGGAAAACGAGCAATCGGATCACCCCGCCGTCACTCATCCGATGCGAAGAAGCCAAAATATTGCAATGGGTTGGGCTGAGCAAGCAATGTGTCGTCTCCCGCCGCCACAGCCAGCGATTCACGCAAATCGGCAGGCCATTCTGACCGCAACCTGACCCGGATACCGGTCACGGGATGGTCAAACCCGAGCTCGGCAGCGTGCAATGCCTGCCGGGGGGTAGCGGTCTCGAGTCGGTCTGCTTCGGCTCGCAGCGAACCGGTCACCCGGCGGCTCCCGCCGAACGTGTATTCCCGATCACCGACAACCGGATGTCCCACATGGGCGAGATGTACGCGAATCTGGTGGGTGCGGCCCGTCTCGAGCTCGAGCCGCAACAGATCCACATGCGCAAACCGGGCAAGGACGCTCGCATGCGTGACGGCATGACGGCCGCCTGCGAGGACGGTCATGCGCTGGCGGTTCGCGGGATTCCTGGTGATGGGGGCTTCGATCTTGACCGGGCTCTTGGCCAGATGGCCCCACGACAATGCCGCGTATGCGCGTTTCACTTGGCGATGCTCGATGGCCCCCGCAATCCGCCGGTGCGCCAGATCGGTCTTGGCGATCAAGAGCAGCCCGGACGTGTCGCGGTCCAGCCGATGCACGATGCCCGGGCGACCGGCTTCGCTGCCCTGGGATAGCGGCGTGCCCCGCCCCACCAGCACGTTCACGAGCGAGTCGTCCCAGTGGCCCGGCCCCGGATGCACGACCAATCCCGCCGGCTTGTCGATGACGAGCAAGTGCTCGTCTTCGTAGACGACCCTGAGATTGTGCTGGACCGGCTGGTACACGCGAGGAGCCGCTTTGGGGGGGAAGGTGACCGTGACGACCGTGCCGCGCGCCAGGCGGGCAGACGCCCGGAGCGGGCGTCCATCACTCTCTACCCGCTTGTCGGCGATGAGACGGGCGGCGGCGGTTCGGGAGAGCGCGAGTTGTTCGGCGAGGAAACGATCCAGGCGATCGGACTCTGGTACCGCCACGCAGAAGGTGACGGTCACGGCTCCGTTGCCTGAGCCTCCTTGTGCTGCTCGGTGGTGCGGCCTTCGAGCCAGAGCGACACCGCGAGTGTAATCGCCCCGACGGTGATCGCGGAATCGGCCACATTGAATGTGGGCCAGCGCATCACCCCGACGCCGACATCGACAAAATCCACGACGCCGAGCGAGCTGCGCAGCCGGTCCAGGACGTTGCCCACCGCGCCCGCGGACACGAGCGCCAAAGCGACGAGGCGCACCCGATCGCCCGGTCGCGTGCCGCGCACCATCGAGCCGAGGACAAACAGGGCGGCGATGGCGAGCCCAAAAAAGATCCAGCGCGAGTACTCACCCAGACACAACCCGAAGGCAGCACATTGATTGTAGACCAGCCGCAGCTGGACGTAGTCGCCCAGTACGGCAACGGGCAGGTGCCGCGCCAGCAAGCCTTCCGCGAGCATCTTCGTGACCAGATCCAGGACCACGACCGCGGCCGCGGTGGCCCAGAAGAGCCGCCGATCAGCGCCTGTGGTCATCTTCTTCCTTCGCTTTGCACTTGATGCAGAGCCGCGCGTGCGGCAGTGCGTCGAGCCGCTCGAAGCTGATGTCGTCGCCGCACTGTTCGCATCGTCCGAACTTTTCGGGAGACTGGTACAACCGGCGCAGCGCCTGGTTCACGTGCCAGAGATACCGCCCTTCCTGTGACGCGAAGAGAAACGCCTTCTCGCGCTCCATGGCGTCGGTGCCCTGATCGGCCATGTGGAACGAATAGCTCGAGAGGTCGCCGTCCGAGGCCTGCAGGCTCGAATTGAACGACTCGCCGTAGTAGCCCAGCTCCTTCATCACGCGCGCGCGCTCCTCGAGCAGCCGCTTCTCGAGATGGGTGAGCTGTTTCTTGTTCAGGCCCTTCGCCTTCGGCTTGGATTTCGTCGGCATTATCGAGTTCCGCCCTTTCGTCCGTCATAGCGCCGCAGACCAATCGTGACGCGGCGCCCTTCGATGTCAACTTCCGAGGTCACGTCTGCCCCCAGGAGGACGGTGCGCAACGCCGTCTTTCGCGCAAGTGTTTCCCCCTCGACGAAGCTTTGGAACGCCTCTACCGCGACGACCACTTCCTCGGCGCCCGAGATCGAGAGCTCGACGCGCGTCGTGTAGTCGTAGCCCGCGTCCTTGCGCAGGCGCTGGACGCGGTTCACGACCTCGCGCGCGAGCCCTTCCTGAACCAGTTCCGGGGTGAGCCGCGGGTCGAGCGCCACCACATACGGACCGTCCGCCTGGATCACCCAGTCGCTCGCGACTTCGCGCGCGATCGTGACATCCTCCGGCCCGAACTCGTATTCTCCGCGCCGAACCGTCTCGCCGCGTTCCAGGGCGCGCAACGCGTCCGGTCCAAGCTCCGAGACCGCTGCCGCCGCTCGGGGAGTCTCCTTGCCGTACCGCTTGCCGAGACTCCGGAAGTTGGCCTTGCCCTTGAGCGTGACGAGATCGTGGTCCGATGCCACAACCTCGCACGCCTTCGCGTTGACTTCGGCAGCCAAGATATCTAACAGGTCCTGGAAGATGCGGCCCCTGACCTGGGCGGGGACGGCGACTTGGATGCGCGCAACCGGTTGCCGCACACGCAGGTTTCGGGCCTCGCGTGCGGCCCGCGCCAGCGAGGAAAGCCGGCGCACGGCATCCATCGCCTGGAGCAGCCCGGGAGCCGCGCGCCCGCCGTCGGCCGGAAACGCCGCCAGGTGCACCGACGTGCCCGTGAGGGCCCGGTGCAGCCAGTCCGAGATGAATGGAGCCACCGGCGCGAGCAGCCGGGCCGATGCCACCAAGACCTCGTGCAGCGTTTCGAGCGCCACAGGATCCGTCGCCCGGTCGGGCGCCCAGAAGCGCGGACGATTCCGCCGGATGTACCAGCGCGACAGGTCCTCGCCCACGAAATCGATGATGGCGCGCGTTCCCGCCGTCACGTCGAACGCCGACCAGGCCGCTCGCACCTGACCCACGACTTCGTCAAGACGGGCGAGCAGCCAGCGATCGGCAAGCGGACGCGCATCGAGCGGCGTCGCCGCCCCGGGCTTCCAGTCCTGGGCGTACAACGCGAAAAACCGGTACGTCTCGCGCAGCGTGACGAGAAAGCCGCCGACCAGCTTGGGAATTTCCGCGCGATCGAACCGCTTCGGCAGCCAGACCTGGCTCTGCCCCACGAGATAGAGCCGCACCGCATCCGCGCCGTGCTCGCTGATTACCTCCCAGGGGTTCACAACGTTCCCCCGGCTCTTGGACATCTTCTGCCCCTGGGCATCGAGCACCAGCTCGTTCACGATCACGTTCCGATACACGGGTGCGTCGAATGCCGCGATCCCGATCGCGAGCAGCGAATAGAACCACCCGCGAGTCTGATCCACCCCCTCGCAGATGAAATCGGCCGGGAAATGCGTGCGAAATTCCGGCTCGTGCTCGAACGGGAAATGCCACTGCGCATAGGGCATCGACCCCGAATCGAACCACGCATCGATCACGGGGGGGACCCGCCGCATTACCCCGCCGCATTGCGTGCAGGACCAGGTATACGCATCGATAAACGGCCGGTGGGGATCAAAATCGCTCGGCAGGTCCTTGCCCCAATGCGTGCGCAGCTCGGCGTACGACCCCACCACGACGCGATGCTCGGACTCGCGATCGCACTCCCACACATTGAGCGGCGTGCCCCAATAGCGATCGCGCGACAGTGCCCAGTCGACGTTGTTCTCCAGCCACTCGCCAAACCGCCCGCTGCCGACTTCCGGCGGATGCCAGCCAACCTGCGCATTGGCATCGAGCATGCGAGTCTTCAAGGCTGTCGTACGGACGAACCAGGAATCGCGCGCGTAATAGATCAATGCCGAATCGCACCGCCAGCAGAACGGATACGTGTGCTCGATCGGACGGGTTTCGAGCCAGCGGCCGTCCGCCTTGAGGCGATCGATGATGAGCCGATTCGTGTCTTTGTCGGTGACGAGCTTGCCGTTGATCTCGGGCCAGCGCGTGCCCTGAAACGTGCCGTCCGGCGCGACGGGATTGACGAACGCGAGGCCGTTGTCGCGGCCGGCCTGATAGTCGTCGGCGCCAAACGCCGGGGCCAGGTGCACGAGGCCGGTTCCCTCTTCGGCCGATACGAAACCGGCGGCGATCACGACGGCACGCTCTCCCTGCGCGGGGAGCGGCACCACCTCGAGCGGCCGCGTGTACCGCTGGCCCACGAGCTCCCGCCCCCGAAACGTCGCGAGGCGCTCTGCCTGCGCCAGCGCGCGGCCGCCAACATGGAGATCACCGGCCCGAGCGCTCGCGACGATGTAGCGCGTCTTGCCGACCTCGTATTCCCCGTATTCGAGGTCGGGATCGACGGCCACCGCCACGTTGGACAGGAGCGTCCAGGGAGTCGTGGTCCAGATCACGAGCCGCCGTCGGGGATCCGAGACCAGGGGGAACGTGACGTAGATGCTGTTGGTCTGCACCCGTTCGTAACCCTGCGCCAGCTCGTGCGACGACAGCGCGGTGCCGCAGCGGGGACAGTACGGCAGCACCTTGTGGCCGCGGTACAAGAGCCCCTTCTCGTGCAGCCGCTTGAGCAACCACCACACCGTCTCGATGTATCCGTTGGTATACGTGATGTAGGGGTGCTCGTAATCGAGCCAATAGGCGATGCGTTCCGAGAGCGCTTCCCAGTCGGCCTTGTACGTGAACACGCTCTCCCGGCACAGCTGGTTGAATTTTTCGATCCCGTACGCCTCGATCTGCTTCTTGCCGTTGATGCCGAGTGTCCGCTCAACTTCGATTTCCACCGGCAGGCCATGCGTATCCCAGCCCGCGATGCGGGTGACGGAATGCCCGAGCATGGTCTGGTAGCGGCACACGAGGTCTTTGATCGTGCGGGCGAACACGTGGTGGATGCCCGGGCGGCCGTTCGCCGTCGGCGGTCCCTCGAAGAATACGAACGGCGCGGCGGTACTCGAAGCTGTTTCGGTCTGCACGAACAACCGTTCCCGTTTCCAGGTCGCGAGCAGTTGTTGTTCGAGCGCGTCCGCCGAAAGCTCGGCATCGAGCTGCGGGTAGGCCATCAGTCGAGTCGCTCCAGCACGCCGTGAATCAAGGCCGTCAGGCGCGGCTCCGCCTCGCGCGCGACGGCGATGATCCGGTCTACCGTGGTGGGCGCGAGCGCGTCCGGCAGGCACTGGTCGGTGATGATCGACACGCCGAGCACGCGCATGCCCATGTGGACGGCGGTGATCACTTCGGGAACCGTGCTCATGCCCACCACGTCGGCGCCGAGCGCGCGAAGCATGCGGTATTCGGCGCGTGTCTCGAGATTCGGCCCGGTGACGGCGACGTACACGCCCTCGCGCAGCGTGAATCCCCGCTCGCGAGCCACCGCCCGCGCCAGCTCGCGCAGCATGGGATCATAGGGCTCCGACATATCCGGAAACCGGGGGCCGAGCGATTCGTCGTTCGGCCCGACGAGCGGATTGTCGCCCAACAGGTTGATGTGGTCGGCCATCAGCATGAGGTCGCCGGGACTCCAGAGCGGATGCATGCCGCCGCACGCATTCGAGACGACGAGGATGCGCGCCCCGAGGGCACGGAGCACGCGGACGGGATACGCGATGTGCTGGAGCGTGTATCCCTCGTAGCGATGAAATCGTCCCTGCATCGCGACCACACGCCGGCCGGCCAGCTCGCCCAGGAGCAGCGTGCCCGCATGGCTTTCGACGGTGGCGATCGGGAAGCCGGGAATCTCGGTGTAGGAAATCCGTGAGGCGTGGGTGATGTCGTTGGCCAGCGCGCCCAGGCCGGTGCCAAGAATCACGGCCACGTCCGGGGTGAGCGTCGACTTCGCCTGAATGGCGCGGACCGCGTCCGCGATGATCATCCCGCTTGCTGGCCGTCCAGTGCCCGTAGTTCCGCCATCTGTCGATCGAGAATCGCGCGAAAGCCGCCGACGTAGGCCTGGAACTGGCGCTCGGCTTCGGCAAGCTGGCGACGGACGGCGAGCTCGGCCGCGTGCGCCTCGTCCACGATGCGACGCGCCTCGGCCTCGGCGTCGCGCCGAATCGCCTGGGCTTCGCGTTCCGCGGCGACCCGGGTGTCCTCGCGCAGCTGCTGCGCCGTCACGAGCGCCTCGTTCAGCGCGCGCTCCCGCTCGCGAAACGACCGCAGCTGGTCGGTGAGCGCGGCGAGCCGTTCCTCGAGAACCGAGCGCTCCCGCAGAATCCGCTCCAGCTCATCGGCCACGCGCAGGCGGAAGTCTTCCACCCCGAGCGTCTCGTACCCGCGCAAGGTCTTGCGAAACTCCTGTTTCCGGATGTCGAGCGGCGTAAGATGAAAGCCGCCGTTCGTTACGTCATCCTCGGGCCGAACAGGGCGGTACCCAACCGGAGGATCGTCGCTCCCTCCTCGACCGCCATGCCGTAATCCGCGGACATCCCCATCGAGAGCGCTGGAACCCATAGTCCCTCCTTCTGCAACTCGTCGCGCAGCAGGCGCAACGCGCGAAACGTGTTTCGTTGTACCGACCAGTCGTCGGTGAACGGGGCAATGGTCATCAGCCCCTCGAGCTTCAGGTGCGGCTGCGCCGTGACGGCGCGGGCGATCTCCGGTGCCTGCGCCGGCGTGCAGCCGCTTTTCTGCTCCTCCCCTGCCACGTTCACCTGCACGAGCACGCGGATCGTCGACGCGTCCCCGCTCCTTCCGGCCTCCTCACCCGCCCGTCGCTCGAGCTCCGTCGCGAGACTCGCACTATCCACGGAATGCACCACGGCAAACCGGCCGGGGATGAACTTAGCCTTGTTACGCTGCAGGTGACCGATGAGGTGCCACGTGAGAGGAGCCTCGGCGAGCGCCTCGATTTTCGCAAGCGCCTCCTGCACGCGATTTTCGCCGATATCGGCGAGTCCGGCCGCCTGGGCCGCCCGTACCGCGTCCGGTCCGAACCCCTTGGTCACCGCCACGATCGTCAGGGGATGGCTCCATCCGGCGAGCGCCTGCCGGCGCGCGATTTCCTCCTGCACCCGGGCGAGCCGCTCGGGCAGATCCCGGAAATCCTGATTCAAGCTAACCGCGGCGCCGCTTCACCCAGTCGCCGCGAGCAACCGCTCACCGCCCTCCAAATGAGAGATCACCCCGGAGAGGAGATCGCGCACCTGCTGCGGCGTGAGCGGTCGGTGCAGCAACCCGTGGCTCGCGATCGAGATCGTGGACGTCTCCTCGGAGACGACCAGCACGGTCGCGTCGGTCTCCTCCGACAGCCCCAGCGCCGCGCGGTGTCTCGTACCCAGCGACTTGTCCGCCACCTTGAACTGCGTGAGCGGCAGGACGCAGCCCGCTCCAATGATGCGGTCGCCGCGAATCAGCACCGCGCCGTCGTGCAACGGCGAATACGGCGTGAAGATCGTCGTCAGGAGATCGGCGGAGACCTTGGCCTCCATCGGGACGCCGGACGAGATGAACTCCTCCAGACCGATATCTCCCTCCACGGCGATGATCGCCCCCGTACCGGCGCGCGACAGCCGATCCATGGCCTCGGCGATTTCCTCGGCCACCGATTGACGGTCGCTCTGTGAGAACCGCCGCATGAAACGCGACTGCCCCAGCCGGGCGAGCGCGTTCCGCAGCTCTGGCTGAAACACCACGACCGCCGCAAAGGCGCCGTAGGTGAACAGGAGGCCGAGCAGGAAGCTGATCATCTGAAACTTCGCGAGCACCGCGGCAAAGTAGGCTACCGACAAGATCATCACGCCGATCACGATCTGCATCGCGCGGGTGCCGACGAGGAACAGCAGAAACCGGTAGATGACGAACGCGACGAGCAGAATCTCGACCACGTCCGGCCACAGGTGAGGAATCAGGAAACGGTAGGAGTCGAAGCTCACGTTCGAGGTGTCGTCGTCGTTGCGCTAGCCACGCTCAGGGCCTCCCGCGCGAGGCCCGCGTCGTGGACTCGGAAGAGCCGCGCGCCCCGCTCCCAGGCCAGGGCACAGGCCAGCGCGGTGGCGCGGTCGCGGTCCTGCACCGGCCGGCCCGTCGCGGCACCAAGAAAGCGTTTTCGCGAAGGACCAACGGCTACAGGATAGCCCAACCCCACCACGGACGCCAGTTCGTCGAGCAAGCGAAAATTCTGCTCGACCGTCTTCGCGAACCCGAAGCCCGGATCGAGCACGACGCGGTCGCGCTCGATGCCGGCCGCGAGGGCGTGCTCCGCGCAGTCGGACAGCTCACCGGCGACTTCGCCGGCCACGTGGCGGTAGGTCGCGAGACCGTCCATCGTTTCGGGCGTTCCGCGGGAGTGCATCAAGATCAGCCCCGCGCGCGCGCCGGCCACGACGCTGAGCAGCGCCGGATCGAACCGGCCCCCCGAGACATCGTTGATCACGGCGGCCCCCGCGGCGAGCGCCGCGCGGGCAACCTCGCTCTTCCGTGTGTCCACCGAGACGGGGCCGAGTCCGCGGTTCACGATCGCTTCGACGACGGGAATCACCCGCGCCAGCTCGTCCGATACCGGCACGGGGGTCGAACCCGGTCTGGTGGACTCCCCGCCCACGTCGAGCACTCGACAGCCATCGGCCTTGAGCCGTTCGGCGCGCGCCACGCCCGCTTCCGTGCCGATGATCCTGCCGCCGTCCGAAAACGAGTCGGGCGTGACATTGAGAACGCCGATCAGCACGGGCGCATCGAGCGGAACGGATTCCCCGGCGATGCTCCAGCTCCGGGGCGGCTCGCTATAGGTCGCGAGAAAGCGTGCGACGGTATCCCCCACGCGCTCGAGCCCGTCCGGGACGCGATCCGGACGGGCGAGCGGGGCGAGCCGGCTCGCGGGCGCCGCGACCAGCGCCCAGCCGTCCCCGGTAAGAAGGTCCGCGCCCGCGCGCGTACTCCAGCGCACGAGCGCTTCCCGTTCGGATTCGGAGATGCCTTCGAGAACGACCGAGAGAGGCTGCAGGCCCGTGGCGGCAAACCAGGCCGGCTGGGCTTCCCATCCTCGCGCCGCGAGCGCCGCGCGCACCGCGTCCGGGGTGTGCGCGGCGAGCGCGGTGAGCCTCACGCTCCTGCGGGTTCGGGCGGAGGACTGCCGAGCACCGGCCCGCGGGACGGTGCCTTTTCTTTCGCCGGTTCCACCGCCGACGTGCTCGGGGCCGCGGGCGGGGCGGGCGGCACGAGCGGCGGCAGTGGCCGCCCGGCCAGAACCAGGTCGACCTGGTCGCGGTCGAGGGTTTCGCGCTCGAGCAGCGCGTTGGCGAGAGCGTCGAGCTGCGCGCGATTCTCCGTCAGAATCGAGCGGGCCCGCTCGTAGGCTTCGCCCAGCAGGCGCTTGAGCTCGGTATCCACGAGCTCCGCGGTGCGCTCCGAGACCTCGCGTCGCTGCACCACTTCCCGGCCGAGGAAGATCTCGGCCTCGCGATCGCCCACGGCGATCGGTCCGACCGCGTCACTCATCCCGAACTGGGTCACCATCCGGCGGGCCAGCTCGGTGGCCTGCTGGATATCGCTGTAGGCGCCGGTGGTCACTTTGTCGGCGCCGAACACCAGCTCTTCGGCGACCCGGCCCCCGTACGACATCGCGAGCTGCCCCAGGAGCCACTGCTTGGTCACGTTGCGCCGATCTTTTTCGGGCAGGAAGAAGGTGATCCCCAGGGCGCGGCCCCGCGGCACGATCGTGACCTTGTGAATCGGATCGACCCCCGGCACCGACAGGCCGACGAGCGCATGACCGGCTTCGTGATACGCGGTGAGCTTCCGCTCTTCTTCGGTCAGGACCATGCTCTTCCGCTCGAGCCCGAGCATGACCTTGTCTTTCGCGTCCTCGAGGTCCGCGTTATCGACGCTCGGCTTATTGCGCCGCGCCGCGAGCAGCGCTGCCTCATTCACGATATTCGACAGCTCGGCGCCGGACAGACCGGGAGTCCCTTTCGCGATGCGCTCGAGATTGACGTTCGTGGCGAGCGGAATCTTCCGCGTATGGACCCGCAAGATCTGCTCGCGGCCTTTGACGTCCGGCATATCGACCACGATCTGCCGGTCAAACCTCCCCGGGCGCAACAGCGCCGGATCGAGAATGTCCGGCCGGTTGGTGGCCGCGAGAAGAATGACCCCGTCGTTCGACTCGAACCCGTCCATTTCCACGAGCAGCTGGTTCAACGTCTGCTCGCGCTCGTCGTGGCCGCCACCGAGTCCAGCACCGCGGTGCCGACCAACGGCGTCGATTTCATCGATGAAGATGATGCAGGGGGCATGCGCCTTCCCCTGCTCGAACAGGTCGCGCACGCGCGACGCGCCCACCCCCACGAACATCTCGACAAAGTCCGATCCCGACATCGAGAAGAACGGACGGCCTGCCTCTCCCGCAACCGCCTTCGCCAGCAGCGTCTTGCCGGTGCCCGGCGGCCCCACGAGCAGGGCGCCTTTGGGCAGGCGACCCCCTAACCGCTGGAATTTTTGCGGGTCTTTGAGGAAGTCGATGATCTCCTCGAGCTCTTGCTTGGCCTCGTCGCAGCCGGCGACGTCGGCGAACGTGACCTTGGGGGTGTCGCCCGAGAGCAGCTTGGCCTTGGACTTGCCGAACGCGAAGGCGCGATTTCCCCCCTGTTGCATCTGGCGCAGCATGAAGATGATGAGCCCGAGAATGAACAGGTACGGCAGAAAGCTGAAGAGGAAAACGCCAAACGATTGCTTTTCTTCCTTGGCCCGAACGCTCACGCCCTTCTGACGCAGCGTCGTGACCCAGGAATCGCTCGACTCGAACGGCAGCAAGGTCGTAAAGTGCTGCGCGCTCCGATGCCCGACAGTGACAGCGGTCTTGAAATCACCTCGGACCTGCTGGCGCTCGGTGATTTCCACACCCGAGACGTTGCCGGCATCGAGCTGCTCGGTGAAGTCGGTATAGGAAATGTCCACGGCATCCTGGCGCCGGCTCGATGCAAACTGCACGAGGGCAATCGACCCGACGATCAGGAGGGCCCAGAACGACAGGGTCCGCAGTGTGCGGCCCCAATTGAAATCCCGCGAAGGCGGAAGGCGGTTCGCCATTTACGTCAGACTCGCAATATAAGGAAGATGCCTGAAATTCTCGGCATGGTCGAGGCCGTAGCCGACCAGAAATCGGGCCGGCGCGTCAAAACCCACGAACGCAGGCTCGAGCTCCAGGGATGCGGCCAGGTG
Organism: Gemmatimonadales bacterium; assembly: GCA_035519195.1. Taxonomy (GTDB): domain Bacteria; phylum Gemmatimonadota; class Gemmatimonadetes; order Gemmatimonadales; family GWC2-71-9; genus AG25. The sequence goes on from DATIWU010000105.1 coordinate 18,602, forward strand.
CTTGTGTAACAATGCGCAAATCCTCAGGCTCAACGGGCTGCGCGCACGCAGCCGTCCCACCAATTGGTTCAGCGTGCGCCCTGTGTCAATGATATCCTCAACCAACAGAATATGTTTACCCCCGAGCTCCGTTTCGGGATCGTACAACAGCCGGACACTGGCGCTCGAAACCGTGCCTGCACCGTAACTTGCAGCGACCAGAAAGTCGACCTGCAACGGTCGCTCGATACGCCGCACCAGATCGCTCAGGAAGATGAAGCTGCCCTTCAGCAGGCCGAGCACCAGGAGGTCACCGTCGGGATAGCGCGCCGTGATTTCGCGACCCAGTTCGCGGACCCGGGCCGCGATGGTCGCCTCATCGAAGATGACCGCGGCGAGCTTACGCCCGCCGGTCTGCTTAAGACTCTCCACCTGTAACGTCGATCCGCACGGCCACAGTTCCTGGAGCTGGGAGGGCGACGGCACCGCGACACACGCCGGGAATCCATAGCACCGTGCTCGCGCCGCCCGCGGGCTCCGCGCCCTGGGTGACGATGGGATACCGCTGCCGTTCCGATCGCGGCACCCGTGCTTCCATCAGTACTTCACGCACCGGTCGATGGCCGACGCCACCCAGCGGCTCGATGCGGTCACCAGTCTGGCATGCGCGCACCTGGAAGCCCATCCCATCGTTCGCGATCCACGTGGTCCAGCCAACTCGATCGAGGCGCGCGGGCGCCGGTTCAGGGTGCCAGCGAACCTGAAAGCCTTCGAAGGTGAGCTGCCCCCGCTCTCCGGCTGCGGCAATGTTTGGCTCAGGCTGCTGCGCCCGTCCGGCGCGGGTGACGCGCAACCGGTCGAACGCAACTTCGGCGAGCCAGCCACCGCCGAGCGGCAACTGGCGGCCCGATGCTTTCCCGGCGAAATCCGCGAGGCGGGTCGCCCGCTCCGGCCCAATGACGAGGCCCGCGCGGCGCGCGGCGGCCCGCAGCAACGCCTGAGCCAATGCGGCATCATACCGGGCGAATGGCGCGCGGGCAACATCGAAACCATGCGACAGCAGCTGGAATTCGATCTCTGGCAGCTGCTCGAGCAGCACGTCCCAGGCGCGCCGGTCCCACGCCGCATACCGCCCGACGCGCCACACCCCTCGTACTCCTTCCGGGCCCAGCCGCTCGACGATCAATGGGAGCAGCGCCGTGCGAATCCACGAACGCAGGTGTCGCGGGTCGCGATTGGCGGGATCATCGTGCACCGGCAGCCCGTGCGCGGCAACGTGCGCTCGCAACGCGCTGCGATCGAAAGGCAAGAGCGGCCGCACCAGCCCGCCGCGGCTCCGGGCGGCGATCCCCGCAAGACCGGCAGGTGCCGTGCCCCGCAGCACCCGTAACAGCACGGTCTCGATCTGGTCGTCCGCATGGTGCGCGGTCACGAGGTACCGAGCGCCGCGCCGCGCCTGAACCTCGCGGAGCCAGGCATAGCGCGCCCGACGCGCCGCGGTCTCCGTGGCGCGAGGCCCGAGCGCGAGCTGCGTCAGCTCGAAGGGCACGCCGTACTGCGCTGCCTGGGCCTCCGCGATCCGCGCGGCGGCGGCGCTCCCGCCCCCCGGCTGAATTCCATGGTCTACGTGCGCCACCACCAGCTCGAGCGCGAGCTCCCGGGCATGCGTCGCAAGCAGCTCGAGCAGCGCCGCCGAGTCGGGGCCGCCCGATACCGCGACGATGGCCGTCCCGGGATGCGGAAACAGATGGGAGCGCTCGACATGAGCGCGAAATCGATCCGTGAGCGACGCCATATTATTACCGCATGGACCCGGCCCGCACATACGAACTGCTGCGCAATCTCACATCCCCCGTTGTCGCGATTACCGCGACGCAGGGCGCGAAGTCCAACGGCATGATTTCCGACAGCGCCGTTCGCGCGTCAATCGTCCCCACGATACCGCGTCTCTCCGTGTTCATTCACAAGTTCAACTTTACCCATGACATGATTTTCGAATCCGGCGCGTTCGCCATGCATCTCCTGCGTCGCGATCAATTCGGCCTCGTCCATCACTTGGGTTTCCAGAGCGGGCGGAATCAAGACAAGCTCGCCGGCGTGCCGTACCATTCCGGCCGGCTCGGCGCGCCGGTGCTCGATCAATGCTACGCGCATTTCGAATGCCGCGTGGTCAACGCCATGGACACGGGCAGCTCGACATGTTTCCTGGGCGACGTACTCGAGGTGGGGTTCGGGAGCGCCCGGGAGGCGCAAGGCGAGGTGATGACCGCAGCCTACTTCCGCGCCAATATGCCGCCCGAGTGGCGCCGCCGCTACGAAGAGCACTTGCACGAAGCCCAGCGGTTCGCCGAACAACGGTCGCGCGATATCCGTCCGATCGTGTGGCGCGACCTGGAACCACCCCACCGGCCGCGCCCGTAACGAACCGGCGCGACCGGCAGAGCCGGCGTTCAGGGCTTTACCGTGAACTTCACCGTATCGGTGCCTGCCCCCTTCAACGGGACGTGGTGATTGTCAGCCAGCTCGACAATCAACCGATGCGCCCCCGGCGGCACTTCCAGCGTGTACTCGGTCTGTCCCTTTCCCAAGTGCCAGATTCCGGGAACGCCGGCGGGAATCGCCGAATCCTCAGGCGTCAGGTTGGTGTCGAGAAACAGGTGGAAATGCGCGGCACCCGGCTTCTGTTCCGCCACCGGCGCGATCTCGACTCCCTGCGCCTGCAATACGACTTGAACCGTCGATCCCGTAATCACGGCGTCGCGCTTGGGCGAGACGATCTTCGCCTGCGGTTTCACCGCCCCTTGTGCGCCCGCCAGCCCAACCACTCCAGCGAGAAGCGCGACTAGCACCACGGCACTGCGCTGCTGCTTGACCATGTAGGATCTCCTGTCAGACGGTGAGGAACCCGCAGGACGGCGACCCTACAAGATACGTCGCTATTTGCCGTACGTCCCGATGCCGTAGAAGCACGGCGACGTGGCGCAATTCACCATGATCACCTTCACCCGATAGCGCTCCGTCTCGCCCGGCGAGGCGACCACGATCGGCGTATCATCGGTCTTCCGGTCGGCATCGACTTCGTTGCCATCCGCATCGTACAGCACGAGGTCCAGGTCGTGGCAATCATTGTCACACACCCCCACGAGGGCGTAGGCGGTGCCGGCGTGCAGCGTGACATTGAGGTACTCGAACTCGCCCTGACGCAGCGTCCCCGTATAGCGGTCGTGCGTCGACTCGAAGCCCTTCTCCGAGAACACGCGAGCCGCGGTCGAAAGCTGGTCGCCGACCTGGTTTTCCCAGCGCGACTGGGCGGCACTGCGGCCCGGCATAAGCAGTACGCAGGCGCCCGCGAGCAGCGCAACATGAGCGCGAAGCATGACCCCTCCTGTAGCTGGGTTGGTAGGGCGCGCGTAAAAAACGCCCCCAACTTAGGGGTCGCTGCCGGTGAACCCGTGACGAACGTCACCTTCCGACCCGAGGGTGCCGATATTGGCATGGGCCCAGATGACCCGGGAATAGCGAAACAAGGCGGGAACGAGCGGGAAGTACAACAGGGCGGCCACGAGGACCGTGCGAATCGGGCCGATGCGCGAGGCCAGGAGCAGCCAGCAAGTCCCGACCAGGAACGCAAACACGAACACCCCCAGGGTGTAGCTCACGTACATGGCGCCTTGGAAAAAGCCCTGTTCGCGCTCGAATTGATGCCCGCACACCGGACAGCGGTCGCGCATCGTGAAGGGACCGCTGAACATCCGCCCCTGGAAGCAGACGGGGCAGCGCTGGCGCAGGATAGCGCGGAACCTACCGGTGCGGCGCCACATCCCGGCTGGACAAGTGGACTAGCTCAGCACGGAGTCGACGGCATGGCCTCGAGCTGGCAGCACGGTACCGGCAGATCGCCGAACCGGCCCGTCTCGCAGGTCTGCGCACTCGCGTTCACATCGGGCTGATGCTCCATGTAGTACATGCCACCCAGGAGTACCGCCCCGGAAATCGCCACGACGGCCGCGGTCCGAATCGGGGCGTTACGTTTGACACGCAACGAAACCCCGTCGGATAGCGGCACCCGGTGAGATTCTCCGTGGATCAGACCGTTCAACGTGTCCCCCACAACCCGGGGTTCGTCGAGCACGATCGTGCTGTGATCGGCCTGCGTCACCCAGACCTGAGGATCGGTCGTTGGGTTCAGCTCCGTGGCGGAAACCGGTTGCAGGGTATGACAAGCGACGAGTGCCAGGCAGCAGGCCGCACCGACTGCGAGGTGCAAGTGTACAAATCGAACCATGAGAAAACCTCGTTGGCGAGGATTGGCGAAGGCACTTCTAAGCTAATTGGGTATTGGCGCATGCCGCTATGTCGAGGATAGCGCTTCCTCTCGAGCCGCATAGGTTTCCGCGACCTTTCTCCCTACAAGGACTTCGATCGCATGTCACTTGCTGGAAACGTGCCGGGCCGCCGGCGTGACGGTTGGCTTCTCGCGCTCCTCCTGCTCGCGCCGACGGTGCGGGCCGTAGCTCAGATACCCTACAGCGCGCAGGATATTCCCGTCGTCCCGGGCACCACCCGCGATCCACAGGAAGAGGACCGGCTCAAAGCCGGTCCCGATTCTGACGCTCAGTGGGTTCGCGCGTACCGGATCGGCGCCTCCATCGAGCAGATCTTCCGGTACTACCTGCTGCGCCTGAATGCTCAGCCGGCGGATTCAGGCGACACGATACTCGGGGCTCGTCCCGAGCTCGGGCCGATCAAGTACCGCGTCACGTTCCATACGTTCGATGACGAATGCGTGGAGCCGCTCGACGCGCCGGCCGCCGAGTGCAGGAAGATGCATCGCGCCAAGGACAAGAAAGAAGCGCTCGATCGGGTGCGAATCCCGAACGAGAAGGATCACTGGATTCGGAATGCCTGGTTCACCTGGTACCGGCGGGAGGAGAGCGGGGCGCTGACGCGACTGCGCGTCATCATTCACGATATCGGGCTGTCACCCGACTGGAAGCATTACACTCCGCTCGGACAGGTCATCATCGAAGGCGCGCCCGTGCACCCCGGAGCCACTGAATGACCTGCGTCAGCAGGGCAGGCTGTCGGGGGTGCCCTGGCAACAGGGATTCACGGTCGATCCGATGATGTTGTAGTAGCAGCTGGTCGTGGTTCCGACATCGGGGCGACTCTGGAGATACATCAATGTCCCCACCAGAGCCGCACCTCCCGCAATGGCGAGCGCCACGGTTCTCATCGGCGCCGGCTCGCGAGTCTTGATGGTCACGGAATCGTTCAACACCACCCGCTCGGGCTCCCCGTGCACCATTCCGACCAGCGTATCCCCGGCAACCTCGGGTTGCTGCACGTACATCGTCGAATGATCCGGGAACGTGATCCACACGCGATCCGGGGCGCGGCCGGTCTCGAGATCGGCGGGTCGAACCTCACGCACGGTATGACAGGCGCCGAGGAACAGCAGCGCTAGCGCACTGAACGGGAAGAGATAGCGAGGGAGCACGCCGAGCGTCCTGTCGTCAGGGATCAAGTAGTAAGCTCGCCGGGAGGTCTCCGAGTTGTCAAACCGGCATACCGCGCCGAGTCGGCAACCCGGGCTTGCCAACTCGGCAACCCCGTCTCCACGCAAGAGCGGCACGCCGGTTGCTTTCGCGCCTGGCGGCAGTCGCCAACAAGCCTGATACACCTGAACGGAACTGAACGGAACTGAACTGAAAAAGGAGAGCAACCCATGGTCGGCATCATTCGCGACGGCGCGCAGGAGACCGGAACGTCGCTCGAGCAGCGCATCAACCGGTTGTTCAACGATGCACTTGGCACACTCGATTGGCGGTATCGGGACAGCGCTGGCGCGTCATGGGTCCCGCCCGTCGACATTTTCGAGGATGCGAGCGCCATCCGGATCAATGTTGAGGTACCGGGCGTGACCCCGGACGACGTCAAGATCTCGCTCGAGAACAATCTGATGACGATTTACGGCGCGAAGCAGCAGAAGGCGGAGGAGCACAGCGAGCGGGTCCACCGGTACGAGCGAACCTACGGCTCGTTCGAGCGCAGCTTCACGCTGCCGTCCACGGTCGACACCGAGCACATCAAGGCCACGTACGAGCACGGCGTATTGAGCCTGACCCTGCCGAAGGTCGAGAAGGCGCGGCCGCGGCAGATCGAAGTCACGGTGAGTGCGAAGTAAGCACGCATAACACAAAGGCCCCCGGTTTCGGCCGGGGGCTTCGCTTTTTCGCATAGCAGGGGCGGGACTCGAACCCGCGACCCCCACATTATGAGTGTGGTGCTCTAACCACCTGAGCTACCCTGCCCCACAGCGAGCAGGAAGTCTAGTGGTCTCCCACGGAGAGTGGGAGGTGAGCGTTACACCCGCGGCGTTTCCTTCATCCCTTGCGTGATGCCTTCAGTCCCGCCGGCGGGCAGCTGGGGCGGACGGAATGGCAGCCCGACCTGCGCCGCCCACTCATCGGTAAGCTTGAAGGTCTCGCCCATCGCGAACCGCAACACCCAGAGCCGCCGCGCCAAATCCTTGAGCGACCAGAGCACGGTGTGCTGTACTTCCGTCGATGACCACTGTCCAAATTCGTTGTGACCAAGGTCGGCCTTGAGGGCTTCGGCGATCTGCACGGCGAGCTCGCGAGGGTCGTCCGGGGCGGGCTTTGCCGGGCGCGCAGCCGGTTCGGCGGGGAGGGCTTTGGCGCTGGTCCGTTGCGGAGTCGGTCCCTCTCCCCACAGGACCCACTCCAGCGTCACGCCGCTCAGGCCCCGCTCCTTGGCCTTGGCGACGATCGTGCGCGCCGCGTCGGCCGGGAATTTCTTGCGGCTGGCCCATTTCTTCAGAGCCGCCACAGTTACCGGCTCCCCGATTTCAGCGGCGAAGTGCTTGTACGTCAACGTGATACCGTCCCACGGACTGAACACATCCATGAGGGTGGCCAGTCGCTCCGTTATCGGGACCGGTTTCGGTCCATTTACGGTCTTGCCAGGTGACATTTTAGGCATATCTTGGTGGACAGTTATAGCGTACCATCGTTCACATTACGGGACCGAACGGAAGGTGCCGAATGTGATCGCCGTCGTCAAGGTCCACCTGTCGCACAGGAGTCGGAAGACGGTGAAGACCCCTTTTCTCTTGGTCGTTGGGTTGCTGGTTGGTGGGGCGACTGGAACGTCGTGGGCTGCCGTTCCTGCCCCGGCGTCGACCGACCGCCACGCCGCCATCGTCCCGTCTGGCCAAGCTTGCGAGGGCGAAGCGCCCGTGAGTGCAGCAGCAGGGAATCACCCAGTGAATAGTCCGGTGATGCAGGCCGATCTCGGACGCCAGGTTCGCGAAGCAGGACAGAGTGTCCCGAGTCAACGGATTCGACGTGTCGTCGTGTTGCTGTCGCGGTACTCGAACTTCGCGATAGCCTGGTAACCCGAAACCGACCGCCCTTGGAGGCTAGGATGTTCGTCCGCCGCTTCATGACTGTACTCGTGTTGGCGCTCTTGGTGGCTCGCTGCGCCGACAATACGACTGGCGTGCAGCCGTCCCTGGCCGGGACGCCGCACTTCCTTC
>DATIWU010000106.1:0-7029 GCA_035519195.1 Gemmatimonadales bacterium
ATCCTCAGCCCAGGTTCATTCGCGCATTCGCACCCTTTCCTCGGTGCATTGCCGGAGGCAATCATGACAACACGCGAAGTGGTCATCTCGACACGCGGCGTCACGCTGCCCGGTACGCTCTGCCTGCCCGACAACGCTGAACGACTGGTCTTGTTCGCGCACGGCAGCGGCTCGAGTCGCCTGAGTCCCAGGAATCAGTTCGTCGCGGAGGCGCTCCAGCAGGCGGGCATTGGAACGCTGCTGTTCGACCTGCTTACGGACCCCGAGGCACGTGATCGCCGGAATGTGTTTGCGATTGAGCTGCTCGCCGAGCGGCTGGAGCTGGCGCGTGAGTGGGTCGAGTCCCAGGCTGGCCTCGACAACGCCAGCCTCGGCTACTTCGGAGCGTCAACCGGCGCCGCCGCCGCCCTCGTGGCGGCCGCGGATCACCCCGACGCCATCGGGGCGATCGTATCGCGCGGCGGCCGTCCCGATCTCGCCGGCGAGGCACTGCGTCGCGTGACCGCGCCGACCCTGCTGATCGTGGGCGGCAATGACTGGGATGTACTGGAGTTGAATAAGGATGCGTTGAACGGGCTCCGCTGCGCCAAGCGGCTGACGGTGGTTCCCGGCGCGACACATCTCTTCGAGGAACCGGGAACTCTGGAACGCGTGGCGACGTTTGCGAGCGACTGGTTCACGACCTATCTCACGGGTCGCACATCATCAGCTCAATCGGCACACACCTTGCGGTAACGCGGCTGAGTGTCCGTTCCAGAATCGAGGATTGCATGCCCATGACGACCGCACAGCGCAAGCATTTGGAGCGAAGGCTGCTGGAGGAGCGGGACCGTGTGACGCGGTCGCTGGCCCGTTACGCCGCGGCAACGCGCGACACCGTCCAGGAGGAGACTGGGGAACTCTCTACGTTCCGGTCCCACCTGGCGGACCTCGGGAGCGATACGGCAGACCGCGAGCTGGACGCCTCCAATGCGGCCCGCCAGACGCACGAGTTAGCGGAAATCGACGCGGCGCTCGAGCGCCTCTACCACCATCCTGGTGAATTTGGAGTATGCGAACGCGCGGGCGAGCCCATTCCCTTCGACCGGCTGGACGTCCTTCCCTGGGCGCGCACCTGCCTCGCGCACGCGGCCTGAGCCGGCGCGCGAGGCGGGGCCGCCGCTCGTGAGTCGGCCTAGTCGGCCGCGCGGCGGGCGCGCCGAATCGCGATCGTCGCAGCGGTCGCGGCGCCTGCTACGAGCGCTGCCTTCCCGACCGCCTTGAGCGCCCGCTTCGCCGCGCGACGGCGCTGACGGCGCTTCGCGGCCTTGCCGGCTTCGACAATCGCCACGTCAGCCGCGATCGCCAGCTGCCGCGCCGCTTGCCGCGCCGTACGCTTGCCCTCCGTCCGCGCCCGATCCACCGCTCGCTGCGCCGCTTCCCTGAGGATCTTCTTCGTAATCGTCATGGCTGTTCTCCCGCGTGCTGAAGTGTCGAGTGCCTGCTGCTCATTACTCTGACAACGATGATCGCTTTCCCGTAAAAGCGCCATGAAACCGGGACGAAGCAAGAGCGGATCACGGCTCCTTTAGTATCGCGCGGATCGAACGGGCTCGGGACGAAGCACGAGATCCACGCCCATCCAGAGCTGTTTCCAGATCCCCATTCCAACGCCCAGCGCCATGGCCTGTTTGGAGATGCCGTACTTGCTCCACAGCTCGTTGGGGGTCATGTACCAGCGGCCCCGCACCCGCAGGGTGCCGTTCTCGTGCCAGGATAGTACGTGAACGGCGATCGGCGTGGACTTGCCATGCAGCATCAATTCGCCGACCGCCAGCGCGGTCGTCGTGTCACCCGTGCGCTTCGCGTCCATGATCCCCTCGATGTTGAAGACGATCTGCGGGTACTTATCGGTCTCCAACACGCTCTTGCGCGCGAATTCATCGCGCTGTTTCTCGCCGCTCACGAGCGCCGCTGCTTCAACCACGATGCGTCCCTGCGTATCGATCCACGTTGCCGTGTCCGGCGTCATGAGATGGCCGTGGACTGCCTCGGTGCACACGGGACGCACCCGCACGCGCTGCAGCAGCGGGATGTGCGTCGTGTCTTCCGGGGGGAAATCGAACATGTGCTCGTCAACGCCCATCCCCGAGCTTCGCCCTTCGCCGGGAAGCCACGAGGGATCGAGCGGGCAGGTCGTAGCCCACAGGTGCTTCATATGAGGATTCACCTGCCACCAGGCCAGACTGGCGTTGGAGTCTATCACGTATGAATGCACGTCGGCGCTCGCGCCGGACGTGCCTTGCGCTCGAGCGACTCCGATCAGCGCGAGCGACAGTGCGGCGATCGTCAGGATCACGGATCCGACGAGGCGCGATGGCGCATGCTTCCCGTTCATAACCGCCTCCATGATTTGCGTGTCTCAGGTCAAGACTATTGGGCAGGCCTGAGGAGTTCGTGAATCGCGCGTGAAGATCGGCTCGTTCACGCCGCCCGCGCTGGCGCCGCAGCGCGAAGGATCGCCTCGACCTCGGCGCGCTCGAGCGTCTCGTGCTCCAACAATGCCGCTGCCAGGCGGTCAAGCGTGGCCCGGTTTGTGGCGATGAGATTCGCGGCGCGCAGGCGGGCGTCCTGGGCGAGGCGGCGCACTTCGTCGTCCACGAGCTCGGCGGTGTGCGGCGAGACCTCGAGTCGTTGCACGATGTCCCGCCCGAGGCTCCCCAGCTCCGCGTGGTCTTGCACCGTGATCGGACCAAGAGCATCGCTCATGCCGAATCGCGTCACCATCTGCCGCGCAAGATCGGTTGCCTGTTCGAGATCGTTCGCGGCCCCCGTCGTGACACGCTCCGGTCCGAACACGATCTCCTCCGCCGCGCGCCCGCCGTACGCGACCGCGAGCCGGCCCAGGAGATACGCTTTGGTGTAGCTGCGCCGATCCTGTTCCGGAAGCGAAAACGTGATGCCCAGAGCGCGGCCACGAGGCACGATCGTCACCTTCTGCACGGGATCGAGCCCCGGAATCAGCAGGTTGACGAGCGCGTGCCCCGCTTCGTGATACGCGGCGAGCTGCCGGTCTTCGGGGGTGAGGACCAGACTGCGCCGTTCGATGCCGAGCATCACCTTGTCTCGCGCATCCGCGAAGTCCTGGCGGTCGGCCTGATCCTTGTTGCGACGCGCCGCAAACAGCGCGGCTTCGTTCACCAGATTCGCCAGATCCGCGCCCGATAGTCCGGGCGTTCCGCGGGCGATGCCGGCGAGGTCCACGTTCTCCGCGAGCCGGATCTTGCGCGCGTGGACGGCAAGGATCTGTTCCCGCGCGCGCACGTCGGGCAATTCCACCACCACCTGCCGGTCGAAGCGGCCCGGCCGAAGCAGCGCCGGATCGAGCACGTCGGGGCGGTTGGTTGCCGAGAGTACGATCACGCCCTGGGCAGGCTCGAAGCCGTCCAGCTCCACCAGGAGCTGGTTGAGCGTCTGTTCACGCTCCTCGTGCACGCCCGTCAGCCCCACACCGCGTTGACGCCCCACGGCGTCGAGCTCGTCGATGAAGATGATGCAGGGCGCGTTCGCCTTCCCCTGCTCGAAGAGACTGCGCACGCGCGCGGCGCCCACTCCCACGAACAACTCGACGAAATCGGATCCGGAGATCGAGAAGAACGCGACGCCCGCTTCACCCGCGACGGCGCGCGCGAGGAGCGTCTTCCCCGTGCCCGGCGGGCCCACCAGCAGCACGCCCTTTGGCAGCCGTCCCCCGACCCGCTGGAACCGCGACGGCTCGCGCAGAAAGTCGATCACTTCCTGCAGCTCGGCTTTCGCCTCGTCGGCGCCCGCGACGTCGGCAAACGTCACCTGTGGTTGCTCGCGAGACACCTGTTTCGCGCCCGCTCGCCCGAACGACAGGGCTCCCGCGCTCACCGCCCGGGTTTGTCGAGCCACCAGCAACCACACGCCCCCGATCAACAGCCATGGCAGCACCGAGAGGAGAATCGCGAGCCACGACGCGGGCCGTACGGCTCGAATCGGCACACCCTGCGCTTCGAGGCGCGCCACGAGCGGGGCGGGATCCTCGAAGGGCAAGGCAACGCGGAACTGCTTCACCGTATTCGCGCCGATCAGAACAGGCGTGCGGAACTGTCCCCCCGCCTGCCGCTCGTCGGTGTTGATCTCGACCCCGGCGACATTCCCCCGGGCGAGCTCACGGGTAAGATCGGAATACGCGATCTCCGACCCCGATGCAGTTACCGGCATGAGGCGCGCGAGCAGGCCAAGACCCGCAAGCAGGACCAACAACCAGATCGTCAGTCGCAGCGGTGGTTTCGAGACGGGGGGCTGTTTCCTCGCTGGAGAGTCCATGGGACCGATCTAGGAGACGGGCCGCTCGGCGCCGGGGCTCGGCCCGGGACCCTCGGGACCCTCGTTCAGGAACGCGATCAGATGATCAATGAGCACGTCAATTCCCGGACTCCCGGTCTCGCCGCTGACGGCGTACGCGGTCATGCCGTTCTCACAGTCAACGAGCCTCAACCGGATCGCCTCCACAAACACCACGCCATCGATCAGGACGTCGGTGCGTTCACAGATGTCGCGCACGGCCTCTCGCTCGGAGTCCCACCGGCCGCCGCTCGGCACAGCCGGAATTCCCGCGGCGTTTAGCCTGTCCCGGACGTGCGCGGACACCCGAATGGCGTTCTCCGAGGCGCCCGTCGCGATCGTGGCGACGACGCGGAACTTGGCTCCCGGCTTGAGCCCGCGCGACTCCGTCGGAGCGTGCGCCGTCATGAAGACCGTGCCACACGCCCCCATCCCGATCACCGCGGCCAGTATGAAGGGCGACTTCATCGCGACCTCGTTCGAGCAGATGCGCTCACAGTACGCGCGCCGCCCTGAAGCCTTCCTGAAATCGCCCTGAGTGTTTCTTAGCGGGCCAGCCCGGGGTAGAGGCGTGCCGCGAGAAGCACGAGCGCCGTGAAGAGCATGAACAGAACACCGAGATCGGTGAGCACACCGAAGCGGCTCGTGGCGCCCGCGATCATCTCCGCCCGCAGGCCATCGACCAGATACGTGAGCGGATTGACACGTGCTACGGCGCGGAGCCAGGCCGGCATCAGCTCGAGGGGATAGATCGCGTTACTCGCAAAGAACAGCGGCATCGTGAGCAGCTGCCCGATTCCCATGAACCGCTCGCGCGTCTTTACGATACACGCAACGATCAGCGAGAACGTGGCAAAGGTCGCGGCGCCGAGGAGCACGAGGGCAAGCACCGCCGTGAGCGGGTACGCCCCGATCTCGAGCCGCAACCCCAGCAACGCGGCGAGCAGAAAGATGATGATCGCCTGCGGCAACGCCCGAATGCCCGCCGCCATCGCTTTCCCGAGCACGAGACTCGTCCGCGGCGCCGGACTGGCGAGTTGCTTGTGAATGATCCCCAGGTCGCGCTCCCAGATCACCGCAATGCCATAGAAAATGGCCGTGAAGAGCACACCCTGCGCCAGCACGCCGGGAGCCATGAATTCGAGATAGCTCAGCGCGCCGGTCGGAATGGCGCGGGTGCGGGTGAAGACTTCACCGAAAACGATCAGCCAGAGCACCGGCTGTATCGCCCGGCTGACGAGCTCGGTCGGATCGCGCGCCAGCTTGCGCGCTTCCATTTCCGCGATCGCCAGCGCCGATCCGGCGAAGCCCGCGATCGCTCCGGTCTCAGCCGAGCCGATGGGCCGTGGTACGGGCGCGACGGACGTCACGGTACGTTCCTCCCTCTTCGATCGAGCCGCCGACTACGGCGATGAACACGTCTTCGAGTGTTGCGTCCGCGCCCAGCGCGGACTTGAGGGCCGCCGGCGCTCCCGCCTGCGCGATGATTCCCTGGTGCATGATGGCGAGCGTGTCGCACAGCGCGTCGGCTTCCTCCATATCGTGGGTGGTGAGAAGGATCGTCGTCGCCGAGCGGCGTTTGAGCTCGCGCAACCGCTCCCACACCGCGCGACGCGCGACGGGATCCAGTCCAATGGTGGGCTCGTCGAGAAACAGCACCTCGGGCTCGTGCAACATGGCCTGGGCGATCTCGAGGCGGCGGATCATGCCTCCGGAGTAGGTGCGCACCAGGTGATCCGCGGCGTCCACGAGATCCATGAACCCCAAGGCTTGTGCGAGACGGGCACTGCGCTCGTCGGCCGGGACGCGGTACAAGCGCGCCGAGAGGAGCAGATTTTCCCGGCCCGTGAGTCCGGCATCCGCAGAGAGGAGCTGCGGGACGTACCCGATGCGCCGGCGCACCTGAGACGCCTGCCGCACGATGTCGAATCCGGCCACCGTTGCGCGCCCCGACGTTGGCGGCAACAGGGTCGTCAACATCTTGATGGTCGTGCTCTTTCCCGCGCCGTTCGGGCCGAGCAGCCCGAAGATGACGCCGCCCGGTACGGAAAGATCGAGGTGATCGACCGCCGGCAACTCACTCCCGCCGAATGTTCGCGTGAGCTGCTCCGTCTGGATTACCGCGCGGTCGTCCATGGTCATCTCCACTAGGTACGGAGTGCGGCGCTCAATCGTTCGGTACTCCACCTGCCGCTTGCACGCTCTCGCATTCCCGGCCAACGTCGTCACACGAACAACACGATCCAGGAGCAAGAATAATGAAGAATGAGCACGTAAAGCCGCGCGGCGCGATTCCTGTGCCCCCGCACCCGCACGCCCGGCGCGAACCGCTGCCGTCCGAGGCGCCCAAATCGGCGGAGGAGGATCCCCGCGCGCCCGCGCGGGTGCGTACGATTCTCGAGAGCCCGAGCTACCGCGTGGCGGACAAGGATGTCGATTTTCTGCAGCGGGACGACATGCGTGCGGTGCGGCTCCAGCTCGACTATTACAAGGCCGAGCGGTTGCTCGAACTGCACGGCATCCGCCACACCGTCGTGGTCTTCGGCGGTACCCGGATCTGTGAGCCCGCCGCGGCCCGGCGCCGGGTCGAGACGCTCCGGGCACAGGCAGACCGCGACCCGGCGAACACCGAGCTGCACCGCAGGCTCGAGATCGCCGAACGGATCCTAGCGAAGAGCC